>NZ_JBVICQ010000010.1:0-390477 GCF_055572815.1 Streptomyces sp. NPDC030296
GCCGGCGCCACCGTCTTCCTCGCCTCCGACGCCGCCGCCTACATCCACGGCACCACCCTGCCCGTCGACGGCGGATGGCTCGGCCGATGACCGGCACCGACCTCGCGGGCGTGCTCGACGGCTGCCGCATCCTTCCGGTGCTGACCGTGCCCGACCCCGGCACGGCCGCCCCGCTCGCCGACGCGCTCGCCGCGGGCGGCGCGCGGTGCGCGGAGGTCACCTTCCGCACGCCGGACGCCGCGCAGGTCCTGAAGACCATGGCCGCGCACGGTGGCCTGGTCGTCGGTGCCGGGACCGTGCTCACCGCCGAGCAGGCGGAACGGGCGGTGGCGGCGGGCGCACGCTTCGTCGTCTCCCCCGGCTACGACGGGGACGTCGTCGCGCGCTGCCGCGAGCTGGGGGTGCCCGTCGTGCCGGGCATCGCCACCGCGACCGAGCTGATGCGCGCCCTCGCGGCGGGCCTCGACACCGTCAAGCTCTTCCCCGCGGAGCCGCTCGGCGGAGGCGCACTGCTGCGGGCGCTGGCCGCACCCTTCGCCAGGGCGCGTTTCGTGCCGACCGGCGGCATCGGCCTCGACCGGATGCCCGGCTATCTCGCCCATCCGGCGGTCCTCGCCGTCGGCGGCAGTTGGATGGCCACGCCGGGCCATCTGGAGCGCGGCGACTTCGCCGGGATCCGCCGACTGACCGCCGAGGCCGTGGAGAGGAGTGCCCGGTGATCGACGTGCTGGCCCTGGGTGAGGTGATGCTCCGCTTCGACCCTGGTGAGGGGCGCATCCGCACCACCCGCACCTTCCAGGTGTGGGAGGGCGGCGGCGAGTACAACGTCGTACGCGGACTGCGCCGCTGCTTCGGACTGCGTACGGCCGTCGTCACCGCCCTCGCCGACAACGCGGTGGGCCGGCTCGTCGAGGACCTGATCCTCCAGGGCGGCGTCGACACCTCGCTGATCCGCTGGGTGCCCGACGACGGCATCGGCCGCACCGCCCGCAACGGCCTGAACTTCGTCGAGCGCGGCTACGGCATCCGCGGCGCCCTCGGCGTCAGCGACCGCGCGCACACCGCCGTCTCCCAGCTGCGCAAGGGCGACATCGACTGGGACACGCTGTTCGCGCCCGGGACCCGCTGGTTCCACACCGGGGGCATCTTCGCCGGCCTGTCCGACACCACCGTCGACGTCGCCGACGAGGCCATGGCCGCCGCCCGCCGCCACGGCGTCACCGTCTCCTACGACCCCAACTACCGCCCGAGCCTCTGGGCCGGCCGAGGCGGTGCCGACCGGGCCCGCGAGGTCGACCTGCGGCTCGCCCGGCACGCCGACGTCGTAGTGGGCGCCCTCGGCCTGGCCGGACCGTATCCGGGAGCGGTGCGGGTCGGCCGGGACGAGGTGCCCGACGCGCTCGCCGAGGTCGCCGGCCTGCTGCCGTCGGCGCGGGTGCTGGCGACGACGCTGCGCGCGGTGCCGTCTGCGGGCGTGAACGACTGGTCCTCGGCGGCCTGGTCGCCGTCGGACGGTTTCCTCGCGGGCCCCGACCTCCCCGGACTGCAGGTCCTGGACCGCATCGGCTCCGGCGACGCGTTCGCCGCCGGTCTCATCCACGGGCTGCTCACCGGTACCGGCCTCAAGCGCGCCCTCGCCTACGGCACGGCGCACGGGGCGCTCGCCATGACCACACCGGGCGACGTCTCCATGGCGTCGCTCGCGGAGGTCGAGGCGCTCGTGGCCGGTGGCTCGGCCGCCGTCCGGCGCTGACCGGCGCCCCGTCCCCTCCGCAACCCCGCCCCAGGAGCACGTCGTGCGCAACCGCAAGATCGCGAACACCTCCGTCGAGGTCACCGAGCTGGGCTTCGGTGCCTCCGTCATCGGCAACCTCTACCGGGTCACGCCGGTCCAGGACGCGGCGGCCGCCGTCGAGACCGCCCTGGACGCGGGCCTCCGCTACTTCGACACCGCGCCCCACTACGGGCTCGGACTGTCCGAGCGGCGCCTGGGCGCCGCTCTGCGGGACCTGCCCCGCGAGCGGTACGTCGTCTCCTCCAAGGTCGGCCGCCTCCTCGTGCCCAACGAGCGGCCGCGGGGTGTCGACACCGAGGGGTTCGTCGTCCGGGACGACCTGCGCCGCGAGTGGGACTTCAGCCGCGACGGCGTCCTGCGCTCCATCGACGCCACCCTGGAGCGGACCGGCCTCGACCGGCTCGACATCGTCTACCTCCACGACCCCGACGACCACTGGCGCCAGGCCGCCGAGGAGGCCATGCCCGCCCTCGCCGACCTGCGCGACCAGGGAGTCGTCGGAGCGATCGGCGCCGGTATGAACCAGTCGGCCATGCTCGCCCGCTTCCTGCGCGAGACCGCCGCCGACGTGGTGATGCTCGCCGGCCGCTACACGCTCCTCGACCAGTCCGCCCTCGACGACGTCCTGCCCGCCGCCGTCGACCACGGCAGGAGCGTGGTCGCCGTCGGCGTGTTCAACTCGGGTCTGCTGTCACGGGACCGCCCGGCCCCCGGCATGAAGTACGACTACGCGGACGCCCCGCCGCACCTCGTCGACCGGGCGCGGGAGATCGCCGAGGTCTGTGAACGCCACGGGACGACCCTGCCCGCCGCAGCGATCGCCTTCCCCTTCAGCCATCCCAGTATCATCAACGTCACCCTGGGAATGAGGAACGAGCAGCAGGTCAGGCGGAATGTGGACCTGTACCGTCGGGGGGTGCCCGAAGACCTCTGGGACGACCTTCGTACCAGGGGGCTGATCAGACCGGACGTACCCACGCGGAACAGCGCGGAGCACACTCCGGAGACGGAAGGGGTGGGCGTTGTCTCTGACGGACCGGGCCATTGAGCAGATCCGCGAGCTGATCCGCACCGGCGCGCTGCCGCCGGGCTCCAAGCTCCCGCCGGAACCTGAGCTGGCCGCGCAGCTGGGCCTGTCGCGCAACCTGGCGCGCGAGGCCGTCAAGGCGCTCGCCGTCGCCCGTGTCCTGGAGGTGCGGCGGGGCGACGGCACCTATGTGACCAGCCTCCAGCCCAGCCTGCTGCTCGAAGGTCTCGGTGGCGCGGTGGAGCTGCTGCAGGGCGACACGGTGGCGTTGCTGGACCTGATGGAAGTGCGCCGGCTCCTCGAACCGGTCGCCACCTCCCTCGCCGCCACCCGGATCACCGACGAGCAACTGGCGGAGGTGAAGCGGCATCTGGACGCCATGCGCGGGGCGCGCGACGACGTCGAGCAGCTGAACGCGCACGACGCCGCGTTCCACCGTGCCGTCGTCACGGCCACGGGCAACGAGACGCTGCTCACCCTGCTGGAGGGCATCTCGGGCCGTACGCTGCGCGCCCGTATCTGGCGCGGCCTGGTGGACGACCAGGCCTCGGGGCGCACCCTCGCGGAGCACGAGGCGATCTTCGACGCCCTGTCGTCGCGTGACGCCGTCCTCAGTCACGCCGCCGCGCTGATGCATGTGAACCACACCGAGCAGTGGCTGCGCGACCACCTCAGGAACGCCGACTCCCTGGAGGACGGCCCGCAGGCGCCTCCCGTCCACCACTGACGCTGTCGGACCCTCGGGGGCGCACCGTCGGCACTCAGGGTCGCACCGTCCGCTCCTCGAACGCCGCGTGGGCCGACTCCGGGTCCGCCGTGGTCAGCCCGTCGACGACCACTCGATAATCGAACAGTTTCCGGCCAAAGACTTGATATGCCCCTGACATAAGCGGCTCACGTCTGTCACTCTGTGCCCACTCCGTCTCACGACGGAGCACGCGCACCCGCAACGCAGCTCTCCCTGCACCACCCGGCGCCCCATCCGTGCACCGGGTCCTTCGTACGGCCGTTCGTCCAACGTCGGCCGCAGCAAAGGAGTTCGCGTGAGATCCACCCCCCACAGACGTACCACGGCCATGGCCACGCTCGTCGTCGCGGCAGCGATGCTCGCGGTGGCGGTACCGGGCGGCTCGGCCAGCGCCCGCGGTGACGGCGGCGAAGGCACCGCCCGTCC
Source organism: Streptomyces sp. NPDC030296 (assembly GCF_055572815.1). NCBI lineage: Bacteria > Bacillati > Actinomycetota > Actinomycetes > Kitasatosporales > Streptomycetaceae > Streptomyces > Streptomyces sp. NPDC030296. Next base: position 3,997 of record NZ_JBVICQ010000010.1, read on the forward strand.
CGTGGCCGCCAAGCCCGACCGCGGGTCCCTGCCCGCGAAGCTGAGCCCCGCTCAGCGCGAGACCCTCATCCGCAAGGCCGAGAAGGCCACGGACAGCACCGCCGACCGCCTCGACCTGGGCGGCAAGGAGGAGCTGCGGGTCCGTGACGTCGTCAAGGACGCCGACGGCACCCTGCACACCCGCTACGAGCGCACCTACGCCGGACTTCCCGTCCTCGGCGGCGACCTCGTCGTCCACGCCTCGAAGTCCGGCGCGGTCGAGAGCGTCACCCGCTCCTACAAGCCGCGGCTGAAGGTGTCGGACCTCAGCGCCGCGGTCAGCAGGGCCACGGCGGAGAAGCAGGCGCTCAAGGCGGCCAAGGACGAGGGCTCGGCCAAGACCGAGGCGGACAGCGTCCGCAAGGTCGTCTGGGCCGCGAAGGGCACGCCCACCCTCGCCTACGAGACCGTCGTCAGCGGGTTCCAGCACGACGACACCCCGAGCGAGCTGCACGTCATCACCGACGCGCAGACCGGCAAGAAGCTGTTCGAGTACGAGGGTGTGCACACCGGCACGGGCAACACCCGCTACAGCGGCACGGTCACCCTCGGCACGAGCCAGTCCGGCTCGTCGTACTCGCTGACCGACGCCGACCGGGGCAACCACCGCACGTACAACCTCAACCGCGGCTCGTCCGGCACCGGCACCCTGTTCAGCGGCTCCGACGACATCTGGGGCGACGGGACCACCGGCAACCTGGAGACGGCCGGCGCGGACGCCCACTACGGCGCGGCGCTGACCTGGGACTACTACAAGAACGTGCACGGCAGGAACGGGCTGCGCAACGACGGTGTCGCCCCGTACAGCCGCGTGCACTACGGCAACAACTACGTCAACGCGTTCTGGCAGGACGCCTGCTTCTGCATGACGTACGGCGACGGGTCGGGCAACGCCAACCCGCTCACCTCGATCGACGTGGCCGCGCACGAGATGACGCACGGTCTCACCTCGGTCACCGCCAACCTCAACTACAGCGGTGAGTCCGGCGGGTTGAACGAGGCGACCTCCGACATCTTCGCCGCCGCCGTCGAGTTCGCCGCCGGCAACCCCGAGGACGTCGGGGACTACCTGGTCGGCGAGAAGATCAACATCAACGGCAACGGCACGCCGCTGCGGTACATGGACAAGCCCAGCAAGGACGGCGCCTCGCGCGACTACTGGTCCTCCTCGCTCGGCTCCATCGACGTCCACTACTCCTCCGGTCCGGCCAACCACTGGTTCTACCTGGCCTCCGAGGGCAGCGGCGCCAAGGTCGTCAACGGGGTCTCCTACGACTCCCCGACGTTCGACAACCTGCCGGTGACGCCGATAGGCCGCGAGGCCGCCGAGAAGATCTGGTTCCGGGCGCTGACCACGTACATGACGTCCACGACCAACTACGCGGGTGCCCGCACCGCCACCCTGCAGGCCGCCGCCGACCTGTACGGGCTCGGCTCGGTGACCTACAACAACACCGCCAACGCCTGGGCCGCGATCAACGTCGGTGCCCGGATCCTCGACGGTGTGACCGTCGTCCCGCCGGCGGCCCAGTACTCCCTGGTCGGTCAGGCCGTCACGCTGGACGTCCAGGCGTCCTCCACCAACCCCGGCGCCCTGTCGTACGCGGCGACCGGTCTGCCGGACGGGCTGTCCATCGACGCCTCCACGGGCCGGATCTCGGGTACGCCGACCACGGCCGGCAACTCGACGCCGACCATCACGGTGACGGACGCCGCCGGGGAGACCGGTACGGCGAGCTTCGCCTGGCGGGTGGACGAGGAGGGCAACCAGTCGGTCTTCGAGAACACCGCCGACTACCAGATCCCCGACAACTCCACCGTCGAGTCACCGATCAACGTCAACCGGGCGGGGGCCGCGTCCAACCCGCTCACCGTGGACGTGAACATCGTCCACACCTGGCGCGGTGACCTGGTCATCGACCTCGTCGCCCCGGACGGCACGGCGTACCGGCTGAAGAACTCCGCGTCCTCCGACTCGGCGGACAACGTGGTCGAGACGTACACGGTGGACGCGTCCGCGGAGACCGCCGCGGGCACCTGGAAGCTGCGCGTCCAGGACGTGGCGAGCCTCGACACCGGTTACATCAACAGCTGGAAGCTGACCTTCTGACAGAGCGACACCTCGCTCTGCGACAGACCGGTCAGGCGGTCGGTCCCTGCTTCACTGGGGCCGGCCGCTCCGCCGTCTCCCCCTCCGCGTCGATGTGCGGCAGCACGCGGTCCAGCCACCGCGGGGTCCACCAGGCGTGGCTGCCGAGCAGGGTCATCACCGCGGGGACCATCAGCAGGCGGACCACCGTCGCGTCGATCAGGACGCTCACGGCGAGGCCGAGGCCGAGCATCTTCACCACGATGTTGTCGCTCACGATGAACGCGGCGAACACGCTGACCATGATGAGCGCGGCACAGGTGATGACGCGCGCGGTGATCTCCAGGGCGTGGGCGACGGAGGCGCGGGCGTCCCCGGTGCGCTGCCAGGCCTCGTGGACACGGGAGAGGAGGAAGATCTCGTAGTCCATGCTGAGGCCGAAGATGATGGCGAACATCATCATCGGGACGTAGCTCTCGATGGGGACCTTGCCGTTGACGCCGAGTGCCGGGCCGCCCCAGCCCCACTGGAAGACGGCGACGACCACCCCGTACGAGGCGCCGATGGACAGGACGTTGAGGACCGCGGCCTTCAGCGCGACGAGCGGACCGCGGAAGACGGCGAGGATGATCAGGAAGGCGAGGGCGACGACCACGGCGATGATGACGGCCAGCCGACTCGCCACGATGTCGCGGAAGTCGACCTGGGACGCGGTGGTGCCGGTGACATAGCCCTCGGCCTTGGTACCGGAGACCGCGCCGGGCAGGGTGTCGTCGACGAGGCGGTTCACCAGGTCCGTGGTGTCGGCGTTCTGCGGGGACTGAGTGGAGTAGACCGTGCCGACCAGGACGTCCCCGTCCTGTGTGGGGGTCAGCGGGGTGACCGCGTACGCGCCCTTCACGTCGTCGAGGTCCTTCTGCACGGTGCTCTGCAGGGACTGCCGGTCGGAGGACGGGACGGACGTCTGGTCGACGACGATCGTGAGGGGCCCGTTGGAGCCGGGCCCGAAGGCGTCCGTCATCAGGTCGTAGGCGCGCCGGTCGGTGAAGGAGGTGGGGTCGGCGCCGTCACCGATGTGGCCGAGCTGCATGGAGAAGACGGGGATCGCGAGGATCGCCACGGTCACCACACCGGCCGACAGGAACCACCACGGGTGGTGCTCCACGCGCTGCGCGTAGCGGTGCCAGGTCCCGGTGATCTCCTCGCCCTCCTGGACGCCGGTCTCCGCGACGGGACGGCGCACGTGGTAGCGGTCGATGCGTCGGCCGATGAGACCGAGCAGGGCCGGGAGCAGGGTGAGGGCTCCGGCGATCGCGGAGACGACGGTCGTCGCGGCGGCGAGCCCCAGCTTGCCGATGAAGCTCACCCCGGACGCGTACAGCCCGCCGAGGGCGACGATCACCGTGCAGCCGGAGACGAGGACGGCGTGCCCGCTGGTTGAGGCGGCCCGGCCGGCGGCCCGCACCGGGTCGGCGCCGTCCATGAGGGCCTGCCGGTGACGGGTGATCAGGAACAGGGCGTAGTCGATACCGACGCCGATACCGATCATGGTGGCCAGGGTCGGGGAGACGGTGGCGAAGGCGAACGCGGCGGCCAGCAGACCGAGGCAGGCCAGACCGCCGATCACGCTGAGCAGCGCGGTCACCAGGGGCAGACCGGCCGCGATGACACTGCCGAAGCCGATCAGCAGGACGACGATCGCCACTCCGAAGCCGATGAGTTCGCTGACCCGGTCGTCGGCGGCGGGCCGGGCCAGCTCGCCGAGCGGACCGCCGTACTCGACCTCGGCGCCCGCCGACCGCAGCGGCTGCACCGCGTCGTCGACGCCGTGGAGGTAGCTGTCCTGGAGGGTGGACGGCTGTACGTCGAAGCGGATGGTGATGTACGCGGTCTTCTGGTCGGAGGACAGCGGGCCGACGTTCGGCTGCTTCGACTGGTCGGACTGGCTGGACTGGCCGGACTGGTCCGACGACTGGGAGGAGGCCGTGGTGAGCGGGTTCTGCGCCGACAGCACGTGTGACAGCTTCTGCAGGTCGTCGACCGTCTCGGACATCTGGGAGCCGAGCTGGGTCAGCGGCTTGTCCTTGTCGTGGACGACGATCTGGCTGCTGTAGCCGCCGACCTGCGGATCGTGTGCCTTCAGGACGTCCAGGCCCTTCTGGGACTGCACGCCGGGCAGGGTGAAGTTGTCCGAGTAGTCGCCGCCGAACGAGCGGTTGAGGACCTGGAGAGCCGCCAGCACCACCAGCCAGGTGACGATCACGATCACGAAGTGCCGGGCGCACCATTCGCCGAGTGCGCGCAGCCCTCCGGTGCCGCTCCTGCCGCCGCCCTTGCCGCGGGAACGCCGTGCGCTCATCTTTCTCCCTGGGGACGATCTCCGACCCTCATTAGACGGTCCTCACGGCACCCCGGCATCTCCTGCGCCGCCGGTCCCCCGGATGGCGGCACCGGCTTGACGGGCGGACGATGGGGAGGTGGGACGGAACGGAAGGAGCCGCCATGCTGGAGATCAAGACGGTCGAGAAGCCGGACGAACGCCGGGACTTCCCGCGGGGGCACCTCGAAGCCGTCCACCTCACGGGGCTCGACTTCGCCGTGGGTGTCTTCGAACCGGGATGGCGCTGGTCGGAGTCGGTCGCACCGATCGCGGGCACGGACAGCTGCGAGGTCCACCACAACGGCTACATCGCGCAGGGGCGCATGCACATCCGCATGGACGACGGCGGTGAGGGCGAGCTGGGACCGGGCGATGTCTTCGTGTGTCCGCCGGGCCACGACGCGTGGGTCGTCGGCGACGAGCAGTGCGTCGTCTACGACTTCGCCGGGCAGATGGCCAAGGACTACGCCAAGGCCGCCGGTGACTGAACCGGGTGAGGGTGAGAGGGAAGGAGGCGGGGGCGTTCGCGCCCCCGCCTCCGCCGTGCTCCGCCGTTCGCGCTACACCCCGTCGATCTCCTTGAGGTTCTCCAGCGTCGCGGTGGTGTCGGTCTTGAGCCAGTCGGTGACCTCCGCCACCTCCGGAAGACTGGCCGCGTCGTCGTCGTAGGACGACGCGTACGCGCTCCAGCTCATCTCGTACGTCACCCAGCCGTCGCGCACCGCGAGCGTGGCGGAGCGGCTGCCGCTGTCGCCCCCGGAGGTGGTGTCCTCCGTGACCAGGTACGCCTCGTCGCCGAAGCCGCTGATCTTCTCCACCTCGTAGTCGTCGTAGCGCTGGTCGTACTCGGCCCAGCGGGCGGTGAACTCGGGGCCGGGGTCGGTCTTCTTGTGCAGTTCCAGTTCCACGGAGAAGTAGGCGTCGGAGAGGGTGGAGGTCGAGGACTTCTTCAGGGAGAGGCTGCAGTAGCTCTGGTCGAGGGCCTCGTGCTCCAGGGACTGGTTCACGGGGCTCGAGTCCTCCTCCGGGTACTCGTCGTCGAACGAGGAGTGCTCCACCTCCCGGCAGAGCTCGGACTTGGCCTCGTAACCGCGCAGGTCAGCCTCGTCGTCGCGGCCGAGGAGGAAGACGCCTCCGGCCCACGCGGCGGAGGCCAGCACCGCGCCCAGCACGGCCCAGAGCACGGCGCGTCCGGCGCCGCCCGATCCGGGGACGGCGGGGGCCGTGGGGTAGCCGGCGGGCGGGTAGCCGCCGGGCTGCGGCTGCCCGTAGGGGTTGTGCTGCGTGGGCAGGGAGGCGGCCGGGGGGCCGAATCCGGCGGGCGACTGGGGGTTGGGGTACGGGTAGGCGCTCGGCGACGCCGGGAGCTGGGCCTGGGTCGGCGTCTGCGGCTGAGCGGCCGGCTGGGGCTGCGCGGGGTGCGTGGGACCGGGCTGCCCGGGCGAGCCGGGCGGGGTCGCGGACGGCTGGTCCTGCGGCTGGGGCTGGGCCGGGGCACCCTCGGGACGTTCGGTCATCGGCTTCTCCTCATTTCGGGGGTAGGGGGTGCTCCGGACGGGGGCGCCGGGCGTCGTCCTGGGGCGGTTGTCCGGGCCCGGTGCTTTCATGGGAATCATGACCAGCGCGAGTGTCGTCGTGGAGCGGCGTGTCGCCGCCTCCCAGGGGCGGGTGTGGGAGGCCCTGACGGACCTCGCCCGCATGGAGCGGATGCTGAGCGGCGTCGTCAGGGTGGAGGTCCTCACCGGCGGGGTGTTCGGGGTGGGCACGCGGTGGCGGGAGACCCGCCGCATGTTCGGCAAGAACGCCACCGAGGAGATGGGCGTGACCGTGAGCGAACCGCCCGAGCGCTATGTGGTGGAGGCCGAGTCCCATGGTTCCCACTACGTCTCCGAATGGGAGCTGCGGCCCGACGGCCCCGCGTCGACGACCATCCGGATGACGTTCACGGCGGTGCCGACCGGTGCCCTCTCCGGTCTGCTGGCCAAGGTGCTCGGCGGGGTCGGTGCCCGTGCGGTGCGCAGGGCCGTCGCGAAGGACCTCGACGACGTGGCCGGGTGGCTGGAGGGCCGCAGGGGCTGAGTCCGCCCCTGCCGGCCGTCCGGTCCGCCGCCCGACCGCGCTCGTCGTCTCACGAGTTGATGCCGAGACCCGTGGTCACGTAGGCGCACTCGGTGTAGATGTAGCCGGACTGCAGCTTGGCGGTGTCCGAGGCGGGGCTGGAGGAGGTGCCGCCCTTCGGCTTGTGCAGGAAGTACGTGGTGCCGACCGGGAGGGTGATCGTGCGCTGCGGGTACTTCTTGCCGCCGCTGCACGGCTTGAAGTTGCGGTCGAGGGTGCGGCTCCAGTCGTAGCTGGTGCAGCCGCCGCAGCCCTTCAGGGTGAAGGTGCCGGTGACCGGGCCGGTGTACATGACCTGGATCTCGTCGGGGCTGTCGTTCTTGACCGTGACGGTGATGCTGCCGCCCGTACGGGTCGTGGGCAGCTTCTTGCCCGCCGCCGGCACCTCCTGCGCGATCTCGGCGGCGATCGCGATCTTCTTCGCTCGGGGTGCGTTCTTGTGCTTCTTGTTGGCCTTGACGAAGTCGTTCATCGAGGTCACCGCGTCGGCGAACTCGCCGTCCTCGTACTGGGACACGCCGCAGGTGTAGACGCCGGTGGAGGCGGACCGGTCGGCGCGGGCGGCGTCGTCGGCGAGGGCCTTGTCGATGCCCGCCTTCTCGCCGGGCAGGCCCTTGACCTGGAGGCTGAGGGACTCCAGCTGCTGCACGGCGTTGCACGGGTCGTCGCCGCCGACGGCCTTGATCGCCTTGTCGACGGCCCTCTTGACGTCGGGCTCGACCTTCGCCGCCTGCTCGGAGTCGGGGAACTCGTTCAGCAGGTCGCGGAAGTGGTCGGTCCAGTCGCCCGTGCCGCTCGCGAGGGTGCCGGAGGCGCACTCGTACAGGGACGTCGCGAGCCGGTCATCGGGCCAGGTGGCCAGCGAGCCGACGTCCTTCTTGCTCAGGGTCTGCGGGACCGTGCGCAGGTACTCGAGCGGGGCGATCGCGTCGCAGTACTCCTGCTCCTCGTAGGGCGCGCCGACCGTCGTGTAGAACGTCTTCAGCCGGTCCGGGACCTTCTCGGCCGCCCGCGAGTCGGGGTGGTCGGTGCTGAGGTCGTCGTAGGCGCTCAGGGCCCTGCGGTACTCGGACTGGGTGGTGCTGAAGGACTCGCCGGAGGCCTTGCGCACGAGGTCGTCGGCGGTGTCGAGGCGGTCCAGGAGCATCTGCTCGGTGGCCTCGTCCCGCGCGCTCTCGTACAGCAGGGAGCCGGCGACGGGGACACCGAGGAGCAGGACGCCGAGCGCGATCGCGAGCGGGGACCGCGCGGGCCACACCAGCCGGTTGCGCAGGCCGACCATGGCGCCGTGGACGGCGGTGAGGACGACGAACAGGCCGTAGACGACGAGGGTCGTGCCGGACACGCCGTCGGGGTCGGCCGGCAGCACCGTGAAGAGCAGGATGCCGGTGGCCACCCAGCACAGCAGCGTCAGCAGGGGCCGGCGCACGAGGGCGTAACCGAGGCCGAGACCACTGAGGTTCAGCAGCCCCACACCGATGGCGCGCCAGGGGTCGGCCGGGCCGGGCGGCGGCGCGGACGGCATCGGTGGCACCACATAGCTGTGGCTCCAGCCGTCCTGGTCTCTCGTTCCGTATGGCCCGTACTGGTCTCCGGACATGTCGGATCCCCCCGTCAACTACACCCGCATGCCTACGAATTGTCAGTGTACGGCTGAAACCAGATGGCGCGACAGCCGATTCCGGTCGCTCGGCGAAGATCGATGACCTTTCGTGACCACCGGCGGGCAACGCTCCGGGGTGATCGCCCGTCGCGACCCCGTCAGCCCGGTGGCCTGCCGGAGGGTTCCGGGAGCGGGCCGCCGAGCGGAGTCGCCACGGGGTCGGGCACCTGGCCGGGGGCCCCGTGGACGACGGCCACGGTCGCCGCCGCGCAGGTCAGAAGGGCGCCGCAGGACATGAGGGCCCGCATGGGGCCGGGACCGCGGCTGCATGGCTGCCGCCGCCCGTGTCGCCCGGCGGCGGCCGCCGGGCCCACCCCTCCGCCCGACTTGGGGACTGTGTCCGGATGGCGGAGGGGTGGCGGTACGTCAGCGGCTCCGCGGCTTCAGCGGATCGCTCCGCGCCGCACACGGCGCAGCAGGACGACACCGCAGAGCGCGAGGACACCACCGAGTGCGGCCGGCCACATCTCGGCACCGGTGTCGGCGAGGTCGCCCGCGGCCGACTGGGAGCCCGTGGATCCCTCGGAACTCTGGGAGCCGGCCTGGCCCGCGCCCGCCGCCGAGGGGATGTTCCCGGCCGGGGTCTGGTCGGCGGCCCCGTCGTCCTTGCCGTCGTCCTTGCCGTCGTCCCCGCTCTGCCCGGCGTCCTGCCCGGCGTCCTTGTCACGCCCGCGCTGGGTCGCCTTGGGCGAGGCGAAGGTCTTGGGCGTGTCGGCCTTGTCCGTGGGCTCGCCCGCGTCCCCGTCCTCGCCCTGGTTCTGACCCTCCTGCCCCTTGCCCTGCCCCTTGTCCTGGCCCTGGTTCTGGTCCTGGTTATGGCCGTCCTGGTCGCCCGGCCGCTCCTGGCCCTGGTTCTGGTCCTGGTTATGGCCGTCCTGGTCGCCCGGCCGCTCCTGGCCCTGGTCCTGGTCCTGGTCCTGGCCGTCCTGGTCGCCCGGCTGCTCCTGACCCTGGTCCTGGCCACCGTCCTGGTTCTGGTCGCCGCCGTCGCCCTGGTCACCGCCAGGCTGCTCCTGATCCTGACCCTGGTCACCGCCAGGCTGCTCCTGATCCTGACCCTGGTCACCGCCGCCATTGCCCTGGTCGCCGCCGAGGTCCGCCGCGTCGCACTCGCGGCCCTCGTTGATGCAGTCGACCATCTCGCGCATCAGGCCCTCGTCGAAGACGTTGATGAAGTCGCCGTGGTCGGTGATCGGCTTGTGGACCTGCTCGGGGAAGGAGTCCACCGCGAACAGCGGGGTCGTACGGCCGCCGTCCTGGAGGCTCGGCGCGTCGACGTCGTAGACGATGCGCTGGACGAGCTGCGGAATGGCCCGGAAACCACCGGGGCAGCTGCCGTCGGCGGCGGCGAAGGCCACGTGCGTGCGGTGGTTGGCGCTGTCGATGTTGCGGCCGTCCCAGCAGCTCTGGAACTTGAAGGTGCGCACGACGTCGCTGCCGTCGGGGCAGAGCGGGTACTTGTCCTTCAGCTGCCGGTCCTCGAACCCGGTGCAGCTCCACGAGGCGTTGGCGTTGGCCGGGCCGTTGACGAACGCCTTGGCGTCACCGGTGATGATGCGCAGCAGCCGCGGCATCTCGGCGACCTCGCCCCGCGGGCTGCCCACGAAGGTCATGGTGACCTGCTTGGGGGTCACGATCTCACCGGCGTTGCCCTCGATGCCGCCGCCGGGCGAGTTGGCGTCCTGCTCGACGGTGCCGTTCTGCAGACGCAGCACCGGCCAGAAGTAGGACGACTTGTCGTCCTGGTTCTCGCAGCTGGTCTCGGCGGCCGCGAGTTCCTCGTCGCTGGCGAAGGCGTTGTTGGCCTGGTTGCCGACGTAGTCGTGGAAGTGGTGGGCGCCGTTGCTGACGCCGGGGGCGACGATGACGTTGTCCGAGTTGAACACACCGTTCGCGTTCACCCCGCAGGCGGTGGTGAAGGAGCCGCGGGAGGCGTTCTGCCCCTGGACCCGGCCCTGGTCGCCCGGCTGCACGGAGGTGATGTCGGCGAAGTCCGCGGCCACCGGACCGTTGCCGGCCTGACCACCGTTGCCCTGCTGACCCTGCTGACCCTGCTGTCCCTGCTGACCGTCCTGACCCTGCTGGTCGTCCTGGTCCTGGCCGGCGCCGTCGCCGTTCTGGTCGCCCCCGTTGTCGTTGCCGGTCTCACGCAACGTGCACGAGGCGAGCGAGTCGAGCCCCTCGGGGCGGTCACCGACGCGGTCGAGGGCGATCGCGATGCGCTCGATCGTCGCGGCCCGCTTCTCCTTCAGCGGGTTCATGATGGCGTTCTCCGCGAACCCGCCGTCCTGCTGCTGGGCCTGCGCGGAGTTCTGCAGCCGCTGGTAGGCCTCGGCTATCTGCCGGTCGAGCGCGGCGAGTTCGTTGTCCACCTCCCCCCGCGCACCCTCGGGCACGTCGGTCAGCTCACTGCCGACATCCGGGCAGTCGATCGTCGCGGCAGCGGAGTTGGCCCACTGGCCGGACTCCTCGCCACCGCCGTCCTCGGTGGCCGACGCGTAGACGTTCGCGGCCACGAGCCCGCCTCCGCCCAAGATCAGCGCGATCGCGGCGGAGGTCGCGCGCCGTGCTCCTGTCGGGCGTCTGCGCCTTGTGGTGCGTCCCACGGTGACTCCTACAACGTCGTGGTCGGTCCGGGCATATAAAACCCCGGCCTTATACGGAGCCGGAGGCCAGGGTGTTCAAGCGACTCACGGATTCACAGGAAACTCATGGGAATCGGCGTGGCGGAGGCGTTCGGGGCCCCATGGGGCGCCTTCCCGGCCGTACGGGCGGCGGCACCTCCTGTCACAGTGCGTGACCCCCTCTCGCCTCCGGGCGCGGGGCAGTGTAGACATGGGCACATGGTCCGTCTCCTGGGTCGATCCCGTGCTCAGTCGACCCGCCGCCCCCATGGTCAGCGCGAGCAGGGCCGGGACGACGGCGCCCGGCGCGTACCGCACGGATCCGCCGCCGACGGGCAGGGACCCCGCTGGCGGCCTCTCGCGGGGCTGCGGTCGGCGCTGAGCGGGCGCAGTGTCGCCGGGCAGGTGTTCCTGCTGCAGGTCGTGATCGTGCTGGTGCTGGTCGTGTCGGCCGTGGTGGCGCTGGTCCTCCAGGTACGGCACGACAGCACCAAGGAAGCCAAGAACCGTTCGCTCGCCGTCGCCGAGACGTTCGCCAACGCCCCGGGCACCCGGGAGGCGCTGAGTTCCGGCGATCCGACGGCGGTGCTCCAGCCGAGGGCGGAGGCCGCCCGGATCCAGTCCGGGGTGGACTTCATCGTCGTGATGAACACCGACGGGATCCGCTACACCCATCCGAAGCCGGACCGTATCGGCAAGCAGTTCGTCGGCACCCTGGAACCGGCGCTGGACGGCGATTCCTTCACGGAGGAGATCACGGGGACCCTCGGGCCGCTCGTCCAGGCCGTCGTGCCGGTCAAGGACCCGGACGGGAAGGTCGTGGGCCTGGTCTCGGCCGGGATCACCACGGAGAAGGTGGGCGGGGTCGCCGAGCAGCAGCTGCCGCTCGTGCTGGCCGCCGCGGCCGCCGCGCTCGCCCTCGCCACGGCGGGCACGGCGCTGGTCAGCAAGCGGCTGCTGCGGCAGACCCATGGCCTCGGCCCCTCCGAGATGACCCGCATGTACGAGCACCACGACGCCGTGCTGCACGCCGTGCGGGAGGGCGTCATGATCGTCGGCGACGGGGGCCGGCTGCTCCTCGCCAACGACGAGGCGCACCGCCTGCTGGGACTGCCGGAGAACGCGGAGGGGCAGGACGTCTCGGCCCTGGGCCTGGAGGCGCCCATGGCGGATCTGCTGGCCTCGGGTCGGATCGCCAACGACGAGGTGCATCTGGTGGGCGACCGGCTGCTCGCGGTCAACCAGCGGCCCACCGATCTCCAGGGCGGGCCGACGGGCAGTGTCGCCACGCTCCGGGACTCCACCGAGCTGCGCGCCCTGTCGGGCCGGGCGGAGTCCGCGCGGGGCCGACTGAAGCTGCTGTACGACGCCGGGGTGGGCGTCGGCACCAGCCTGGACGTGACCCGTACCGCCGAGGAGCTGGCCGAGGTGGCCGTCCCCCGGTTCGCGGACTTCGTGACGGTGGACCTGGCCCCCGAGGCCCTCAGTGGTGAGGAACCGGAGACGGTCACCACCCTGCGGCGCACGGCGCTCAGCGGGATCCGCAAGGACGCGCCCCTGTACAAGGTGGGAGAGAAGATCGACCTGGTCGCGTCCTCCCCGCAGGCCCTCAGCATCCAGAGCGGCCGATCGATCCTGGAGGCCGACCTCAGCAGGTCGCCCGGCTGGCAGGCACAGGACCTGGAGCGGTCGGCGCAGGTCGTCGAGTACGGCATCCACTCGCTGATCACCGTGCCGCTGCGCGTGGGCCACCTGGTGATGGGCGTCGCCAACTTCTGGCGCTCGCAGAAGCCGGAGCCGTTCGACCAGGAGGAGCTGGCCCTCGCCGAGGAGCTCGTCGCCCGGGCGGCGGTCTCGATCGACAACGCGCGGCGCTACACCCGCGAACACACCATGGCCGTGACGTTGCAGCGGAGCCTATTGCCGCGCAGCCTGCCCGAGCAGAGCGCGCTGGAGGTCGCCTACCGGTATCTGCCCGCGCAGGCCGGGGTGGGCGGCGACTGGTTCGACGTGCTGCCGCTGTCGGGCAGCCGGGTCGCGGTCGTCGTCGGTGACGTCGTCGGGCACGGGCTGCACGCGGCGGCCACGATGGGGCGGCTGCGGACCGCCGTGCACAACTTCTCCGCGCTGGACCTGCCGCCCGACGAAATCCTCGGGCTGCTCGACGAGATGGTCAGCCGCATCGACCAGGACGAGGCGGAGGACGGCTCGGCCCCGATCACCGGCGCCACCTGTCTGTACGCGATCTACGACCCGGTGTCGCGGTGCTGCACCGTCGCCCGGGCCGGTCACCCGCCGCTCGCGGTGGCCCGGCCCGACGGCCGCGTCGAATTCCCGGACGTACCGGCCGGTCCCCCGCTCGGGCTCGGCGGTCTGCCGTTCGAGACGGCCGAGCTGGACCTCGCCGAGGGCAGCCGGCTGGTGCTGTACACCGACGGGCTGGTCGAGGACCGGGGCCGGGACATCGACGACGGCCTGGAGCTGCTGCGCACCGCGCTGACCGGCGCCGACACCTCCCCGCAGGGCACGTGCCGGGCCGTGCTCGACGCGCTGCCGCCCAGCCGGGCGAGCGACGACATCGCGCTGATCGTCGCCCGGACGCGGGCACTGGACACCGGCCGGGTCGTCGAGTGGGAGGTGCCCGCCGAGCCGGCGGCCGTCGGCCGGTGCCGCGCGGACGCCACGCGGAAGCTCGCCGAATGGGGGCTGGACGACCTGGTGTTCACCACGGAGCTGATCCTCAGCGAACTGGTCACCAACGCCATCCGGTACGGCAGCGGCCCCATCCGCGTCCGGCTGATCCACGACCGCAACCTGATCTGCGAGGTCACGGACGGCAGTCACACCTCCCCGCACCTGCGGTACGCGGCGACGACCGACGAGGGCGGACGCGGCCTCTATCTGATCGCCCAGCTCACCCAGCGCTGGGGCACCCGCTACTCCCCCACCGGCAAGACCATCTGGACCGAGCAGGCACTGCCCTGAACGCTCCGGAGCACCGGCCTGAACGCTCCGGGGCACCGGGCGGTCGGGGGCACGGATCACATCGCGTCGAGGAGAGACAACGGCATGCGTATCGGACTGCTCGGAACAGGCCCGTGGGCGGAGATGGCGTACGCCCCCGCGCTGAGCGCGCACACGGAGCTGGACTTCGCCGGGGTGTGGGGCCGGCGCCCCGAGGCGGCCAAGGCGCTCGCCGACCGGCACGGCGCGCTGCCGGTGTACGAGGACGTGGACGCGCTGTTCGCCGATGTGGACGCGGTCGCCGTCGCCCTGCCGCCATCGGTCCAGGCGCCGCTGGCGGTGCGGGCCGCGCGGGCGGGCTGTCATCTGCTGCTCGACAAGCCGCTCGCCACGGACGTCGCCGAGGGGCGGGCCGTCGTCGAGGCCGTCGAGCGGGCCCAGGTGGCCTCGGTGGTCTTCTTCACCGCCCGCTTCCAGACCGCGATCGAGGCGTGGATCACCGAACAGGCCGGTATCGGCGGCTGGTTCACGGGCCGCGCGGAGTGGCTGGGCTCGCTGTTCGACGGCGACAGCGACAGCCCGTTCGCGGCGTCGCCGTGGCGGCGGGAGAAGGGCGCCCTGTGGGACGTGGGCCCGCACGCCCTGTCGGTGCTGCTGCCCGTGCTCGGGGACGTGGAGGAGGTCACCGCCGTGCGCGGGACGAAGGACACGGTCCATCTCGTCCTCGCCCACACCGGTGGGGCTTCGAGCACGGTGACGCTCAGTCTGTCCGCGCCACCCGCGGCGTCGGGGGCGACCGCCGAGTTCCGGGGCCGGGCCGGGACGACCGTCCTGCCGCCGTCGGACGAGGGGGGTGTCGTACCGGCTCTGGTGCGGGCCGGTGACGCCCTGCTGGCCGCGGCGCGTGGCGGCCGGCCGCATCCGTGCGACGCGGCGTTCGGTCTGCGGGTGACGGAGGTACTGGCCGCCGCCGAGGGGCGGTTGGCCCCCTGAGGGAACCTCACCTGAGGGAGCCTCACTCACCGACCGCGTTCGGGTTTATGTTCGACGACTTCCGGTCATCGTCCGGGGGCGGGCGTCTCGGGCACACCTTCGCCTGGCGCGTTTCGGTGAGGAGGTGCTCGGTGAGCACGGACGGAACCGTCACCGTGACCCTGCGGGACAGGGCGGCGACAGCACAGCGGGATCAGGACGCGCGCACGGTCATGCGGCTGCGCCTGGGGGTCGGGATCATCGGTGTCCTGCTGCCCCTGGCGCTGCCGCTCGGCAACGCGATCGCCGCGCTGCTCGACGGCCGTACCGGGGACGACGTGTGGCCCGGTTCGATGAGCGGCGCGTACCACACGAGTACCCGGGACGTCTTCGTCGGCAGTCTCTGCGCCCTCGGAACCTTCCTGATCATCTACCGCTTCAACCGGATGAACGATGTGATGGGGACGGTCGCCGGGTGCTGCGCACTCGGTGTCGCCCTCTTCCCGACGGCACCCGGTTCCGGAGCGGACTCCGGACAGCTGACGGTCTCGGTGTTCCATCTGGTGTTCGCCGTCGGGCTGTTGACCTCGATGGCCGGGTTCTGCCTGCTGATGTACTGGGCGCCCGGCATCAAGGACCGGTCGTACGTCCGGCGGCCCTATCTGGTGGCCGGTGTGCTGATCCTCCTCTTCATGGCGTTCGCGGGCGTGGCGGCCGCCACCGGGGTCGGCGAAGACTGGCCGGTCACGCCCCTCTACCTGTGCGAGTGGCTGTCGGTGTGGTCCTTCGGCTTCGCGTGGACGGGGGCGGCGCTGTCCCTCGCCGAGGACATCGGCCGGCTGTCGAGGACGAGGGCCGTGGTCGGTGCCGTACTGCGGTGGCTGCGGTCGCTCGGCGGCCTGCTGGGCCGGAGGCCGTCGCCGTCCCGTCCGGCCCTCTGAGCCCGGCCGCATGTGTGGCGGGCCTCGCCGCCCGGGGTGCGGACGGCGAGGTGCTGTGTCAGACGCGGGCGCCGGTGAGGAAGCGGTCCAGCGTGGCGGTCAGTTCGGCCGGCTTCTCGACGGGGAGCTCGTGGCCGGCGTCCAGGATGCGCACCTCGGCGTCCGGGTAGGCCTTCGCCATGCGCAGCATCTGGGAGACGGGCAGCTGGATGTCGTGGTAGCCGTGGACGAGGAGGGTGGGGACGCGGATCTCGCCGAGCCGGTCCAGGACGTCGAAGGCGCGCATGGCGCCGTACAGGGTCATGACGACCTCGCGCGGGGTCGCCGAGGATGCGCGGATGTACTCGCGGATCTCCTCGCGCGGGTAGCCGGGGGCGAAGGCGCGCTGGATGTTGGCGGCCACGAACAGCTTGAACGGCACCCTCGTCGAGACGGCCATGAGCAGGCCCCGGCCGCGGCTGTAGGTCATCCTGCTGATGGAGTTGACCAGCACCAGGCGCTCCACGCGGTCGGGATGGGCGAGGGCGATGGTCTGGGAGATCATTCCGCCCATGGAGTGGCCGACGAGGACGAACCGCTCGACGTCCAGGTGGTCGAGGAGCGCGAGGACGTCGTCGGCGAGTTCCGCGATGGTACGCACCCCGGCGCCGGTGCTGTCGCCGTGCCCGCGCAGGTCGAGCCGGATCACCCGGCGCTTCTCGGAGAAGTGGGCGAGCTGGTGGTCCCAGCGGTGGCGGTTCGCCGTCCAGCCGTGGATGAACACCAGGGGCACCCCCTCGCCGTCGCGGGGGCCCTCGTCGTCGTACGTCAGGCTCGCTCCGGCGACTTCGAGCTGCGGCATGGTGCCTCCTGGATGCGCTCCGGTTACTGCCCGGTACGGTAACCGGAGGTGCGGCCCTTCGTCACCGTCGTTCGCGGGGGAATTCCGAGGTCCGGGGTTCACCGCCGCCATCCGGCCGCCGACCGCCGTGACCGGCCGCCGGTAAATCCCGGGCCCCGGGGTTGGTGGCCCTGCCGGCTTCCCCCGGCGTTCTCCCTCCACGACCGCGCACCCTTCACCCGCCCGCGCGACGCCCGGCGTGTCCTCAGCGCCGGCGCGGCGGCGGTTTCGACGTCTACGCCGGTCCGCCGCCGACCCTCGCCCCGCGCTCGGCGGGCAAGGAGGTCCACCTCGCCACCCTCTCGTTCGCCGATCTCTTCGGCCTCGACCTGGACGTCCGGGTGGAGCAGGACGTCGCCGCCATCGGGCCCGACACCGCCTCCCGCGCGACTACTTGGCGACTTCGGGGACGTCCGCTTCACCGCGCGGACCCTTGACAGCGAACTGTTCGCCGATCCGCTGACGGCCCTGTACTTCTGTGTGGACGCGACTTCTGTGTGGACGCGGTCGGCCTCGGCCGCCGCAACCCGTATCTCGACCGGCTGGGGAAGACCGTCCTCACCCGGCAGATCGGCTCCGTCGTCGAGCGGTTCCGGGACGAACCGCCCCGGCAGCGCCGACCGCGTGCCTTCCCGCACTGAACAGGGGGAACGGATGACACACTGGCCGCATGGAAGAACGCGCATTCGGTAGGTCGGGTCAGCACGCGTCCGTGGTCGGGCTCGGTACATGGCAGCTGGGCGCCGACTGGGGAGACGTCGACGACAAGGAGGCCCTGTCGGTCCTGGAGGCCGCGGCCGAGGCGGGGGTGACCTTCTTCGACACCGCCGACGTCTACGGCGACGGGCGCAGCGAGCAGACCATCGCCACGTTCCTGCGCAGCCGGCAGGACCTCCATGTGTTCGTCGCGACGAAGATGGGCCGTCGTGTCGACCAGATCCCCGAGAACTACGTCCTCGACAACTTCCGGGCCTGGAACGACCGCTCCCGCCGCAACCTCGGCGTGGACCGTCTCGACCTGGTGCAGCTGCACTGCCCGCCCACGCCGGTCTACTCCTCCGACGAGGTGTTCGACGCGCTCGACACCCTCGTGGAGGAGGAGCGCGTCGCCGCGTACGGCGTGAGCGTGGAGACCTGCGCGGAGGCGCTGACGGCGATCGCCCGGCCGAACGTGGCGAGCGTGCAGATCATCCTCAACCCGTTCCGGATGAAGCCGCTCCTGGAGGTCCTCCCGGCCGCCGAGAAGGCGGGCGTCGCCATCATCGCCCGGGTGCCGCTGGCCTCGGGGCTGCTGTCGGGCAAGTACACCAAGGACACGGTCTTCGCGGAGAACGACCACCGCACCTACAACCGGCACGGCGAGTCCTTCGACCAGGGCGAGACCTTCTCCGGCGTCGACTACGAGACGGGCGTCGAGGCCGCGGTGGAGTTCGCCGGGCTGGCGCCCGAGGGATTCACCCCGGCCCAGCTGGCGCTGCGCTGGATCATCCAACTGCCGGGGGTCACCACCGTGATCCCGGGCGCCCGCACGCCCGAGCAGGCGCGGGCCAACGCGGCCGCCGCCGCGCTGCCGGCGCTCTCGGACGAGACGCTCACCGCGATCCGGGACCTGTACGACCGGCGGATCAAGGACCAGGTCGAGGGCCGCTGGTAGGTCCGACCGCGCGGCGCCGCGGGACAGTCACCCCGCGGGACAGTCACGCAGGCAGACGCCCGGGAGGCGGCGCTCTCGCCGCCTCCCGGGCGTCGTGCGGGTGGACGTCAGATGCGTCCGCCGGTGAGCCGGGTCAGCGGGCCGTGCACATGGCGTTCCGACCGGCGTCCGGCCAGGTAGGAGGCGGCGGTCAGCGCGGTCAGCCCCGCGCCCACACCCGCGGCGACGAGCTTGCGCTGAGCGAGGACGGTCACCGCCGTCTTGGCGGTGGCGGCCACCTGACCGGAGGCCTGGACGACCGCCTGGCGGCCCACCTCGACACCCTTGACCGCGCTGTGCACGGCGCTGTTCGCGGTGTCGGCCGCACGTCCGGCCCCGTTCTTGGCGGCTGACGCGGTGTCACCCGCCTTGTCGGCGGCCTTCTTGGCGGTCCCGGAGGCCGGGGCGGTCGCCTTGTCGGCGGTCCGGCGCGCCTTGGCGGCGGCCGTCTCGGCGGACGAGGTGCTCTCGTTGGTGTCGTTGTTGGTTCGGCTCATGGAATCCGCGTTGCCGTTCACCGCGCGGGCAAACACATCGCGTCCACATCCATGGCCAACGCCTCGGCCGGGTGCGGGCCCCGCCGACCGCCCCGCCGTCCGCCGGGGGCGCCTCCCAAGGGCGCCTGCATGCCATAAGATCAGCTTATGAGGTCATAGACCCGACCCGCGTACCAGGTAAGGGTTGCCTTAGTTTAGGGTTGCCGTCGAGTCGCTTGTCTCCGCTCGAAGGGAACCTCACCATGCCCCGCCCTCTGCGGGTAGCCATTGTCGGAGCCGGCCCGGCCGGTATCTACGCCGCCGACGCGCTGCTGAAGTCCGACGTTGCCGCCGAGCCCGGTGTCTCCATCGACCTCTTCGAGCGGATGCCCGCCCCGTTCGGACTGATCCGCTACGGCGTGGCCCCCGACCACCCCCGCATCAAGGGCATCATCACCGCCCTGCACCAGGTGCTCGACAAGCCGCAGATCCGCCTCTTCGGCAATGTCGACTACCCGTCGGACATCAACCTCGACGACCTGCGTGCCTTCTACGACGCGGTGATCTTCTCCACGGGCGCCACGGCCGACCGGGCGCTCGACATCCCCGGCATCGACCTCGACGGCTCGTACGGCGCGGCCGACTTCGTCTCCTGGTACGACGGCCACCCGGACGTGCCGCGCACCTGGCCGCTGGAGGCCGAGAAGGTCGCCGTCCTCGGCGTCGGCAACGTCGCGCTCGACGTGGCCCGCGTCCTCGCCAAGACCGCCGACGAGCTGCTGCCGACGGAGATCCCGCCGAACGTCTACGACGGTCTGAAGGCCAACAAGGCGCTGGAGGTCCACGTCTTCGGCCGACGCGGCCCCGCGCAGGCCAAGTTCTCCCCGATGGAGCTGCGGGAGCTGGACCACTCCCCCAACATCGAGGTCATCGTCGACCCCGAGGACATCGACTACGACGAGGGCTCGATCGCGACCCGGCGCGGCAACAAGCAGGCCGACATGGTCGCCAAGACCCTGGAGAACTGGGCGATCCGCGACACCGGCGACCGCCCGCACAAGCTGTTCCTGCACTTCTTCGAGTCCCCCACCGAGATCCTCGGCGAGGACGGCAAGGTCGTCGGCCTGCGCACCGAGCGCACCGCCCTCGACGGCACCGGCAACGTCAAGGGCACCGGCGAGTTCAAGGACTGGGACGTCACCGCGGTCTACCGCGCGGTCGGTTACCTCTCCGACAAGCTGCCCAAGCTGCCCTGGGACCTGGAGTCGGGCACCGTCCCGGACGCCGGCGGCAGGGTGGTCCAGGAGACCGGCGAGCACCTGTCGTCGACGTATGTCACCGGCTGGATCCGGCGCGGCCCCGTCGGCCTCATCGGGCACACCAAGGGTGACGCCAACGAGACGGTCGCCAACCTGCTGGACGACTTCGCCAACGGCCGTCTGCAGGAGCCCTCCGCCCCGGCGCCCGAGGCCGTGGACGCGTTCCTCGCGGAGCGCGAGGTGCGCTTCACGACGTGGGAGGGCTGGTACAAGCTGGACGCCGCCGAGAAGGCGCTGGGCGAGCCGCAGGGCCGCGAGCGCGTGAAGATCGTCGAGCGTGAGGACATGCTGCGGGAGAGCGGCGCGTAGGGCTCCGCCGGGGGCCTCAGGGGGACTGTGCGTCGTGGGTCGGCTGCGGGTGCTCCGTGGCTGGTCGCGCAGTTCCCCGCGCCCCCAGGAAGCGGTCGGCAGCCCTTGGTGAAAACGGTGCGCGGCGGTGAAGCGCGAGTGTCTAGGCTTCCGTGGTGTGGACGACTTGACTGACGATCTGCGGATACGGCCGGGCGCCCTCACCGACGCGCCGGCCGTGCTGGACATGCTCGACGGGGCCGTGGCCTGGATGAACGCCCGGGGCAATACCGAGCAGTGGGGCACGATCCCGTACTCGCGGCGGCCCGACGGGGTGGAGCGGATCGAGCGGTACATGACGGAGAACGCCCCGCACGTCGCGGAGCGGGACGGCACCCCGGTCGGCGCGCTGGTCCTGGACTCCGGGCCCAGCCCGCAGATGCCGATCGCCCCGGCCGACGAGCCCGAGGTGTACGTCCGGCTGCTGATCTCCGACCGGCGCCGGGCCGGACAGGGCATCGGGGCGGCCCTGCTCGCCCACGCCGTCGAGGAGACCCGGCGGGCCGGTGTGGAGCTGCTGCGGGTCGACTGCTGGGCGGGCGGCGGAGGCGAACTCGTCGCGTTCTACGAGCGCAACGGCTTCACACCGACCGACCGCTTCCTGTCCGGCACCTGGCCGGGACAGGTACTGGCCCGGCGGGTCCGCTGACGGTCCCCGCGGAGGCATAAGCTCGGAAGATGGCCAAGTACATCGACGTGCACCCCGACAACCCCCAACCGCGCGCCATCGGACAGGTGGCCGAGAGCATCCGTCAGGGTGGGCTCATCGTCTATCCGACGGACTCGTGTTTCGCGCTGGGCTGCCAGCTGGGCAGTCGTGACGGCATCGAGCGGATCCGTACGATCCGCCGGCTCGACGACCGCCACCACTTCACCCTCGTGTGCCAGAACTTCGCGCAGCTGGGCCAGTTCGTGCACGTCGACAACGACGTGTTCCGCGCCGTCAAGGCGTCGACGCCCGGCAGCTACACGTTCATCCTCCCCGCCACCCGGGAGGTGCCGCGCAAGCTGCTCCACCCGAAGAAACGAACCGTCGGAGTGCGCATCCCCGACCACCGGGTGGCCCAGGCCCTGCTCGCGGAGCTGGGTGAGCCGCTGGTCTCCAGCACCCTGCTCCTCCCTGACGAGGAGGAGCCGCTGACGCAGGGCTGGGAGATCAAGGAACGGCTCGATCACCAGGTCGACGCCGTGGTGGACTCCGGGGACTGCGGTACGGAGCCCACGACCGTGATCGACTTCTCCAGCGGCGAGGCCGAGATCATCCGCAAGGGCGCGGGCGACATCTCCCGGTTCGAATGACGGGAGCGCCGGCGGCGGGCACCGCGCGGCGATGGCTCAGGTCTGGCGCAGCGGCTCGTACTCCTCGGCGCTGAGCCCGAACGTCCAGGCCACTCCCTCGCGGGCCGTCCGCGTCGTCGGGGGCACCCGGAGCCAGTAGGTGCGGCTCGTGCCGTCGGGTTCGGGCGTGGAGTTGACGACCTCCACCATCACCACGTCCTCGTCGCCGGGCAGTTCCACGCGCCAGAGCACGCCCGTCTCGTCCCGGTCCACCGGCTTGGCGCCCGACTCGTCCAGGTAGCGGTCGTAGCCGTAGTGCTCCAGCATGACGCGGCGCAGTTCGGCGTTCTCCTCCTCGCGGATGCGCGTGGGCGTCAGCGTGGCCAGGGAGTCGAGGAACTCTCCGGGCACGGGCAGTCCGCGCCAGGCGTGCAGGGCGAAGCCGTCGGAGTAGGCGAGGGCGGGGCCGTCACCCCGGTCCAGTCGGCCCGCCTCGTCCCGGTGCAGCTCGGTGGGGCGCTCGGCGACGACCGCCACGGTCTCGTAGGGCCACCACCAGCCCGCCGTGCGGGCGACCTCGGCCAGTCCGTCGAGGCCCGGTGACGCGTCGGCCGTGTCGGGCCCGGCGCTGGTGTCGGAGGCGGGCGCGGTGCCGGTGGCGTCCAGGTCGTCGAAGGCGGCGAGCCAGGCCGCGTCGTGCTGCCCGAGGACCGCGTCCAGGAGGAGGAGCCGCACACGGGTCTCCTCCTTGCGGTCGTCCGGGGCCAGGGCCTCGACCACGCCGGCGCGGACCCGGTCGACGAGCGGCCGGGTGGTCTCCCACAGGTCCGCGCCGGTCGACCGCCAGTGGTCGCTCCAGCCCGCCGGGCCCAGTCGGGTGTGCAGCCGGCCGCGCGCGGCGGCGACCGGGCGGTTGCGGACGGCGTCACGGACGCTCGCCCCGGTGCCGGTCACCGCCTCGCCGCCCTCGGTCGGTGTCCCCGACAGCAGACGCACCGCCTCCAGCGGCGAGCGGACCCATACGATCCGCTCGGGCTCCGGCAGCCCGGCCCGCCGGTAGGCGAGCCGTACGCCCGCCTCTGTCCGTGCCCTGTCACCGGTCCCCGTGGCCGCCGCCACCGCACGCCAACTCGTCCGCTCCGTCACGCCGTTCCTCCTGGATGTCATGTCCGATCCCGATGTCCTGTGCCCTGCCCCCCTCGGCCGCCGCGGTTCAGTCCGCGACGATGCGCACCGAACCCGGCACGTACTCGCGCTGGCGCACCACCCGGTACCAGCCCTTCGGCAGGGAGATGGGAGCGTGCTCCTCGTGGACGACCCGCGCGCCCTCCGGGACGTGCAGCAGCATCGGGCCGAAGGCGTCCGTCTCGCGGATGAGGCGGCCGGGGCCGACGACGGCGTGGGCGTGTCCGGTGACCTCGCCGAGGGCGAGGACGAGCCGGCCCCGTCCGTCGCGCGCCTCCGACGCGGCGTCACGCGCCGTGTCGGGCACGGCGGTCTCCGCGATCGGCGCGATGAGGACGTCTCCTTGCCGGTACATGGGTCTCCCTCCCGTCGGGGCACTCGCTGTGCTCCGCATGGAAGGGACCGTAGAGGCAGGCACTGACATTGATGCTGATACTCAGGTTCCGGTGGCCGTGACTCGGGCACTGACTGACGTCCTGCTGGGCTGTCCTGCGGCTGTTCTGTCCGGCTGCCGGGACCTGTTCTCATGGCTCCGGCCGGGCGGAACATGACCTGATAGGAGCTTGGTCAGAAGCCCCTTCAATGTCCTGTCTGCGCCACCCGGCCGGTGCCCACCTCCGGCAAGGAAGGCACCATCAGCATGACATCGGCGGCGGCACCAGACACAGCGGACCAAGAGGTGTTCGGCGGGGTCGACTCCCATGCCGACACCGTCCACGCCGCGGTCATCAGAGACAACGGCGGCCACCTCGCGGACGCCGAGTTCACCACCACCGCCGCCGGCTACGCCGCGGCCCTGGCCTTCCTGAACGCCCACGGCCACGTGATCGCGATCGGCGTGGAAGGAACCTCCTCCTACGGAGCCGGCTTCACCCGTGCCGCGATCTCACATGGACAGCACGTCGTCGAGGTCAACCGGCCCGACCGGGCCGAACGCCGCCGCATAGGCAAGTCCGACCCCATCGACGCCTACGCCGCCGCCCGCGCCGCCCTGTCCGGACGGGCCTCCAGCGCCCCCAAGGACGGCACCGTCGCCGGCATACGCGCCCTGCACAACGCCGCCCGCTCCGCGGTCAAGGCCCGCACCGCGGCCCTGAACCAGATCGGCAGCATCCTCATCACCGCGCCCGAGACCATCCGCGCCAAGTACGGCCGGCTCAAAGGAACGGACCGCACCGACACCCTGGCCCGGCTGCGGCCGGCCGGTGACGCGGTCCACACTGCGGTCCTGGCCGCGCTCAAAAGCCTCGCCCGACGCGTCAAAGAGCTGACCGCCGAGCACGAGGCACTGACCCGGGCCCTGGACGACGAGGTCACCGTCCACAACCCCGGCCTGCGGGCCGCCTACGGAGTCGGCCCCGACACCGCGGCCCAGCTGCTGGTCACTGCCGGGGGCAACCCTGAACGCATGCGGAGCGAAGCGTCCTTCGCCGCCCTCTGCGGAGCCGCCCCGGTCCCCGCCTCCAGCGGCCGGACCAACCGCCACCGCCTCTCACGCGGCGGCGACCGGCAGGCCAACGCGGCCCTCTACCGCATCGCCCTGGTCCGCATGTCCAGCGACTCCCGCACCCGCGAAAACGTGGCGCGCCAGACCACCGCGGGCCGGACGAAGAAGGAGATCATCCGGCTGTTGAAACGGGCCATCGCCCGGGAGATCTTCCGCTGCCTGCCCACCACCGTCACCGTCCCCGGCATCGCCGACCTGCGGCCCCTGAGACAGTCCAAGAAC
The DNA here is from genome assembly GCF_055572815.1 of Streptomyces sp. NPDC030296. Taxonomy (NCBI): domain Bacteria; kingdom Bacillati; phylum Actinomycetota; class Actinomycetes; order Kitasatosporales; family Streptomycetaceae; genus Streptomyces; species Streptomyces sp. NPDC030296. The sequence goes on from NZ_JBVICQ010000010.1 coordinate 28,695, forward strand.
CTCACCCTCACCGCCGCGGCCCGGCACTTCGGAGTCTGGCCGGCCACCATCTCCACCCTCGAACGCGGCATCCGCCGAGACGACGACCTCGCCCACGCCTACCGCGACTGGCTCCAAGCCGCTTGACAGGCAATAGGAGCATCAATCGCCCCGGACGCGGTGTCTTCAGCCCCTGTTCACGGGGTCTGTCCACAAGGAACGGGGTCCGCTGTCCGCGTTGTCAGAGGGGCTTGGTAGAACTCCCCTACCCGACGGCGCCGTGCGCGCCCCGGGGAGCAACGGGGGGATCCGCGCACGGGCTCGGGTCCCGCCCACCGACATGGAACGAAGGGGCGGGCACACATGACCATCGGAAGCCACTTGCGGGAGTTCCACGACCTGCCCGTCGTCCGGTTCCCCGACTCGGTGAAGGGACCCGAGGGCACCGGTCATCTGCCCGCTCCGGGCGAGGTGGCGTGGTCCGTGGCCGTGGACGCGTACGACAGCGAGGAGGCGTGGACGGACGCGTTCGCGCGGTTCCTGTCCGCGATCGACACCACGAGAGTGCGGGCGCTGGTCGTGGGCGCGTGGAACGAAGCCTACGACAACGGGCCGGAGCGTGTGATCGAGGCCCTGGTGGCGGCGAAGGACCGGTTGCCCGCACTGCGCGCACTGTTCCTCGGCGACATCGTCATGGAGGAGTGCGAGATCTCCTGGATCAACCAGGGCGATGTCGGCCCGCTGCTCACGGCCTTCACGGAGCTGGAGGAGTTCGGTGTGCGCGGCGGTCAGGGACTCGTGTTCCCGGCGTTGCGACACGAGCGGCTGCGGAAGCTGACCGTCGAGACGGGCGGCATGCCCGCCGAGGCGGTGCGCGGTGTGGCGGCGAGTGATCTGCCGGCCCTCGTCCACCTCGACCTGTGGCTGGGCACCTCCGAGTACGGCGGTGACTCCGAGGTCGCCGACCTGGCGCCGATCCTGGCGGGCGCCCGGCTGCCCTCCCTCAGGCATCTGGCGCTGCGCAACAGCGAGATACAGGACGACATCTGCACGGCGCTGGCCTCCGCCCCTGTGGTGGCCCGCCTCGAGGTCCTCGACGTGTCGATGGGCGTCCTCACCGACGACGGAGCGACCGCGCTGCTGACCGGGCAGCCGCTCACCCACCTCACGACGCTGGACCTGCACCACAACTACCTCAGCCCGGCGATACGCGACCGTCTGCGGGACTCCCTGGAGGCCGAGGGGGTCCAGGTCGACGTCGACCCGGACGACGCGGACTCCGACGAGGACGACGACGGCACGGTCTGGCGCTTCGTCGCGGTCGGCGAGTAGCGGGCGCGGCACAGGGTTTCGGGGGGTACGAGGTGAGGGGGGTCGGTGTGTCCGGTCGGACCGGCGCGGGTGGGGGCCCGTTCAGGTGGGCGGTCGTCGGCAACGGCGAGAACCGCCGGGTCGGGCTGTTCGTCGCGGCGGCCGAGGCCGCGGGCGTGGGGACGCCGCGGGTCGTCGAGTGGCGGGACGTCCTGCGCGACGGCGGCCACGAGTTCGCCGACGACGAGGTCGTGCGGCTGGACTCGCCGGGCGAGAACGCCGAGGTGGACCGGCTGCTGCGCGGCGTCGACGATCCGACGCGCGTGGAGGGCTCGGCCACCTGGTACGGGCGTTTCCTGGACGCGGTCGGGTCGTTGCGGGGCGGGATTCGGCTGGACGAACCGGCGGACCTGGCGGTGCTGTTCGACAAGCGGCTCTGCCACGCCCGGCTCGACGCGGCGGGCGTCCCGGTGCCGCCCTCCCCCACCTCGGGGGGCCGTACGGCGGTGCGCGGCTGGGACGACGTACGGGCACTGATGCGGGAGCACGGCATGCCGCGTGCCTTCGTGAAGCCCGCGCACGGCTCCTCCGCCTCCGGAGTGCTGGCCGTCGAGTCGTCGGCGAGCGGCCGGATCCGGGCCACCACCTCGGTGGAGGCGGCGGCGGACGGCCGGCTGCGCACCCCGCTCCGGCTGCACAACTCGCTGCGGGTGCGCAGGTACACCGACGAACGCGAGATCGCCGGCATCGTCGACGCCCTGGCACCGGACGGGCTGCACATCGAGCGGTGGCTGCCGAAGGCGTCCGCCCAGGGCAGGTCCGCGGACCTGCGGGTGGTGGTCGTGGGGGGCCGGGCCACCCACGCCGTGGTCCGCACCAGCCGCTTCCCGATGACCAATCTCCATCTCGGCGGCGCGCGGGGCGATCTGACATCGGTCGTCGACGCGGCGGGCGACCGCTGGCGCCAGGCCCTCGACATCTGTGAGCGGGCGGCCGCGTGCTTCCCGGACACCCTGAGCGTCGGGGTGGATCTCCTCCCCGCCATCGGCTGGCGCCGGTTCGCCGTCGGCGAGGTCAACGCCTTCGGCGATCTGCTGCCCCGGCTGACCGGCCTGCCCGGCGGCCCCGCGGAGGGCCTGGACACCTACACGGCGCAGATCGCGGCCGTACGGGACGGGTTGCCGTCGGCGCTCTCGCACCACCCTCAGGCAAGGAAAGACCATGCACCCTTCTGACACGGCCCTCCGGCCGCCCGCGGCCGACGCCGCTCCCGCGCCCACGCCCACGCCCGCGCCCGCGCCCGCGCCCGCGCCCGACATGAACGAAGTGGTGGGCCGGGACGACCTGTTGCTGCTCACCCTCGACACCCTGCGGTACGACGTGGCTATGGAGCTGGCCGCGGCCGGGCGGCTGCCGAACCTGGCGGCCCGTCTGCCCGGCGGTGCCTGGGAGAAGCGGCACGCGCCCGGCAGCTTCACCTATGCCTCGCACCAGGCGATGTTCGCGGGATTCCTGCCGACCCCGGCGGCCCCGGGGCCGCATCCCCGGCTGTTCGCGAGCCGGTTCGCGGGCAGTGAGACCACTGCGGGCCGCACCTTCGTGTTCGACACCCCCGACCTGGTGTCGGCGCTCGCCGAGCGCGGCTACCGCACGGTGTGCGTCGGCGGTGTCGGGTTCTTCAACAAGCAGGGGGCGCTCGGCAGCGTCCTGCCGGGCCTGTTCCAGGAGAGCCACTGGCAGCCGGAGTTCTCCGTCGCGTCCCCGACGTCCTTCGAGGCGCAGGTGGCCCGCGCCGAGGAGGTGGTGGCCGCACTGCCCGCCGAGCAGCGGCTGTTCCTGTTCCTCAACGCCTCGGCACTGCACCAGCCGAACTGGTTCCATCTGCCGGGCGCCACCCGTGAGGCGGGCGACAGCCTCGCCACGCACGCGGCGGCCCTGGAGTACATCGACCGGCACATCGGGCGGCTGTTCGCCGCGATGAGCGCGCGGCGCCGCTGCTTCGCCGTCGTCTGCTCCGACCACGGGACGACCTACGGCGACGACGGCTACACCGGGCACCGGCTGGGCCACGAGGCCGTGTGGACCGTCCCCTACAGCCACTTCTTCCTGGAGCCGTCCGCATGACCGTGACCGCGCCCCCCGTTCGCCCGTACCAGCACTACGTGTACGCCTATCCGCACAAGACGGCGTACCGCAGGCTGCCGGAGCGGCCGCGCCTCGCCGACCTGTGGGCGGGCGAGTCGAAGGCGGCCCTGTCGCTGTACGCGCACATACCGTTCTGCGAGGTGCGCTGCGGGTTCTGCAACCTGTTCACGCGGATCGGCGCCCCGGACGGGCTGACCGGGCGCTACCTCGACGCCCTGGAGCGGCAGGCGATCGCCGTCCGGGAGGCGCTCGGCGACACGGAGCCGGTGCGGTTCGCGAACGCCGCGTTCGGCGGTGGCACCCCGACGTTCCTGGAGGCCGCCGAGCTGGAGCGGCTCTGCGACATCGCGGAGCGGCACATGGGCGCGGACCTGCGGGCGATCCCGCTGTCGGTGGAGGCGTCCCCCGCCACGGCGACGGCCGACCGGCTGTCCGTGCTGGCCGCGCGGGGCACGACACGGCTGAGCCTCGGTGTGCAGAGCTTCGTGGAGGAGGAGGCGCGCGCGGCCGTACGGCCGCAGCGGCGTGCCGATGTGGAGGCGGCGCTGTCCCGTATCCGCGACACCGGCATCCCCGTCCTCAACATCGACCTGATCTACGGCATCGACGGGCAGACGGCGGCCAGTTGGCGGCTCTCCCTGGACGCGGCCCTCGCCTGGCGGCCCGAGGAGATCTACCTGTACCCGCTGTACGTGCGGCCGTTGACGGGGCTGGGCCGGCACGCCGACCCCGCGACGGCGGACCGCGACTGGGACGAGGCCCGGCTGCGCCGCTACCGGGAGGGCCGCGACCATCTGCTCGCCCGGGGCTACGAGCAGGTGTCCATGCGGATGTTCCGCCGCGCGGACGCGCCGCCGCAGGGCCCGGACGACTACGCCTGCCAGACCGACGGCATGATCGGCCTGGGCTGCGGCGCCCGTTCGTACACCTCGCGGCTGCACTACTCCTTCGACTACGCGGTGGCCATGCGGGAGATCCGGGGCATCATCGACGACTACACCGCCACCGAGGACTTCGGGCGGGCCGTGCACGGCCGCGAGGTCGACGAGGACGAGGCGCGCCGCCGTCATCTGCTGCAGTCGCTGCTCCAGGCGCGGGGGATGCCGGTGGCCGACTACCGGCGGCGGTTCGGCACCCACCCGTACGACGACTTCCCGGCGGAGCTGGAGCGGCTGGCCGCACGGGGCTGGCTCGCCGGGGCGGGCAGGGAGGTGCTGAAGCTGTCCGACGAGGGGTTGGCGCACTCGGACGCCATCGGGCCCGACTTCTTCTCCCCCGCCGTTCGGGCCGCGATGGCCGACTACGAGCTGAAGTGACGGCCGACATGGATCTGACGCTTCTGTACCGCGGCCCGCTGGCGTCGTGCGACTACGACTGCCCCTACTGCCCGTTCGCCAAGCGCCGTGACTCGACGGAGCAGTTGCGGGCCGACCGGGCGGCGCTTGACCGGTTCACGGGCTGGGCGCGGTCGTCGACCGGCGACCGGCTGTCGGTGCTGTTCACGCCGTGGGGCGAGGGGCTGACGCGGTCCTGGTACCGGCGGGCTCTGGTCGAGCTGTCGCACGAGCCGCACATCGACCGGGTGGCGATCCAGACGAACCTCAGCTGCCGCACGGAGTGGCTGGCGGAGGCCGACCGGGACACGGTGGCGCTGTGGTGCACGTACCACCCGGGCCAGACCCCGTACGAACGGTTCCTCGGCAAGACCCGGCGGCTCGCCGCGATAGGGGTCCGCTTCAGCGTGGGCGTCGTGGGTCTGCCGGAACATCTGGAGGAGGCCCGCCGGCTGCGCGCGGAGCTGCCCGAGGAGGTGTACCTGTGGGTGAACGCCGCCGAGGGGCACACGTACACGGACGAGGAGGCGTCGGCGTGGACCGCGTTGGATCCGCTGTTCCCGTTCAGCCGCCACCCGCACCGGTCGGCGGGCCGCGCGTGCCGCACCGGCTCGACGGTGGTGTCCGTCGACGGTGACGGCACCGTCAGACGCTGCCACTTCGTCCGGGACGAACTCGGCAACCTCTACGACGGCTCCTTCCGTACGGCGCTCGCGCCCCGCGTCTGCCCGCTGGCCGTCTGCGACTGCCACATCGGGTACGTCCATCTGGAGACCCTGCCGCTGTACGACGTGTTCGCGGGCGGCGTCCTCGAACGGATACCGACGGCCCGGGCCCGCCTCGGGATGTAGCGCCCGAGAGCGCTCCGTGTCCTGCACACCCCCCAGGTGTACCGGCGCTTCACACCCGCCTGTTGCACCGGCGCTTCACACCGCCAGGTGTACCGGCGCTCCGGGCGTCCCGCCACGCCGTAGCGGAGGGAGACGTCCGCGGCGCCGGTGGCGTGGAAGTACCGCGGTGAGCGGCCGGCCCCGCTGGGCGGCGTACCGCTGGAGCCGGGAGCGCAGTTCCTCGAACTCGAACGGCTTGAGGAGGTGGTCGACGACACCGTGGCGGACCGCGCCGCGCACGGTGTCGGCCTTCCGCGCGGCGCTGATGACCATGACGTCGCAGTCGTGGCCGGCCGTGCGCAGCCGGGGTATGACGTCGAGGCCGAAGACGTCGGGCAGGTACAGGTCGAGCAGGACGAGATCGGGGCGCGGTTCGTCGACGGCTGCGGCCGCCTGAGGCTCGTGGCCCGCGCCCGCACCGCCCGCGCCGCGTGGACCCGGCGCGATTCGGCCCGCGCACGGGGGGCGGCGGGTTCAGCCCGCGCCCCGCTCCGCCTCCTCGTGGAGGAACGCGCTGATCTGCCCGGCGAGGCTCTCCCGGACGGTGCCGGACGCCGGGTCGAGGAGTTCCTCGTCGACGCCGATGCCGCCGGACCACAGATGGCGGTCGGTCCACTCCTCGTCGGCCCGGAGCTGGACCTGGATGTCGAGCTGGAGGAGCTGGGCCTCGGGCGCGGCGGCGTACAGGACGGCCGTGGCGCGGCGCAGCGGGTAGAGGTCGAAGCCCTCGATGAACTTGGAGTTGCGCCAGTCCAGGAAGGCGCTCTCGCCGTCGGGGCCGGTGCGGATGTCGAGCTGCCCGTCCTCCAGGTGGAGGCCGACGTGGCCGGTGCCGCGGTTCTCCACGGTCACCCGGAACCGGAAATAGGTCAGGCCCTCGGCGGCGTCGTCACCGCCGCGCGGCGGTTCGGCGCGTTCCAGGCCGTGGACGCGCACACGCAGGCCGGCCAGGTCGCCGTCGTACTCCTGCCAGTCCCCGATCACGTTGGGCTCGCGCACCGTCCACCTCTCCACGTCGGCGGGACGACTCCCGCGCTCGCGCGCACCACAGTGCCACACCCGTCGGGGGTGCCGGATTCCCCCATCGCCGCCGGTCAGACGTGATCAAGCCGTGTGCAGCGACGATTCCCGCCAAGGGGCCCGGGAGGCGATCCCCCACGTGCCGTACATCACGTCGGCCGCCCGCTGTGCGGATATGTGAGGGGGCCCCGCCGGTTCCGCCATAAGGCGACGACTTCCCCATTCCGTGCGCGCCTGTCGGCGCCGTACGCTACGTTCGATCACCGCCGGTGGCCGCGCCGTCGGCGAGATCGCGCGCAGGGGAAGGTCTGGGGAGCAGCGCATGAGCACGTTCGGCATTGCTCCGTCGGCGGCCCGGGTCATGACCGGGGGACTCGCCGACTCGCTGTTCGAGACGGCGCAGCGCGATCCCGCACTGCCGCAGATCGCCCGCCGCGAGGCCGGCAGCCCGGACACCTGGACGTCGCTCGGCGCGGCCGAGGTGCGGGACGAGGTGGTGAGCCTGGCCAAGGGGCTGGTCGCCTCCGGGATCCGGCCGGGCAACCGGGTGGCCGTGATGGCGCGGACCCGTTACGAGTGGACGGTGCTCGGGGTCGCGCTGTGGTCGGTGGGCGCGGAGATCGTGCCGATCTATCCCACGTCGTCACGCGACCAGGTGGAGTGGATCCTGCGGGACGCGGCCTGTGTGGGTGTCGTCGTCGAGGACGAACAGGGCGTGATGACGGTCGGCTCGGTCTGCGCCAAGCTGCCGCTGCTGAGCCATGTGTGGCAGCTGGACGCCGGTGCCCTGCCGCAGCTGGTCGAGGCCGGCCGGGACGTGCCGGACGCGACGGTGGACTCGTTGCGCCGCATCGTGATGCCCGACTCCACGGCGGTGATCGCGTACACGTCCGGCACGACCGGTCACCCCAAGGGCTGCGCGCTGTCCCACCGCAGTCTCGCCAGTCCGTGCGACGTGCTGCTCGCCGGGTGGCGGCACACCGCGGCGGCGCCCGGGGAGCAGCCGGCGATCCTCGCGTTCCTGCCGTTCTCCCATGTCTACGGCCTGATGATCCAGGGGATGTGCCTGCGGGGCGGGCTGCTGCTCGGCCATGAGCCGGAGCTGACCGAGGAGGCGCTGTCGGCGGCCCTGCTGTCGTTCCGGCCCACGTTCCTGTACGGCGTGCCCTACGTCTTCGAGAAGATCTACAAGAACTTCCTGCGCAAGGCGCAGCAGGCGGGCCGTGGCGCCGTGTTCGAGCGTGCGGTGCGCACCGCGCAGGACTACGCGCTCGCCGCCGAACGGCACCGCCTCGACTCCGGTCCGGGCCCCGGCATGGATCTGAGGCTCCAGCACGCCTTCTACGACAGGACGGTGTACCGCAAGCTGCGTGCCGCGCTCGGCGGCCGGGTGCGCGGCGGCTGTTCCGGCGGCTCGCCCCTCAACCGCGACCTCGCGCTGTTCTACGCCGGGATCGGGATCCTCGTCCACGACGGGTACGGCCTGACCGAGACCGCGGGCGGCATCACGGCGCAGCCCGTGGGCCGGGAGAAGTTCGGCACCGTGGGCCGGCCGCTGCCGGGCACCGAGATCCGAGTGGCGCGGGACGGGGAGCTGCTGGTCAGCGGGCCTTCGGTGTTCCAGGGGTACATCAACGACGAGGCGGGCACCCGGGCCGCTCTGCAGGACGGCTGGCTGGCCACGGGGGACCTCGGGCGGCTGGACTCCGAGGGCTATCTGTCGATCACCGGGCGCAAGAAGGACATCATCATCACCAGCGGCGGCAAGGGCGTGGCACCGGCACCGCTGGAGGAGCAGCTGCGGATGCACCCGCTGATCCACCAGGCGGTGGTCGTGGGCGACAACCGGCCCTGCGTGGGCGCGCTGATCACGCTGGACCCGGAGTTCCTCGCGCACTGGCGGGGCGCGCTCGGCCCCGCGAACGAGCTGATGGGCCCGGAGGCACGGGAGGAGAACGCGCTGCGCCAGGAGGTGCTGCGGGCGATCGCCGCCGCGAACAGCACGGTGTCGCGCTCGGAGTCCATCCGGGTCTTCCGCATCCTCCCCGAGCCGTTCGACCTCGCCAACGGCCTGCTGACCCCGTCGATGAAGCTGCGCCGTGACACGATCGTGCAGCGGTACGCGGCGGAGATCGAGGCGATGTACGCGACGTCCGCGCGGGCCGCCCGCCGCTCCGTGACGGAGGACTTCCCCGGCTGGGACGACGCCGACGACGTCTTCCGCCGTCCGCGCCCGTGACACCCGCCCTGACCTACCTGTCCGGTTCACCTTCTGTTGACGAAACGGTCCTTCAAATGCGGAGATGCTTCAGCGGGGCGGTGTGCCGCGCCCGCGAGCACCCCGTTCGACCGTGAGACGAAGGCAGAGGACCCATGGCACTGCAGATCAGCGCCACCAACCCGGAACACCCCGCGCTGCTCCTCGAACTGCCGTGGCACCTGCCCCTGGAGGAGTGGCCCGAGCACCACCTCGTACCGCTCCCCCGCGGAATCTCCCGGCACGTCGTGCGCTACGCCCGCGCCGGCGACGAGGTGATCGCCGTCAAGGAACTCGCCGAGCGGCCCGCGCTGCGCGAGTACGGGCTGCTGCGCGACCTGGACCGGCTGGGCATCCCGGCGGTGGACGCCCTCGGCGTGGTCACCGGCCGCACCGACGACGCCGGCGATCCGCTGGAGCCGGTGCTGATCACCCGGCACCTCGGCGGTTCGATGCCGTACCGCTCGATGTTCGAGACCACCATGCGTCCGGCGACGATGCACCGGCTGATGGACGCGCTGGCCGTGCTGCTGGTGCGGCTGCATCTCACGGGGTTCGCGTGGGGTGACTGCTCGCTGTCCAACACCCTGTTCCGGCGGGACGCGGGCGCGTACGCCGCGTATCTGGTGGACGCCGAGACCGGTGATCTGCACGCACAGCTGAGCACCGGGCAGCGGGAGTACGACCTCGACCTGGCCCGGGTGAACATCAGCGGGGAGCTGCTGGATCTGGAGGCGTCCGGGGCGCTGCACCCGTCGGTGGACCCGGTCGACTTCGGCAACGAGATCTGCTCCCGCTACCGTCGGCTGTGGCAGGAGCTGACGCGTACGTCGGTGTACCCGGCAGGGAAGTACCACTACATCGAGCGCCGTATCCGCCGGCTCAACGAGCTGGGCTTCGACGTGGCCGAGATGCAGATCGAGCACTCCTCCAACGGCGACACGGTCACCTTCGTGCCGAAGGTGGTGGACGCGGGCCACCACCAGCGGCAGCTGCTGCGGCTGACGGGACTGGACACCGAGGAGAACCAGGCCCGCCGGCTGCTGAACGACCTGGAGAGCTGGATGGCCACCCAGGACGACTACGCCCCGGGTGACCCCCTCGGCGCCCGCCCGGAAGTGCTGGCGCACCGCTGGGTCCGTGAGGTGTTCCGGCCGACCGTGCGGGCCGTGCCGCCGGAGCTGCGCGGCACGATGGACCCTGCGGAGATCTACCACCAGTTGCTGGAGCACCGCTGGTATCTGTCGGAGCGGGCGCAGCACGACATCGGCCTGGACATCGCCGTGAAGGACTACATCGACAACGTCCTGCCGAAGGCGCGCGCGGCGCTGCCGCCGCCGATCGACGACGTCACCGCGATGTGAGAGCAGGGGCTCACGCCTCGCCGCTCGCTCCGGGCGGGACGACCGCCACCGGGCACGGCGCGTGGTGGAGGACGCCGTGGGCCACCGAGCCGATGCGGGCGCCGACGGCCGTACGGCGGGCACGCCGGCCGACGACCATCAGCTGGGCGTGCCCGGCGACGGACAGCAGGACCTGACCGGCGCTGCCGATCTCCACGTGTTCGGTGACCGGTACCTCGGGGAAGCGTTCCCGCCACGGCTGGAGCGCGGCGGCCAGCGCCTTCTTCTCGTACGGTTCGAGGCCGCCCGCCTCGTCGAGCAGCTTCAGCGAACCGGGGCTGTACGCGTACAGCGGCGGCAGCGTCCACGCGCGGACGGCCCGCAGGGCGGCACCCCGGGCGGCCGCGGTCTCGAAGGCGAACCGCAGAGCGGCGGCGCTGTCCTCCGGTGTGCCGTCCTGACCGACGACGACCTCGCGTCCGGCGGCCTCGGCGGAGGCCTCGTCACCGGCGCGGACGAACACGACGGGACGTGGGGAGTCGACGAGGACCTGCTGTCCGACGGAGCCGAGGAGGAAGCCCACCACCGCTCCGTGGCCGCGCGAGCCGAGCACCAGGGTCTCGGCGTGCTCCGCCGCGGCGGCCAGGGACTCCACCGGCGGCCCCTCGACCAGGTCCGTCGAGACCTCCAGGCCCGGGTGCCGCTCGGTGACGCCGCGGACGGCCTCGGCGAGCGCGTCCCGCGCCCATCCGGCCTGTCCGTCCCGGTCCACGGTGATCGCCTCGTGCGGCTGCCACTGCCAGGCGTGCACCACCCGCAGCGGTACGTCCCGGCGTACGGCCTCCCGGCCGGCCCACGCCAGTGCGGCGAGGCTCTCGGGCGTACCGTCCACTGCGGCGGTGATCGGGCGCGTCGACATCGGCCACCTTTCTTCGTCTCATCAGGCTGACGGGCCCAGTCTTCACTACCCTCGCGCCATGGACCTGAACTGGGAGCAGGTAGTGGTGGACGCCGCCGATCCGGTGGCTCTCGGGCGCTGGTGGGCCGAGGCGCTCGGGTGGGTGGTCGTGAACGACGCGCCGGAGGAGTACGAGATCCGCCCGGAGCCGGACCGCGTGCCCGGCCTGCTGTTCACTCCGGTCCCCGAGGCCAAGACCGTGAAGAACCGGCTGCACCTCGACTTCCGTCCGGTGGATCAGGCGGCGGAGGTGTCCCGGCTCCTCGCTCTCGGCGCCCGCCACGCGGACGTCGGGCAGGGGGACGAGTCATGGGTGGTGCTCATGGACCCCGAGGGCAACGAGTTCTGCGTCCTCTCCGGACGCCACGGCTGACCGGTCGCTCGGCACGGGTCGGGGCGGAGACTCCGAAGCCGAGCGAACCCGAACGTCCGAACATACGATGAGCACATTGGTTCGGGGTGGGAGGCATATGACTCAGGCGGTCGGTCCGGCGCGGAACGTGATCCTCACCGTGGATGACGATCCGGGGGTGTCTCGTGCGGTGGCCCGGGATCTGCGACGGCGCTACGGCGAGTCGTACCGGATCGTGCGGGCCGAGTCAGGCGAGGCGGCCCTGGAGGCGCTGCGGGAGCTGAAGCTGCGCGGCGACCAGGTGGCGGTCGTGCTGGCCGACTACCGGATGCCGCAGATGAACGGCATCGAGTTCCTCGAACAGGCGTTGGACGTCTATCCGGGGGCGCGCCGGGTGCTGCTCACGGCGTACGCCGACACCAACGCGGCCATCGACGCGATCAATGTGATCGACCTCGACCACTATCTGCTGAAGCCGTGGGACCCGCCGGAGGAGAAGCTCTACCCGGTCCTGGACGATCTGCTGCAGGCATGGCGGGCGGCCGACCGGACCCGTGTCGGAACGACGAAGGTGGTCGGGCACCGCTGGTCGGCCCGGTCCTCGGACGTCCGGGAGTTCCTGGCCCGCAACCAGGTGCCCTACCGCTGGTTCTCGTCCGACGAGCCGGAGGGCCGGCGGCTGCTCGCCGCGGCCGGCGCGGACGGGCAACGGCTGCCGCTCGTGGTCACCCCGGACGGTACGCCGCTGGTGGCCCCGGAGGACCCGGAGCTCGCGGAGCGGGTGGGACTGGCGACGACACCGGCCGAGGAGTTCTACGACCTGGTCGTCATCGGCGGCGGCCCGGCCGGGCTGGGCGCGGCCGTCTACGGGGCCTCCGAGGGGCTGCGGACGCTGCTCGTCGAGCGGTCGGCGACCGGCGGCCAGGCGGGGCAGAGCTCACGCATCGAGAACTACCTCGGGTTCCCCGACGGGGTGTCCGGCGCGCAGCTCACGGACCGGGCCCGGCGGCAGGCCACCAAGTTCGGGGCGGAGATCCTCACCGCCCGCGAGGTCAGCGGTCTGGAGGTGAACGGGGCGGCGCGGACCATCCGCTTCTCGGACGGTTCGGCGGTCGCCGCGCACAGCGTGATCCTGGCGACCGGCGTGTCCTACCGGCAGCTGGACGCGCCGGGCTGTTCCGACCTCAACGGCTGCGGGGTGTTCTACGGCTCGGCGCTCACCGAGGCCGCCGCATGCCAGGGGCACGACGTGTACATCGTGGGCGGCGCGAACTCGGCCGGGCAGGCAGCGATGTACCTGTCCCGCGGCGCCAAGTCGGTGACGCTCCTCGTACGCGGGGAGTCGCTGGCGGCGTCCATGTCGCACTACCTGATCCAGCAGCTCGCGGAGACGCCCAACATCGTCGTGCGCACCGGCACGGTCGTGGAGGCCGCGCACGGCACCAACCAGTTGGAGCGGCTCACGCTGAAGGACGTCGCGAGCGGGCACGAGGAGCTGGTGGACGCGCAGTGGATGTTCGTGTTCATCGGCGCCGAGCCGCTGACGGACTGGCTGGACGGCACCGTGCTGCGCGACGAACGCGGCTTCATCCTGGCCGGGCCCGACATGACCGTCGACGGGAGTCCGCCGCCGGGCTGGGAGCTGGACCGGCCGCCGTACCACCTGGAGACCAATGTCCCCGGCGTGTTCGTCGCCGGGGACGCCCGGTACGAGTCCGCGAAGCGGGTCGCGTCCGCCGTGGGAGAGGGAGCGATGGCCGTCATGCTCGTGCACCGCTATCTGGAGCAGTCATGAGAACCGCGCGGGCCTTCGGAGCGGTGTCGTGAGCGGGCAGCCGCTCGCCTGCGACCGGGCGGAACTCGCCACGCTGTTCCTGTTCGAGAAGCTGTCGCCCGAGCAGTTGGACCGGCTGTGCCGTGAGGGCCGCGTCGAGCGCTTCGAACCGGGCTGGGTCTACCGCGAGGGCGAACCGGCGACCTGCTTCTTCGTGCTCCTCCAGGGCACGCTGGTGATGTCGCGGCAGGTCGGCGACGACGACGTGGAGCTGAACCGCACCTCGCAGCGCGGGGTGTACGCGGGCGCGTTCCAGGCGTATCTGGGCGACCAGGCGGACCAGGCCCGCTACAAGGGCTCGATGCGGGTCATCGAGCCGTCGCGGTTCTTCATCCTGCCGTCGGCCTCGTTCGCGGAGATCATGCGCGAGTGGTTCCCGATGGCCGTGCATCTGCTGGAGGGGCTGTTCTTCGGCAGCCAGAACACCCAGCGGACCATCGGTCAGCGGGAGCGGCTGCTGGCGCTCGGCTCGCTGTCGGCGGGCCTCACCCACGAGCTGAACAACCCGGCCGCGGCAGCCGTGCGGGCCACCTCCGCGCTGCGGGAGCGGGTGGCCGGGATGCGGCACAAGCTGGGTGCGATCGCCTCCGGTCCGTTCCGGCGGGAGACACTGGAGTCGCTGGTCGAGCTCCAGGAGCGGACCGCCGAGCAGGTCGCCAAGGCGACACCCCTCAGCCCGCTGGAGGCGGCCGACCGGGAGGACGAGCTGACGGACTGGCTCGACGAGCACGGCATCGCCGGCGGCTGGCAGCTCGCCCCGAACTTCGTGCAGGCCGGGCTCGACACCGCGTGGCTGGACCGGGTCGCGGCGGCCGTCGACGAGCACACCCTCGAAGGGGCGGTGCGCTGGCTCAACTACACGGTCGAGACCGAGCTGCTGATGAACGAGATCGAGGACTCGACGACCCGCATCAGCCAGCTCGTCGACGCGGCGAAGCAGTACTCGCAGCTGGACCGGGCCCCCTACCAGAACGCCGATGTGCACGAACTCCTCGACAGCACCCTGCTGATGCTGTCGGGGAAGATCGGGGAGCGCATCCGGGTGGTGAAGGAGTACGACCGCACCCTGCCGAGGATCCCCGCCTACCCGGGCGAGCTGAACCAGGTGTGGACCAACCTCATCGACAACGCGGTCGCGGCGATCAACGACACCGGCGGCGAGGGCACGCTGACGGTACGTACGGCCCGGGACGAGCGCGACCAGCTGCTCGTCGAGTTCCGGGACACGGGACCGGGCATCCCGGCCGCCATCCGCGGCCGTATCTTCGACCCGTTCTTCACCACCAAGCCCGTCGGGCAGGGCACCGGGCTGGGCCTCGACATCTCCTGGCGGATCGTCGTCAACAAGCACCACGGGCACATCGAGGTCCACTCGGTACCCGGCGACACCCGCTTCCAGGTCCTGCTGCCGCTGACGGCGCCCGCACCGGACCTGGACCTCACCCTCGCCCCCGAACCCGACGCGCGAGAATCCGACGCGCCCGAATCCGACGCGCCCGAGGAGACCCCATGAGCCTGCCCGCCGGAATCGATCCCGCCGTGCCGCCGAGCGGGGCCGGCTGCGTGGAGTGCGACGCAGTCGGCGGCTGGTGGTTCCATCTGCGGCGCTGCGCCCAGTGCGGACACATCGGCTGCTGCGACTCCTCCCCCGCCAAGCACGCCACCGCGCACGCGACGGCCGCCGGGCACCCCTTCGTCCAGAGCTACGAGCCCGGCGAGACGTGGTTCTGGAACTACGAGACGTCCGAGATGTACGAGTCGGGCCCCGACCTGGCGCCACCCCACCACCACCCCGAGGACCAGCCGGCCCCGGGGCCCGCGGGCCGCGTGCCGCCGGACTGGGCGCAGCGCCTGGGGTGAGCCGGGTGCCCGGTGGCCCGTGGGTCAGTCGGCGCTGAGGGGGACCCGTAGTCGTACGCGGTAGCCGCCCTCGGTGGTGGGGCCCGCGTTCAGGGTGCCGCGCAGGATGTCGGCCCGTTCCCGCAGTCCGACGAGGCCCTGCTGCGATCCGGGGAGGGCGAGGGAGGGCCGTGTGGGCGGGGTGTTGGTGACGGTCACGCCGACGTGGTCGCCGTCCTGCCACAGTTCGACGCGTGCGGTCGCGCCGGGGGCGTGTTTGCGGACGTTGGTGAGGGCTTCCTGGACGGTGCGGTAGAGAGCGCGTTGGGCGGGTGTGCCCACGGTGGGCGGCAGTTCGCCCGTCAGCCGGGCGTGGGTCCCGCTGGACTCCACGAGTCTGTGCAGGTCGGCGAGGGTGGGCTGGGGGGTGAGTTCGGTGGTGTCGCCGCCGGAGGCGCGGAGCAGGGTGACCATGGTGCGGAGTTCGTCGAGGGTGGTGACGCTCAGCGAGCGGATGGTGCGGGCGGCCTCTTTGGCGTCCTCGTCCCGTGCGGCGACCTGCAATGCGCCGGCTTGTACGGCGATGAGGCTGACCTGGTGGGAGACGACGTCGTGCATCTCGCGGGCGAGTTGGGCGCGTTCGCGGGCGAGTACGGCTTGGGCGTGCAGGGCGCGTTCGTGTTCTCGGGCTTCCTCGATCTCGACCAGTCGCCGGGCCAGGTCCCGGTGGGCCTGGAGGAGTTGTCCGAAGAGGACGGGGGCGGCGGCGGTCGCCAGGCCGTAGACGAAGACGACCAGCGTCATGGTCTGACCTATGGACATGAGGCTCACCCCGGGCCACGGGATGCTGTTGGCGATGCCCGTAAGGGCGACGCACCCGGCGAGGAGGAGGCGGTTGCGGGTCCGTTCGGCCAGGGTGAACAGCGCCACGATCGGAGCGACGGCGACGGGCTGCGTCAGCGAGGCGGGCAGGGTGAGCAGGAAGACCACGAGCGGGAACCCGCGCCGGAAGGCCAGCGCGACGCAGCCGAGCAAGGCCAGCCCTACGCCGAGCGGTGAGTCGTCCCACAGGTTCACCCACACGTCGACGGCTGCCGCCACCACCAGGAGGAGGTCGACAACGGGCGCGGGGACCCGCTGCCACAGGGCGCGTGCGCGGGTCATCGGGCGGCGTCCCGCGTGCGCTCGTCGAGCAGGCCGGCCCGCTGCGCCAGCAGCGCCGCCTGTACCCGGCTGGTCACGCGGAGCTTGGTCAGGATGGCGCTGACGTGGTCCTTGACCGTGCCGGCCCCCAGATGGATACGCGCCCCGATGTCCGCGTTCGACAGCCCCTCCGCCACCAGGACGAGGACATCACGCTCGCGTGCGGTGAGCAGCCGGACCCGTGCGGCGTCCTCGTCCACCGCCGCCCCGGCGCCGGGATGGCTGTGCAGCAAGGTCCGCGACGCCTTCGGGGAGAGCACCACACCACCGGCGGCCAGGGTCCGCACCAGATGGGCGAGTTGCTCCGGCTCGGTGTCCTTCAGCAGGAAACCGGCCGCGCCTGAGTGCAGCGCGGTCAGGATGTACTCGTCCGCGTCGAACGTCGTCAGCATCGCCACGACCGGCGCGTCCGGCGCCGCGCGCAGTTCGCGCAGCACGGTGAGCCCGTCGACGTCCGGCATCCGGATGTCCAGCAGCACCACGTCCGGCCGCACCCGGCGGACCGTCTCGACCGCCTCACCGCCACTCGCGGTCGCGACGACCTCGATGTCCTCGGCCGCGCCCAGGATCAGCCCGAACCCCGACCGCACCAGAGCCTCGTCGTCCACCACCACAACCCGGATCACGCGCGCTCCGCCTCACCTTCATCCCCACCATCCGACACCTGCCGACCCGACCCTACGGCCCCGATGACTCCCCGTAACACCTCCGGCCGCAGCTCCAGCCACACGGCGGGGGAGCACCCACCGGTCGGCAGGGGCACCGCCCCGATGATCCGCTTCTAAGTGAACGCGCCCGGCTGTCCCGGCCGCCCTGCCCCATCAGCCACTCCAGCGGCCCCCGCTGGAAGAAACGGGACCAGAGGGTGGCGAGGACCGTCACGGACGCGATGAAGCCGAGCAGGACGTAGAAGGGCTGGACCGTCACTCGCCCGGTGTCCAGGACCGTAGCCGGCGACGGCGAGCGCGGCACCGGAGAGGGCCAGGCGTACGCGGACCGCCGTGGCCGTACCGCGGGCCGCCGGGAGGCTCCGCCGGTCGGCAGGGTGATACCCGCCGACCGGCAGGGCCGGTCCCGAAGCCTGCCGGATGGTCTGCCCGCCGGGCGCCACGCGACGGTCTCCGTATGACACGAACACAGCCACCACAGGAGACGCCGGTTCAGCCGGAGGACGCACCTCCGCAGCACCGGCCCTCCCCCGAGTCCGCCGTACCTGCCCCGGACAGCCCCTCGATGGGACGCCTCGTCGGGGTGGACCTGGCCCGAGCGCTGGCGGTGTTCGGCATGTACATCGTGCACATCGGCCCCCCGCTGTCCGCCACGCACGGCCCCGCCAGCTGGATCCGGTACATGGCGGACGGCCACTCCTCGGTCCTCTTCGCCACCCTCGCCGGGTTCTCACTGATGCTGCTCGCCGGCCGCCGCCGGCCCAAGACCGGCCTGGCCGGCCGGCAGGCGAAGGCCCGCATCGCGATCCGCGCCGTGGTCCTGCTGGCCCTGGGCACCGTCATGGCCATGGAGTACGGGGGCGTGATCATCCTCGGCTTCTACGGTGTCTACTTCCTCCTCGCCCTGCCCCTGGTGCGACTGAGCGCCAAGGCCCTCGCCATCATCGCGGCCGCGTTCGCCCTGGTCACGCCACAACTGGCGTTCTTCCTGACCTCGCTGCTGACTCCCTCGGTCCAGGAGGGCATCAACTCCTACGACCCGCTCCGCCGGCTCAGTGAGGTCGGCGTCCTCGATCTGCTGCTCACGGGCTTCTACCCGGCGCTCACGTGGATGTCGTTCGTGATCGCGGGCATGGCACTGGGCCGCCTCGACCTGTCCTCCGGCACGGTCCAGCGGCGCCTGGCCGTGTTCGGTGCCGCCCTCACCGCGGCCGCCTACGGCATGTCCCTGCTGCTGGCCGGCCCGGGAGCGTTGCGGAGCCTCGCGGAGGACGGATCCTCGTCCAGCGGCTCCGGTTCGATGCCACTCGACAGCGCTTCGATGCCTTCTGGCGGCGGCTCGTTCCCCGATATGCCGGCGTCGATGCTGCTCACCGCCGGTCCGCACAGCGGCACCACGTTCGACATCGTCGGCAGCGTGGGCGTCGCGATCCTCGTGATCGTCGGCGCGACGGTGGCGATGGACCGGCTGCCGCGGCTGCGCCGCCTGGCCAAACCGGTCATCGCTGTCGGCACCATGTCCCTGACCGCCTACGTCGGCCACTTCCTCGCCCAGTCAGCGCTGTCCGTGCCCGCCGGGACCGGCACCCAGACGTCCTGGCTGCCCCTGCTCATGTTCATCCTCGGAGCCACCGTGTTCGCCGCCGTCTGGTCCCGCTTCTTCCGCCGAGGCCCCCTGGAGTACCTGCTCAACGCCGCCACCAAACCGGCGCGGCACATCCGCTGAGACCCGGCCGGGGTGGGACGCCTCCACGTCCCACCCCGGCCTTCGACGCGGCCGCCCTTCGCCGAGGTCGCTGGTCGTGTCATGCGCCCGGCGACAGGAGGCTCGCCAGCTCCTGGGGGAGCGGATACGCCCGCTCCGCGGGAAGCAGCCGCTGAGCCTGGGCGGTATGGCCGGTTCGGGTCAGTGCCGCCGCCTTGCGGACCCGGGGGGTGAGGTCGGCGCGGCTCACGATCCAGTCGTCGGTGAAGGTGCGGATCAGATCGCGGCCGATGCCGACCTGGATGCTGTAGTGGTTCAGCGCGGCTCGGCGTCGTGGTCCGCGCGGACCTGGTACTGGGATGCCATGCGCCGCACCCTGCCATCCGGTGCGCACGCGCCGCGAAGGAGTTTCCTCGCCCCGAACGACACGGCGGCCTCCCCCGGCCTTGGCGCGACGCCCGCCCCCGCCCCCGCCCTACTGATCCACTGTCAGCTCACGGACCGGTGCCCGACGCCGCTTGACCACGGCGCCATTCTGGATCAAGGTCGGGGAAGTACGTCGGCCCGGCCGGCGTGGCGACGGCTTCGTGGAGCGGGGTGGGTGAGTTGATCGGGATCTCCGAGATCCGGGCGGCGGCCGAGCGGATCGCGGATCACGTCGTGCGGACACCGACGGTGCGGAGCCCGGGGCTCAGCGCGTTCCTCGGCGTGCCGGTCACCGCCAAGCTGGAGCTGTTGCAGCGCACCGGCTCCTTCAAGGCCCGCGGCGCCACCGCGAAGCTGCTGTCGCTGACCGAGGCGGAGCGGGCCGCCGGCGTGGTCGCGGTGAGCGGTGGCAACCACGGCATCGCCCTGGCCCACATGGCGGCGGCCCTGCACATCAAGGCGACCGTGGTGATGTCCCGGACCGCGCCCAAGCGCTCCACCGACCTCGTCGAGGCGTCCGGCGCCTCGTTGCGGCTCACCGACGGCATGGCGGAGGCGTTCGCGCTCACGGAGCGGTTGCGGGCCGAGGGCCTCACCCTCGTCCACCCGTTCGACGACGAGGTGGTGATCGCAGGTCAGGGCACCGTCGGCCTGGAGTTCGCCGAGGACGCCGGGGCCGCCGGCGCCGCGCGGGACGCCGGGGAGGTGACGGACGTGCTCGTCAGCATCGGTGGCGGCGGTCTGATCTCCGGTGTCGCCACCGCGTTCAAAGCGCTGCGGCCGGAGGTGCGTGTCTGGGGCGTGGAGACCGAGGGTGCCACCTGCATGAGCGAGGCCCTGGCGGCGGGCGGTCCCGTCACCGTCGACCTGTCCTCGATCGTCACCACGCTCAGCGCGCCCTCCGCCTCCCGCCTCACCTACGACCATGTGTCCGCGCTCGTCGAGGACGTCCTGGTGGTGCCGGACGCGGAGGCGGTCCGCGGTGTCCTCGACCTGGCCGAGCACGCCAAGGTGTGGGCGGAACCCGCCGCCGGCTGTCTGCTGCCCGCCGCCCGGCGGGTCGCGGAACGGGTCGGCGAAGGGGCCCGGCTCGGCCTGGTGGTGTGCGGCGGCAACACGACCCCGGCGGACATCACGGAGTGGACGCGGCGCTTCGGGTTGTGACACCGACCGTCGCCGTGTCCGTCAACGGGATCCGGTCGGGGGCGGCGAAGGCCAGGCTGCGTGTCCGTCACCGTGGTCGCTCAGTGGGCGTCGCAGCAACCGTCCCTGCGCATCAGTCGGCCCACCTCCAGCCAGTGCTCCTCGCTCTCGGCGGCCCTCGCCCGGCGTGCGGTCGGCCGGTACGCGGCCACCAGGTCCTCGGTGGTGTAGTGGGTGCCGCCGCGGAGGACACCCACCGTCCGCACGAGGCTGTCGAAGTCGGTGAAGGGGTCGCCGTCGACGACGGTCAGATCGGCGAGCCTGCCCGGTTCGACGGTGCCGAGGTGGTCGTCGAGACCGAACAGCCGGGCCGGCATGACGGTCGCCGTGCGCAGGGTCTCGGCGGGGCTGAGGCCCACGGCGTGCAGGGCGCGCAGCGCGAGGTGGAGGAAGAGACCGACGGGGCCGAGCGGCTGGTCGGTGCCGAGGGCCACCAGGCCGCCGGCTGCGAGTATCCGCCGGTACACGTCGGTCTCGGTGCGCAGCGCGGCCAGTTGGGCGGGCGTCGGCGGGGTGCTCGCGGACAGCCGTACGGAGAGGGCGTCCCACGGGGGCATCACGACGGTGACCCGCGGGTCGTCGGCGAGGGCGGGGTCCGCGCCGAGGAGCGGGGCGGCGGTGAAGGGCGTGGCGATGAGGGAGAAGCCGACGCCGTGGGCGCTGTAGACCTCCTCCACGTCCTGGTGGGCGCGCCCGGTGGTGGTGATGGCGTGCCCGAACTCGGCGCGCTGGGTGGCCTGGAGATGGGTGGTGAGGTCCTGGCCGAGCTGGACGCCGGGGGACAGCAGATGGCTTCCGGTGCGCACGCCGAGCCGTTCGTGGGCGAAGCGCGCCGCCTCGCTCATCACCCAGCCGGGCGCCCGGACGTAGGTCTTGACGAAGTCCCAGTCGAGCGCGGCGCCCCGCTCCAGCGAGCGCCTCAGGCCCGCCCTGGTCCGGTGGGCGCGTCCCATGCTGTACGCGACGCGCGACCCGTCGAGGAGTTCCCCGGTGGTGAGCAGCCGGGGCCCGGCGAGGCGGCCCGCGGCGACCTCCTCGCGGATGCGGACCTGTTCGTAGGCGAAGCCGCCGAGGGAGACGGCGGTGGTGACGCCGTAGGTGAGCTGCCCTGTGGCCTGGCGGCTGCCGTAGGTGCTGTGCCAGGGGTGGGTGTGGGTGTCCCACAGGCCGGGGAGCACGGTGTGCGTGGAGGCGTCGATCCGGCGGAGGGCGGCCCGGCGGCCGGCCCGGTGGGGTTCCACGGCGGTGACGCGGCCGCCGCGGACGACGATGTCGACGTCCTCGCGGACGGTGTCGCCGGTGCCGTCCCAGAGCCGCCCGGCGTGGACGACGGTGTCGGCGGGGGTGGTCCGGGAGCGGTCGAGGGGCACGTGGACGGTGCGGGTGCGGCCGTCGGCGATGTCGAGGAGGCGGAGCCGGGTGCCTGACAGGTGCAGGAGGGTCCTGGAGTCGCCGGACCAGGTGGGATGGTCGGCGGGTTCGGTGGTGAGGGTGCGGAGTTCGCCGCGCGGCGTGCCGTCGGGGGCGACGGGCAGCAGGCACAGCGCGGACTCGACGATCACGGCCATCCAGCGGCCGTCGGGCGACCAGACGGGCCCGGAGTCGTAGCGGTCGGCGACGGAGGCATGCGGGGCGACGGCGTGCAGCCGGTCGGCGCCGGTCGTGGTGTCGACGACGCGGATGAGGTTGTAGCCCTCCCTGAATCGGGCGCCGAGACGGTTGCGGTCGCACAGGGCGAGGTACCTGCCGTCGGGCGACCAGGACGGCCTGCCGGGCAGCCCGCCACCGCCGAGGGGGGTGGCCAGGACGCGTTCCTCGCCGCTGGCGAGGTCGCGGACGACGAGGCGTCCGGTCAGGTCGAGGCAGGCCAGCCGGCGCCCGTCGGGTGAGAGGGCGGGCATGACGCGGCCGCCGGTCGCGAGGGCGGTCTCCTCGCCGGTGGCGAGATCGTGCCGGTACACGCCGAGCAGGCCGTCGCGGTCGTCGGCGTAGACGAGGGAGCGCCCGTCACGGGACCAGGAGGGCGCGAGGAGGTAGCGGGTCGGCGGGGACGTCCGCAGCCGCTTCGGGGGGCGTCCGCCCGAGGTGCCGGCCAGCCAGAGCGCGTTGAGGGCGGCGAACGCGACGCTCCGCCCGTCGGGCGACAGTGCGGGCAGGTGGATGCCGCGCACGGGCCGGACCCGGGCCTCCCCGAGGTCGTACTCCTTGACCCGGTAGCGTGGCCGGTCGACGGGGAGGACACCCTCGAAGGGGATGGTGTCGGGCTCGTCGGGGTGGTCGGGGCGCAGCAGGGTGAACTGTCCTTCCAGGGTGATCAGCAGGGCCCCGTCGGGCGTCCAGCGCGGCGGCACGGGAGCGATGTCGCCGCCGGCGTGGACCGGCTCGCCGTCGACGACGAGGGTGCACGAGCCGCCCGGTGAGGCGGTGGTGCGCAGGTAGGCGAGGCGGCGGCCGTCGGGGGCGAGGGCGGGCGTCATGACCTGCGCGGCCTCGGTCTCGGTGTGCTCGACGGTGACCGGGCCGGTGCCGTCGGCGGCCACGGCGGCGACGGTCCGGGACTCGACGCCGGTGCCCGCGGCGGAGGTGACGACCCTGGCCCGGACGAACAGCAGGCGGCGGCCGTCGGGTGACCAGGTGGGGTCGAAGTCCTCCCACGCGCCGTCCTGGAGGGGGCCGTCCTGGCCGGGGAGACCGGTGACGCGGGTGATGTCCCCCGTGGCCAGGTCCAGGACGTGGATCCGGTACGGGCTGCCCGTGACGGGGTCGCCGCCGCGTTCGGAGCCGAAGGCGATCCGGGTGCCGTCGGGCGACCAGGCCGGGCCCCGGTCGTCCCAGGGGCCGTCGGTGCGCTGCCGCAGGCCGGAGCCGTCGGGGCGCATGGTCCACAGGTGGAAGCCGCCGTCCCGGTAGGCGCAGAATGCGACGAGGGAGCCGTCCGGGGAGTACGTGGGCCGGTTGGGTTCCAGTCCCGCCGGGGTGAGGGGGACCGCCTTGCCGCCGGCTCGGGGCAGGGACCACAGCCCGCTCTGGACCTCGGCGATCAGAGTGTCTCCGCCGGGTGCGAGGGTGGCCGAGCCGTTGGTGGCCCGGGTGAAGGTGAGGGCGGTGGCGGCGGCCGCCGCGCGGTCACGGGCCTCGGCCGGGGTCGTCGTGGCGGCGGCGCCGAGGACCGCTGCGGCGCCGCCCGCGGCGAGGAGTTGACGGCGAGTCAGGGACGGGCTGGGGCTGCTGTGGTCAGGGTCCATGACATGTCACGCTGGCGCACCACGCGCCCCAGCGGCAACACCACCATTCGCGCCAGTCACGGATGTCACCCGCCGGAATGACGGCGGCGGATCCAGGCCGGCAGCGCGAACCAGCACAGCAGGTACCAGACGAGCACACACGCCACCAGCCAGGGCACATAGCCGTCGTCGGTGGCCACGCGCAGGATCAGCAGCAGTGCGGCGGTCGTCGTGGCGAGCAGCAGGATCAGGCCGACCACGGTCAGTCGGGCCGCCCACAGCACGGCGGCCGGTTTGATGCGGCGGCCGGCGACGATCCGGTGGAAGGAGACGGGGCCGATGAGGGCGCCGGTGGCGGCGGCGCCGAGGACGACGGTCACGATGTAGATGGTCTGCTCGGTCTGTTCCAGCTGTGCGTAGCGGGGGGTGAACACGACGGTGAGCAGGAAACCGAAGAGGATCTGCACGCCGGTCTGGGCGACCCGGACCTCCTGGATGAGTTCGCCCCAGCGGCGGTCGGCGCGCTCGTCCGCCGTCTCGTCGCGGCCCCGCTCGGGAGTGGCGTATCCGTTGTCGGTGCCGGGCACGGCGTCCTCCAGGCTCGGTCGGTGTCCCCCCTTCCTGGATGGCGCCCCGCCCGGCTCCGACAAGCGGGAAGAACCACCGCTTCACTCGCACGAGTGCATCCACTGAACCGATCGGTCGTATGTGCGCCCCTCCCGCCTAGCGTGATCAGGTGACCACCGACAAGCCGGCCGACGCCCTCCCACCCGAGCCCGAGCGGCCCGCGCCATGGCCCGCGCCATGGTCCGCACCGTGGTCGCGCCGCGGTTCCTCCTCGGCGGCGCCGCATTCGCGCTGACGCCGCAGTTCGTCCGCAGGTGCCGGTCTCGGCGGCGGCCGAGCTGCCCGGCTTCCCCGAGGACGTGGAGCTGTACCGCTCCGCCTACCGCGACTGGGTCGGCGAGATCACCGCGTCCGGCCTGTGGGCGTGCGCGCCCGCCGACGGGGAGCAGGCGGTGGCGGTGGTCGACTGAGCCCGTCGGCACGGCTGGAGGATCCGCCCGCGGGGCCTCACCCCCGGCTGGTCGCCGCTGACCGTGACCGAGGGGACCGGTCGGACGGTGCCGCTGACCTCGCGGACCCGGTTGCAGCGTGTGGTCGCGGAGTTCACGTCCTTCTGCCGGGAGCCGCGTACGCGGAGCGCGGCGGCTTCCCCGTGAACGGCTCGGTCGAGATCCGGGTGACCGGCCTCGACGACGCGGCGGACGTCGGGGGGGCCGGCGCCCGGGCCCCGCTGCTGTCGGCACTGCGGCCGCGCGCCGACCGGCCCGAGCGGCCGGTTGTTCGCGTGAGCGAATCTCAGACCCGGCGCCAGCGCGCCATCGCGAACGAGAACAGCCCGAAGAGGACGAGGCCCGCCGCGACGCAGGCGAGGAGCACGGGGCCGGCGGGTGTGTCGGCGAAGGAGCGCAGGGTGTCGTCGAGGCCCTTGGCCTTGTCCGGCTCGTAGTCGATGGCGGCGCGGACGGCGAAGACGCCCGCCGCGGCGAAGACCAGGCCCCGTGCGAGCCCGCCGCCCACCCCGGTGACGTCGACGGCACGGCGGGTGCGGCGCGACATCTCACCGAGCCGCAGGTGCTTGTGGTACGAGCGCATCAGGGCCCGTACGGCGATCCAGACCCCCGCGACGATCACACCGACCCCGGCCGCGCCCACCAGCCACTGGCCGGCGGGGAGTTCCAGGGCGCGGGCCGTCACGTCCTTGGACTGCTCGTCGCTGGAGCCCCCTCCCCCGCCGCTCCCGCCGCCCGAGCCGGCCGCGAAGGTCAGCACCGAGTAGGCGACGAAGGTGTAGAAGACGAACCGGGCGGCCGAGGCGAGCCGCTTGGTCCACTTGCGGCCGTCCGGGCCCGCCGCGCCGAACACCGCCTCCGACAGCCGCCACAGGGCCATGCCGACCACGCCGATACCGAGGGCCCACAGCAGGACCGACCCCAGCGGCTTCTCCGATATCTCCTCCAGCGCGCCCTGCCGGTCCGCCTGCCGCCCGCCCTCACCGAAGGCGATCTGCAGGGCGAGCGCCCCGACGAGCAGGTAGATCACGCCGCGCGCCGTGAGCCCGGCCCGGGCGGCGCCCTCCGTCACGGAACCGCGGGCCGCGTGCCCGCTGCCCACCCCCACTGCCGTCATCAGCTCTCCTGTCGCCCTTCGAGCCGCAGTTGCAGGCTCACTTCCTGGTCACCGGCGTCCACACCCACCTGACGCACCGAGTAGCTCTCCTCCAGGGCCGCCCGCAGTGTCCGGACGGCGGGCGGACTGCCCTGCACGTCGACGGTGACGGGGCCGGACAGCCGTGCGGGAGGTTCCTCGGCGCCGGAGGGGACGGCCGCCGTGTCGTAGGTGCCGGTCCACATGGTGGGTCGGCCGCCCGCGGTCTCGTGCGGCGGGTCCTCGGGACGCCGGTCCGACTCGAAATGGGCGCACAGGCACGCGAAGACGCGCTCGGCGTCCTGTGCGGAGCAGTCGCAGAGCACGACCTCGACCTGTGACACGGGCAGACGGGGCAGAGTCACGAGCCTTCTCCCTGGTGTGGACGACAGGGTTGCGTGTACCCCCATGGTGGGCCCGAAACGGGGGTCCCGCAGGTCGCGCGGCGGCTGCCGTGCCGAAGTCGTTCGCACGCGCACCGGCCGCCCTGCCCCGAGCGGTTCGCTCGCGTGCCGGGACGCGCCCGTGACCGCGCTGACCGTGGG
Organism: Streptomyces sp. NPDC030296; assembly: GCF_055572815.1. Lineage (NCBI taxonomy): Bacteria > Bacillati > Actinomycetota > Actinomycetes > Kitasatosporales > Streptomycetaceae > Streptomyces > Streptomyces sp. NPDC030296. Next base: position 55,142 of record NZ_JBVICQ010000010.1, read on the forward strand.
CTATGTTGAGTGGTCGTGGGAGACGAAGGAGGCGCGCGGGTGCCATCGCCGCAGCAGGCACGTGCGCAGGCATCAGCGATCACGTCCGGGCGGACCGCCGAGGAGACCGAGCCGTCGCCCACGGCCCGGCTCAGGGAGCTGTTCGACGGGCCCCGCCTCTCCCCCGGTCAGCGCCGCATCGCCCAGTACCTGATCGAGCACATCACCGAGGCCGCGTTCCTGTCGATCACGGACCTCGCGGACCGCGTCGGGGTCAGCCAGCCCTCGGTGACCCGGTTCGCCGCCGCCGTCGGCTTCAGCGGCTACCCCGCGCTGCGGGAGCGGCTCCAGGCCATCGCGCTCGCCACCCTCGGCAGCGCGCCGGGCACCCCCGCGCCGGACCGCAGCAACGAGCTCCAGGCCGCCGTGGACGCCGAGATCGAGAACCTGGAGAACCTCCGGCGCGACTTCGCGGACCCGGACCAGGTGATCGAGGTGGGCCGCGCCCTGTCCCGCTCGACCCCGCTGACCGTCCTCGGACTGCGGATCTCCGGCGCCCTCGCCGAGTACTTCGCCTACGCCGCCCGCCGTATTCACCCCGACGTCCGGCTCGTGACCAAGGGCGGCACGGTCGCCTACGACGCGCTGCTGCAGTCCCGTGAGGCGGGCGGCACCTGGCTGCTGGCGTTCTCCATGCCCCGGCACGCGCAGGAGACGCTCACCGCGCTGCGGGTCGCGCGCACGGCCGGGCTGAAGGTGGCCCTCGTGACCGACCTGGGGCTCGGGCCGCTGGCCGACGAGGCCGACGCCGTCTTCGCCACCGGCACCGGCTCACGCCTGGTGTTCGACTCCTACGCCGCCCCGGTGATGATGTCCTCGGCTCTCCTGCAGGCCATGACGGACGCCGACCCGGAACGGACCCAGGCCCGGCTGGAGGCGTACGAGCAGGTCTCCGAGCAGCATCAGTTCTTCCTCAGGGACTGAGTCCCCCACATCCCGGGAGCACGGGATTATTCAGAACTTTCCCGGCATGAATTTTTTCATGCCCTTGCAAACTCATCGGTATATATAAATACTGCTCCCGGATCGCGGCCCGGTGGGACTACGGGACGCGTCGTCCACCCGGGACCGTCCGCTCCTACCCGCCACGGCGCCCCGGGTGCGGCGGCCCCGGCCATCCCCTAGACCGGGGCCGCCCAGACTCCACCCGCAGGACTTCTTTTCGCGTCGATGCAAGACCGGAGCGTTGAACATGGCCCTCACCTCCTCGCCGATCCGCACGGACTGGCCGTGCCAGGTCAAGACACCCGGTAGCTACGACTGGGAGCGGTCTGCGGCCAAGTGGTTGCGCGAGCTGGTGCCGGCGCGTTACGGCAGCTACCCGGCGATGCTGCGGCACCCCGTCCTGCTCGCCCGGCACGCCCAGATCCAGGTCCAGCACGAGATCCGGGTCGCCCGCACGGCCCTGCAGACCGCCCGCGCCGAGCTGCCCGGCCTCGGGATGTCCGAGTCGGTCATCGAGCACACGATCAAGATGTACGCCGCCGAGGTCATGCAGCTGAGCCACATCGCACGCTCCATCCGGGCGGTCAGCCAGGCCCTCGTGGACCACAACCACGCCCGCGCCTCGCACTGACACGTGCGACGTACGCGATAGGCGGCGCCCGTGCCGGGAACACGATGAGAAGGTACGGGTAGAGGTACGGACGAGCGAGGGGCGGGACCGATGGACTCCTGGACCTGGGGTGTGATCGTCGCGATCGTGGTGGCGGCGGCCGCCGTCCTCGGCGTGGCCGTGTGGCTGCTCCTGCGCCTGGTGCGCACCCGGCGCGACCTCCAGCGGGCCGGGCTCCCCACCGGCCCCAAGTGGATCTTCTGGGGCGCTGTCCTCTATCTCGTCCTCCCGACGGACGTGCTGCCCGACCCGGTGTACCTCGACGACATCGGCGTCCTGCTGCTGGCACTGAAGTCGATGCGCTCCGGACGGCAGGACGCCCTGGCCGCCGAGCGCGGTGACGGCACGGGAACCGCCCTGCGGGGATGAGACGTTGTCGGGCTGACGGTCACTGCGACGGACGGCCCCGATGAGCGAGCTGGTACCCGGGGGCAATGTGCCCCTGCCGCACGGCACCCTGACGATCAGGGTGCCCGGCCCCTTCGACGTCTCCGCCCTCGTCACCGACGACACGGGCAGGGTGGGCGCCGACGCCGACTTCGTCTTCTACAACCAGTCGGCGGCGCCGGGCGCCCGCCTCGCCGGGGGGACCCTGACGGTGGATCCGCCCCGGCTGCGCGCCGGAGCGACCCGCCTCACCGTCGTGATCAGCCCGGCCGAACCGGGCACACCCCTCGGTGACCTCCCCGCCCCGACCCTGCTCGTCACCGGCGCCGACGGCCGCGTCCTCGCCCGCTTCACCCCGCCGCGCCCCCGGCGGGAGACGGTCCTGCTGCTGGCGGAGCTGTACCGCCGGGGGCCGGGCTGGAAGCTGCGGGCCCTGGGGCAGGGGTACGCGGACGGACTCGCGGGCGTGGCGCGGGACTTCGGCGTGGACATCGAGGAGGACGCGACCACCGCTCCCACGGCCAAGCAGGCGCCCGTCCCCGCCGCACCCACACCCCCGCAGGCGCCCTCCCCTGACGGCTTCCTGCGGCTCGTGAACTCCGCCCGGGCCTCCGCCGGTTCCCCCGCCGTGTCCCTGAGTCCGTACCTCACGAGTGCGGCCGGGGCGCATGCCGTCGCGATGGCGGCGCAGGGGCGGCTCGACTCGGAGGGGGCCGACGGGCTCTCCGTCCATCAGCGGGTCACCGCCGGGGGCTACCGCTATCTGACCGTCGGCGAGCACCTGGTGTCCGGTCCCCGCACCCCGGCCGAGTTCGTCGACTACTGCCTGTCCGACCCGCAGGCCCGGCGCACCCTCTGCGAGCCCGCGTGCAGCGAGGCCGGGCTCGGGCGGGCGACCGACCCGCGCACGGGCACCGTCTACTGGACCGCGCTGTGGGCCCGGCCCTTCTCCGCCGAAGGACTGCGGCGAACGGCGGACGAGGTCATCGCCCTCACCAACGCCCGGCGGACCGCGGCCGGGCTGCGCCCGCTCGCCTTCGACCCGCTGCTCACCGTCGCGGCGCAGGCGCACTGCGACGACATGGTGGCGCGGGCGTTCTACGCGCACACCTCCCCCGACGGCGGTGAACCCTGGGACCGCGCGGCGGCGGCCGGATCCACCCGGCGGACGATCGGGGAGAACATCGCCTGCGGGCAGCGTTCCGCCGCCGAGGTGGTGGAGGGCTGGATGAACAGCCCGGGCCACCGCGCGAACATCCTGAAGCCCGACTTCACCCATATGGGTGTGGGATTCACCGGGGGCGGCGGCGCGGGAACCTACTGGACCCAGCTGTTCGGCGGTTGAAACCGAACCTCCGTGCCTTTCCTTCTTTCGAGTCGCTCAACTCGGCACCCCAGTCAGCTACTTGACTCTCCGTGATCACTCGTCTCCAATGCACCCTGTCGATGGACAGAAGGCAACGGGAGACGAATCAGATGGTTTCGAGAACGGTGGGCGCCGGCGCGGCTGCCCTGGGCGCGGTCGTGTTGTCCCTGCTGACGGTCCCCGCGCAGGCGGCCACCCCACCCCCAGCGCCCGACGCCGCGGGCCCGGACGTCACCGCGGTCACGGCCCCCCTGGCCGCCCCGGACCAGGCGGAGCTGCGCAAGGCGCTGCGTACGGCCCTGTCGCAAGGAGCGCCGGGGGCGTTCGCGCGGGTCGACGACAACGGCAAGGCCATCCATCTGGCGGAGGGTGTCGCCGACCGGGGCACCGGGCGGGCCATCGGCACCGGGGACCTGATCCGCGTCGGCAGCGTCACCAAGACCTTCACGGCGGTGGTGCTGCTGCAGCTGGTCGACGAGGGCAAGCTGAAGCTCGACACCTCGGTGAACACCTATCTGCCGGGGCTGTTGCCCGACAGGCGGATCACCGTGCGTCATGTGCTCAGTCACCGTAGCGGTCTGTACGACTACGCCAACACCCTCTTCGCCCAGTCGGTGCAGGGGTTCGAGAACGTCCGCAACCGCGTCTACACCTACCGTCAGCTGATGGACCTGTCGCTCGCGAAGCCCCTCACCAACAAGCCGGGCGCGGTCTACTCGTACTCGAACGCCAACTTCGTCGTGGCGGGCATGCTCATCGAGAAGCTCACCAAGAAGCCGGTGGCGACGGCGTACCAGGACCGGATCATCAAGCCGCTGAAGCTGGCCGACACGTACTACGTCCATCCGAAGAACACGATCCCCGGCCGGTACTCCCGCGGTTACATGACCGCCGACTCCTCCGGCCGGAAGATCGACTCGACCCTGCAGACCGTGTCCTGGGCGCAGAGCGCGGGGGCCCTGGTGTCCAGCGGCAAGGACCTGAACACGTTCCTCTCCTCGCTGATGCGGGGCGAGCTGACCTCCGCCGCCCAGCTGAAGCAGATGCTGAAGTGGACGCCGGTGAACAGCACGCAGGCGTACGGGCTGGGGCTGCGCCGGCGTGATCTGTCGTGCGGCTCGGTGTACGGGCACACCGGCACCGTGCAGGGCTACTACACCTGGGCGTTCACCTCGAAGAACGGCAAGCGCAGCCTGACGTCGTTCGCCAACACCTCCAACAACGGGACGGTGTACACCACCATGAACCGCACACTGGAGGCCGCGTTCTGCGGCTGACCCCTCAGGCTCCGCGCCTCCCGTGCCGGCCGGGGCGCCGGTGCGGCGGCTGGTCCGGTGGCGGACCGGCCGGTCGTGCTGCCGGGATGTCCAGCCGCCGGGGTTTCTCCCCGTCGAGGGTGACCGGCTCGCCGTGGTGGCGGATGGTCAGGGAGTCACCGCCGACCAGCTCGTACGTGGCATGGCGGGGTTTGATCTCGACGCGCAGGCAGGTGTCCCGCAGTCCGAGGCTGAAGGCGAGCCTGCTCAGCCGCTCGGGGAGCCGGGGCGCGAAGTCGACGACCGGCCCCTGGTGGCGCATGCCGCCGAAGCCCGCGACGAGCGCCGTCCAGGTACCGGCGAGGGAGGCGATGTGCAGTCCGTCGCGGGTGTTGTTCTCCAGGTCCCGCAGATCCATCATCGCCGCCTCGGTCAGATAGTCGTAGGCCAGGTCGAGATGGCCGACCTGGGCGGCGATCACCGCCTGGCAGCAGGCGGAGAGGGAGGAGTCGCGGACCGTCAGCGGCTCGTAGTAGGCGAAGTCGCGGGCCACCTGCTCCTCGTCGAAGCGGTCCCCGCACTTGTACAGGGCGAGGACCAGGTCGGCCTGTTTGACGACCTGTTTGCGGTAGAGGTCGAAGTACGGGAAGTGCAGCATCAGCGGGTACTGGTCGGCGCGGGTGCCGCGGAAGTCCCAGCGCTGGTGGCGGGTGAACCCGGCGTGCTGCTCGTGGACGCCCAGTTCCGGGTCGTAGGGGATGTGCATGGCGTGGGCGGCGTCCCGCCAGGCGGCACTCTCCTCGTCGTCCACGCCGAGCCGGTCGGCCCGCTCGGGGTGGCGTTCCGCGGCGTCCGCGGCGGCCAGGAGGTTCGCGCGGGCCATGAGGTTGGTGTACGTGTTGTCGTCGACCACGGCGCTGTACTCGTCCGGGCCGGTCACCCCGTCGATGTGGAACGCGCCGTGGGGGTCGTGGTGGCCGAGGGAGCGCCACAGCCGGGCCGTCTCCACGAGGAGTTCGAGGCCGGTGTCGCGTTCGAAGTCGGTGTCGCCGGTGACGAGGGTGTGGCGGACCACGGCGTCGGCGATGTCGGCGTTGACGTGGAACGCGGCCGTACCGGCGGGCCAGTACGCGGAGCCCTCCGAGCCGTCGATGGTCCGCCACGGGAACGCGGCCCCCTCGAGGCCCAGTTGGGCGGCCCGGTCGCGGGCGGCGGGAAGGGTGTTCTGCCGCCAGCGCAAGGCCTCGGTGACCGCGCCGGGCGCGGTGTAGGTGAGCAGGGGCAGTACGAAGGTCTCGGTGTCCCAGAAGGCGTGCCCGTCGTATCCGGAGCCGGTGAGGCCCTTGGCGGGCAGGGCCCGCTGTTCGGCGCGGGCGCCCGCCTGGAGGACGTGGAACAGGGCGAACCGCACGGCCTGCTGGATCTCCTCGTCGCCGTCGACCTCGACGTCCGCACGGGCCCAGAAGTCGTCCAGGTAGGCGCGCTGTTCGTCGACGAGGCCCTGCCAGCCGCCGTGCGCGGCGGCGGACAGCGCGGCGTCGACCTGGTCCGCGACGGCGGGCAGCGAGCGGGTGCCGGACCAGCCGTGGGCGACGAGCTTCTCCACGCGCAAGGTCTGGCCGGGCTCCAGGACGGTCGTCGCGGTGAGGCGGGCCACGTCGTCCCGGCTCTCGCCGCTGGTGCTGACGGAACCGGGAGCGGTGACGAGGTGGTCGGCGGCGGCGCCGACCCGCAGTCCGGTGCGCCGGGTGCGGTGGACGAGCCTCAGCCGGGGCCCGTCCGCGAAGTGCTCCTCGGGTTCCAGCGGTGACTCCAGGGCGACGGCGGCCCGGGGATCGCCGTCGCGTTCGGGGAGTTGCTCGTTGGCCACCAGCTCCGACTGGACGACGACGCGGGCCTGGCCGTCCACGGCCTCGACCTCGTAGGCGACGGCGGCGATCGCCCGCTGGGTGAGGGAGACGAGGCGGGTGGAGCGGACGCGGACGGTCGTCCCGGCCGGGGAGGTCCACTCGCAGGTGCGCCGCAGCACGCCCTCACGCAGGTCGAGGACGCGTTCGTGGGAGTGGAGGCGGCCGTAGCGCAGGTCGAAGGGCTCGTCGTCGACGAGCAGACGGATGATCTTGCCGTTGGTGACGTCGATGACGGTCTGCCCGGACTCCGGGTAGCCGTAGCCGGCCTCCGCGTACGGCAGCGGGTGCGTCTCGTGGACGCCGTTGAGGTAGCTGCCCGGCAGGCCGTGGGGTTCGCCCTCGTCGAGGTTGCCGCGCCAGCCGATGTGGCCGTTGGACAGAGCGAACACCGATTCGCTCTGCGGCAGGAGGTCGAGGTCGAGGTGCCGTTCGCGCAGGGCCCAGGGTGCGACGCCGTACGAGCGGTGGGTGATCACGCCCAGTCCCCCAGTTCCGTCAGGTCCGGTACGACGACGTCGGCGCCGTGGGCGCGCAGGGCGTCCGCCTGGCCGACGCGGTCGATGCCGACGACGTGCCCGAAGTGGCCCGCCCGTCCGGCGTCCATGCCGGCGAGGGCGTCCTCGAAGACGGCGGCGTCGGCGGGTTGGACCCCGAGGTCGCGGGCGGCGGCGAGGAAGGTGTCCGGGGCCGGCTTGCCGGGCAGGCCGCGCTCGGCGGCGACCACGCCGTCGATCCGCACGTCGAAGAGGTGCTCGGCGCCGATGGAGCGCAGGACGTCACGGCAGTTGGCGCTGGAGGAGACGACCGCGGTCAGCAGCCCCCGGGCGCGGGCCTGCTCGACGTAGCGCAGGGTGCCGTCGTAGGCCTCGACGCCGTCGGTGCGGATGAGGTGGAGGAGCAGGTCGTTCTTGCGGTTGCCGAGGCCGTGCACGGTGGCCGCGTCCGGCGGGTCGTCGGGACCGCCCTCGGGCAGCTGGATGCCGCGGGAAGCCAGGAAGGTGCGGACGCCGTCGGCGCGGGGGCGGCCGTCCACGTACTCGTCGTAGTCCTTGCCGCGGTCGAAGGGGCGGAAGGAGTCGCCGTCGTGGCGGCGCAGGAACTCGTCGAACGCCTGCTTCCAGGCGGCGGCGTGCACCACGGCGGTCCGGGTGATGACGCCGTCGAGGTCGAAGAGGCAGGCCCGGACGTGCCGGGGAAGGCCCAGGTCCGTCGGTTCGGTGGTCTCTGTCATGGAAGGGGGGTGCCCCGTGCGGCGGGAGTCAGTGGGCGAAGATCGCGGATTTCGTCAGCGGCGCCGAACGCGGCTGCCGCTGTGGGCGCGGCCGAGGGCGTGGAGGTGTTCCAGGGCGTCCAGGACGACGGTGCGGTCGTACCAGGCGAGCCATGCGCCGGCCTCGTCACCGACCACGGTCAGGGCCTTGAGCTGAGCACGGGTCAGTTCCTGGAGGGGGCGTTCGAGATGGGCCGAGACCATGCCCACGCAGAGCCCGGACGCGGCGGTCAGGGGCACGCTGTGGCAGGCGCGGCTGCCCGCCAGGAGGATCGCCTGCCGGGCGTCCTCGGTGAACACCGGGTGCGTCGCCACGTCCCGGACGGTCACCTGGGTGATGTCGCGGGCGGCCAGCGCGCAGGAGGTGCCCTCCTCGCCGACGAACGCGAAGAAGTCGACGAAGTCGTCGGTGAGGCCCGTGTGCCGTTCGATGCGCAGTCCGCGCTCGGCGCGGTCGGCGATCTGGACGTTGCCCATGTCGGTGCCGACGACCGCGAGGGTCTGGCTGAGCACGGCGGTCAGCACCTCGCTCCGGTTGCCGCGTCCGGTACGGCGGTCGCCTCCCTCCGTGAAGGTGAGGGAGGGCTCCGCGCGCCGGGCCCGGCCGGGGAACCACAGGGTGCCGCGCCCCTCGGGTCTCGGCGCGCTCACGGCGGCCTCGGCGAGGGTGCGCAGCTTGACGTTGTACTGCTGCGAGGCGCGCTGGAGCAGGGCGAACGCGGTCTCCCCGTCGGGCAGCGCGTAGCGTTCCCGCAGCATGCCCTGGGCCTGGGCGATCAGGGGGCGGCTCGCCATCCTGGTGCGCAGTTGCCGGACCTCCGCCCGCAGCCGCGCCACTTCCTCCCGCATCGCCTCGACGTCGCCCACCGACCCCGGCTCGCGCTCCTCCTCCACGGTCACCTTCCACTCCCCTGTCACGCTCGCCAACAGCATCGCTCGCCTGCCCCGTCCGGACCGGGACAATCCGAATTGGTCTACCGTCGTCCGCATGTCCCTGACCTTCGACGACCTGCTGGAGCGGGCCGCCTCACTCGTCCGCCCCGGCCGCCGGGCCCTCCTGGGCATCACCGGCGGTCCGGGAGCCGGCAAGACCACCCTCGCCGAGCGACTGACCGGGGCGCTCAACGGCGACGGGGAGCCCTGGGTCGCCCATGTACCGATGGACGGCTTCCACCTCGCCGATGTGGAGCTGGACCGCCTGGGCCGCCGGGACCGCAAGGGCGCGCCGGACACGTTCGACGCGGCCGGGTACGCGGCCCTGCTGCGGCGGCTGCGGGACGACGAGCAGGACCTGGTGTACGCGCCGGGCTTCGAGCGGACGCTGGAGCAGCCGCTGGCCGGGGCGATCCCCGTGCCGCCCGCCGCCCGTCTGGTGGTGACGGAGGGGAACTACCTGCTGCTGGAGGAGGGGGCCTGGGCCCGCGTACGGGCCCGGCTGGACGAGGTCTGGTTCTGCGCGCTCGACGAGACCGAACGCGTACGGCGCCTCGTCGCCCGGCACGAGGAGTTCGGCAAGGGGCACGACGAGGCGGTCGCGTGGGCGCTGGGCACGGACCAGCGCAACGCCGACCTGGTGGCGGCGACACGGGAGCGGGCGGACCTGGTGGTTCCGCCCGCTGCGATGCCGGCGTCCGGCGCGGCGGTGCGCTGAGAGGGGCGGGACGAGGGCGGCCCGCCGGGGTCAGGTACCGGCGGGTCGCCCCCGCGTTCGGGGCGTGCTCAGCCGCGCAGGGTGAGCAGCGGTTCGCCGTGTTCGTCGCCCGCCGGGTCGCCGATGACGGCGGTGAACGCGTCCGTGCGGACCGTGAGGCCGTCCGGGGTGTGGGCGAAGGACGCCCGGAAGGTGTCGCCGGGTCCGTAGCGGACCGCGAAGACGTGCAGGTCGTCCGGGCCGCCCGGTACGGGGGTCGCCTCGACGGCCGTGGACGCCACCAGGTGGGACCAGCCCTCGTCGGGGCTGCCGTACCCGCGCGGGTCGGCGGCGAGGGTGAAGGCGGCCTGCTCCTGGGTGGTGTCGGCGCGGGCGTCGAAGTACTCCGGGCCCTCGGCGGTCGGGTGGGTCAGACGCAGGTCGCCCGCGGAGGCGACCTCGGCCTCGGCGATACGGCGCAGCCTGTCGCCGTCGTCCGACACGTACGGCAGGCCCGCGAGGAGGTACGGCTCGCCGGGGAGGCGTTCGACGGCGACCGTGGTCCACAGCCGGGTGCCGTCGGTGACGTACAGGGACCGCACGTGCCGCAGGACGTGGTCGCGGGTGACGACGGGCTTGGTGACGAGCTTGGCGGCCAGTGCGCCCGCCCGTACGTCGCGGACGCGGACCTCGCCCATGGGGCGGCACAGCAGGAAGCCGTCGACGACCGGGCCGAAGCCGTGCTGGCGGTTGACGGCGGCCGGCAGGAGGTACGTCCCGTCGGCCTCGATCAGTGACGGGGTCATCCGCGAGTCGAAGGCGACCGAGACGCCGCCCGCCCGCAGCTGGTGCCGGACGGGTTGCGTGGACGGTGTGCGGTGCCAGGGGGTGGTGTCCTGGATCTGCCAGACCAGCATCCATGCGAAGTGGCCGTCGACCCCGCCGTCCGGCTTGACCGCGTACCGGCCCCAGCTGGTGTCACCCCGGTAGCGGCCGAGGTCGGCGCCGACGCGGTGGCCGAAGTAGCGCAGGCCGAGCACGGACTCGAAGCCGGAGTGCTGCTCGCTGTAGCGGGGGCCGCCGAAGTCGAAGCCGCCGGTGGTGAGGCGGGCGTCGAGGTAGCGGGCGAGGGCCTCGCCGTCCTCGGCGAAGATCTCCGCGCCGCTCACCCGGTGGGCCTGGGCGAGGAAGGACAGGGAGATCGGACCGTAGTTGTTGTCGTAGGCGCCGCCGTGCTCCGGCGGCAGGAGCGCGCCCCGGTCGCGGACCCGGTGGGCGCGGATCTCGTCGGTGTACAGGGCGATCGCCCGCTCCCGGACCCGCTCGCCCTCCTCGGGGGGCAGGTGCCGGGCGAGCATCAGGCCGCCGACGACGCAGCCGATGGCCTGGTTGCCGGCCTCCTGCGGGTTGAAGAAGGTCGCCTCGGTCAGCCAGCGCCAGTGGCCGCGGGCCATGTCGCGCAGGGCGGCGGTCCGCTCGTCGTCGAGGAGGCCGTCGGCGAGGTCGAGCAGGTTGACGGCCTGGAGCAGCGACCACACCGTGCTCGGCCAGTCGCCGATGGGGTGGGCGCCCGCCTCCAGGACGTACCGGGCGTAGGGGAGGCCGGAGCCCCTGACCCTCAGGTTGGGGTAGCCGGGGTTGTCGTCGGTGTGGACGCGCTCGCGCAGGTGGAAGTCCGTGCTGCGGCGGACGGCCTCGGGGAGCCGGGGGTCCTTGGTGCGCTGCCAGGCGAGCGCCAGCAGGGAGGTGATGCCGAGGGAGGTGTCGCCGATGTCGTCGTCGCAGTCGGGGTGTTCGAGGTTGCCCTCGGGCGTGAGCCGGGCGAGGGCCTGCTCGGTGACGTCGGCGAGGACCTCGTCGTAGGCCTCGGGGGAGTCCGGGAGGTCGTGCAGCGAGCCGAGCTGGCGCGGGAGGTGCACGGGTGGACGCACGGGTGGATCAGCCCTTCGTACCGGAGGTGGCCATGGCGGGGGGCGGAGTCATGCGGCGGGGGCGTGCCGGTGGGCGCGCAGGGCGACGGTCAGGGTGTGCGGGCCGAGGCCACCGATGTACACGCGGTTCCCGGTCGTGGCGTCGGTGCCCCCGACCACGGTGTGGTCCTGACCCGGGTCGTACCGCAGGACGTCGCTCCGGTCGGGCCCGGCGAGCGGGCCGCCCGCCTCGACGGTGGCCTCGACCCGGATCTCGTCGTCGCCGGCCCGGTAGGTCATCGGCCCGGTGGTCAGGCACCAGCGTCCCTCGCCGAGCGGTACGGCGCCCTCTGGGGCGCAGCCCGGCCGGAAGGTCAGTTCGAGGGCCCAGGGCACCCGGGGGCCGCTGATGTCGATCCGCAGGTCGGCGCCGTCCTCCCGCAGGTCGACCTCGACGCGGGTCGTGTGGGTGACCTCGTCGCGGGGCCGGTCGGGGAACGCCATCGCGGCGGAGAAGCGGCCCTCGTCCACCAGCCGGTAGCCGCCGTCGTCGCGCCTGTCCCCCTTCGGGAGCGGCTGGTAGTAGGCGGCGGTGAGGGTCTCGGTGAGCCGGTACCGGTGGTCGGCGGCCTGTTCCATGGCGGCGGCGCGGAAGGGACCCAGGTCGAAGAACCCGCGGGACAGACGGACCGCGTCGAGGACGGCGTCGCCGGCGAACAGGCGCAGGAAGGTGGGGTTGCAGGCGAGGCCCGAGCGGACGCGCCGGTGCGCGGGCACGTCGGAGCCGCCGTACACCACGGTGTGCGCGGTGGCCGTCGCGCGTGCGGCGAGACCGGCGGTGGTGAGGTACCGGTGGCGCGGAAGGGTTTCCGCCGCCGGGTCCGGCAGGGTGCGGGCCAGGTCCGGGGTGAGGAGGGTCCGGGCGAGCAGGTCGGGGTCGTCGATGCCGCCGGCGGCCGCCAGGTGTGCGGCCCGGGCGAGGTCGCCGCGGCCGGTGCGGATCGCGAGCAGCCGGTAGTGCGGCAGGTAGGGCGCCAGTGGGAACGGGTGGTGCTGGTCCTGTCGTCGTGAGTGGACGGTCTCCACCGTGCCGTCGGGCCTGATCAGGTCCAGGGTCGTGGTGAGGTTGCGTTCGACGGCGTCCGACAGGTCGGCTCGGCCGAGGACGTCGGCGAGGAGCAGCAGCGACGGGTTGGAGACATGGGCCGCGTAGTTGGCGCTCCGTTCCGAGTACTGGCCGTCCGCGTCGATGTCGACGCCCTCGGCGAGCCACTCCTCGACGCGGTCGAGGAGCCGCTGGTCGGGGAACGACCGGTGCAGCCGGGCGAGCGCCGCGCACAGTTCCCAGCGGTGGTTGGGGGTGTGCACCCCTCCGGTCAGGAGGCTTTCCGTGGCGGCGCCGGCGATCTCGGCGAGCGCCGCCGTGACGTCGTGCAGGTCCGGTCCCGCCCCGGCGGCGAGGACGTGCGCGTCGCACACGTCGTTGACGGTGAACGCGGAGTCCGGTGGTGACTGCACGTTGTCGCCGCCGGCGAAGAGGCCGGTGGTGGTCTGCGCGGCCCGCAGGGCGGCGAGGTGGGTCGTCGCGGCGGCGACGGCCCGCTCGCTGCCGTGGAGTGCCGAATCCGGGGAACGGTACGCCGCGACCAGGGTCTTCACCCGGCGGGCGAGTGCCCGGTGGGGCTCACCGGCGGGCTCCTCGTCGGGGCGGGCCGCGAGCGGGGCGGCCCACCGGTCGGCGGCACGGGCCGCCGCGCGGAGGAACTCGTGGTCGAGCGGGGTGGGCAAGGTCAGTCCTTCAGTCCGGCGTTGATGTCGGCGTTCATGACGTAGCGCTGGAACACCAGGAAGACGACGATCAGCGGGATCATGGAGATGACCGAGGCGCCGAGCAGGACCGACCAGTTGATGTTCTGCGCGCCGACGATGCTCTGGATACCGATCTGCACGGTGAACTTGTTGGGGTCGTTGAGCATCAACAGCGGCCAGATGTAGTCGTTCCACCGCCACTGGAAGGACAGGATGGCGAGGGTGAGCATGATGGGCCGGGACAGCGGCACCATGATCCGCACGAAGATCGACAGCTCCCGCGCTCCGTCGATGCGTGCGGCTTCCACGAGTTCGTCGGGGACCGTCAGGAAGAACTGGCGGAACATGAAGCATCCGGTCGCGGTCAGCACGGCCGGGAGGATGATGCCGGCGAACGAGTTGTAGAGGCCCAGGTCGCGGACGACCAGGAACGACGGGGCGAGCATGACCTCACCCGGCAGCATGGTGGTCGCGAGGATGCAGATGAAGAAGGCCTTGAGCCATCGGTTGTCGTACTTGGCGAGCGCGTACCCCGTGCAGCAGCTGACACCCACCGTGAGGATCGTCGTGATCACGCACACGATGGTCGTGTTGATGAAGTACTGGGAGAAGTTGGCACTGCGCCACGCCGTCATGTAGCCGGACAGGGTGGGGTCGTGCGGCACCAGCGACAGCGGATAGGAGAACAGGTCGCTGGCCGGCTTGAGGGAGCTGAGGATGAACCACAGCACCGGCAACCCGTACAGGCACGCCATGATCCACAGCAGTGTCGTCGCGGGCACCGCCCGCCGCAGCCCACCGGTGGCCGGCTTGCGCGGCCCCGTCCTGGAGACGGCCCGTCCGGGCCCGGCGTCGACCGGGCGCGGGATGTCTGTGGTTGTCATCGGTTCTCCATCCGCCGGTTGACGATCAGCTGGATGATCGCGACGGCCATCAGGATGAGCATGAGCACGAAGGAAGCGGCGCTCGCGTAGCCGATCTGGCCCCGCTTGAAGCCGGTCTCGTAGATGTACTGGACGAGCAGGTTGTTCGACGTGCCGGGTCCGCCGTTGTTGAGGGCGACGAACACCGGGTACTCCTTCATCGCGTTGATCGTGTTGAGCAGGATCACGATGAACGAGGTGGGCGCGATGCTCGGCAGGGTGATGCTGAAGAACTGGCGCCACGGGCCGGCGCCGTCGAGCGAGGCCGCCTCGTAGTACGACACCGGCACGTTCTTGATCGCGGCGATGAACAGCAGCATCGTGAAGCCCGTCCAGGTCCAGGACGCCGCCATCACCACCACGAGCAGCGACAGGTCCGCGTTCGACTGCCACGGGACGGCACTGCCGCCCAGCTCGCCGATGACGTAGTTGACCAGTCCGAAGTTCTCACCGAACAGCCACCGCCACAGGACGCCCACGACGATGGGCGACAGCAGCCACGGGATGAAGAAGATGACGCGGGCGACCGACGTGCCCTTGGCGTGCTTGCTCACCACCAGGTTGGCGGCGAGCAGCGAGAGAGCGAAGTTCAGCGGGACGAAGAGAACGGTGTACAGCAGCGTCCGGGTCAGCGCGTGGTAGAAGGTGGAGTCCCCGACCAGGTTCCTGTAGTTCTCCAGTCCCGTGAACTGGGGAACCCCCACACCCGTGTAGTTGGTGAACGAGTAGACGAGCCCGATGACCGCCGGCCAGACGAAGAACAGCGCGAAGAGGACGACATTGGCCGCGATGAGGACGAGCGGCGCGAGGGTGTACTTGCTGCGTCTCCTGGGCGGGCTCACGGACACGGTTGAGGCGTCCGAGGCGCGTTTTGTCATGTTCCTGACTCCGTGCTGGTGGATGGGGTTCCGGTGGGCCCAGGCCATGAGCCCGGCATCACGCGGGGCCCGACGGCCCCAGGGCGGCGGTGTCCCGCTCCCGCCGCCCGGGGCCGTCGGCCCGCGTCAGCCGCCGACCTGCTGGTTGTAGCCGGCCACGATGTTCTCCAGGGCCTTGTCGGCCGACTGCTGGCCGTTGATCGCCTTGCCGAGCTCCGTCTTGGTCGGGTCCTCGGTGAGGCTCTTGCCGTTCAGCACCCACTGCGTCTGCGCGCCGTTGAAGTAGCCGGAGATGGGGTCGTAGAGCGGGATGGACTCGTTGTACAGCTTGAACGCCGCCTGCGCCGCCTCGGACTTGAAGGGGTACTTCGGGTTCAGACCGCTCTCGACCGGCAGGAAGCCGGAAGCCTCGCACAGCGCACGGTAGTTGTCCGGCTCGTACAGATAGGACAGGAACTTCTTGGCGGCGGCGGCCGCGTCGGCGTTGTTGTTGAACCCGACGATGTTGCCACCGGCGTTCACGTCACTGGCCTGCACCGGCTGAGCCGGGGTCGGGACGCTCGCCCACTCGAACTTCTTGATGCTCTCCGCGAAGGCGGGGACCTGCCACACACCGGACCAGTAGGCGACGACGTCACCGCTCTGGAACATGGCCGACGGGTCGGCGCCGCTGGTCCACACCGACTTCGGCATGGTCTTGTCGTCGTTCCAGCCGACGAAGGTGTTCACGGCCTTCTTGGTCGCCGCGTCCACCGAGAACTTGCCGGAGTCGTCCGCGTGGACGTACTTGCCGCCCATCTCGTACACCATGGCGCGCAGCCGGGACGGCGACTGGTCGAAGGTCAGGGAGTACTTGGCCTTGGTCTTCTCGCGGACCTTGTTCGCCGCCTTGATGAACTCGGTCCAGGTCCAGGTCTTCTCGGGCGAGGTCGGGAAGGAGACGCCGGCCTTCTCGAAGAGGGACTTGTTGATGAACATGCCGGACGCGGTGACGTCCGAGGGGATGGACAGCACCTTCCCCGACTTGTCCTTCGCGAGGAAGTTGGCGTTGATGTTGTTGCTCTTCTTGCCGGCGATGGAGCTGAGGTCTATCAGCTTGTTCGACCAGATCGGGTCCAGCGCCGGGACGGCCGCCACGTCGGGCAGGGAGTTCGCCTGCGCGGCGTTGTGCAGCTTGGTCGTGTAGCCGTCGTAGGGGATGTTGACGAGCTTGACCTTGACGCCCGTCTCCTTCTCGTACTGCGCCACCATCTTCTTCCAGCCCGCGTCCTGCCCCGGAACCGTGGAGATCCAGAACGTCAGCGACTTGGAGGTCCCGCCCGATTCGGATCCCCCGCCGCAGGCCGAGAGCAGCAGGCCGCCCGCCGTGGCGACGGCAGCGAGGGGAACCAGGCGGCGCATACCGCCGCGGCCGAGTCGGCGGGAGCGCCGCACACCCACAGTGATCATCTTCGTTCCCTTTTTCGTCGTAGGGGACAGAGCACGGCGCCGACCGAGGCGGCACAGGTGCAGTTTGCAGGTGAAGTCGCTTTCCGGGGGCGCGGCCTCGCCCGGCCGCGTCGTCCACGCGGAGCGGTATCCCCGGCCGCTGTGGCCGTCACCGCACGGGCACGCCCTCGTGCGGTTGCCGTACGTCTCGTACGGGCTGGGAGACTCGCCCCAAGCCGGCGTTCCCGGCCGACTTAGAAAGCGCTTGTCCGGACATTGGCAGATGTCCATGGAGTCCGTCAATCCTCCACTCGCACCCCTCCGGTCACGGTTTGGATTCCTCGGGCCACGGCCAGCCGACTGGCCCCCACGACGGTGCCACTTTCACCCAGCGCGCTGCTCACCACCTCGGTGGGCCAGCTGAGCCGGGCCAGCTCGGCCCGCACACCGGGCAGGAGCTGCGGGTTCGACCCGACGGCGCCGCCCAGGACGATCAGGCCGGGGTCGAGCACGGCCGTGGCCGCGGCGGCGAGCCGGCCCACGTCGGCGGCGTGCCGCCCCACCACCTCGCACGCCCTGGGGTGACCCTCGTCGGCCAGGGCGAACAGCCGCTCGGCGGTGCTCGGACAGGGCCCGTCGGCGTCCTGCCAGGCGCCCGCCGCCCGCCGGAGCAGGGAACCCGCCCCGAGGTGCGCCTCCAGGCCCTCGTGGCGCGGTTCCCGGTCCGCGTCCCACGGGTAGGGCAGCCGGGCCACCTCACCGGCGGCGTGGTTCGCGCCGCGCAGCACCTGGCCGCCGATGACCACCCCGAGGCCGATGCCCACGCCGATCCGCAGGTAGCCGAAGGTTTCCCGGCCGCGGGCGGCACCCTCATGGAGCTCCGCGAGCGCCGCGCAGTTCACGTTGTTCTCGAGGTGGACCGGGACGCCGGGTGGCAGGGCGACGGACATGGCGTCGAAGACGGGGCCCGCCTTGGCGGTCGCCGGGCGCTCCCCGCCACCCTCCCTCCGGGTGGTCACGTCGCCGACCGCCACCACGACGGCCCGCAGCGGGGCGCCCGGCGGCAGCTCGGCGAGGGCCCCGCTCACCACCGCCGCGGCGTCGGGCCGGGAGCCGGCGCCCTCGGCGAGCAGGGTGCCGTCGAGAGCGCAGCCGCGTACCCGGGTGCGGCTCGGGCCCAGGTCGACGGCGAGCACGGCGCCGGCGGCGGGCCCGAGGCCGTAGACGGCGGCGGAGCGTCCGGTGCCGCCGGAGGCGGTGCCCGAGCAGGCGGCGAGTCCGGCCGCCTCCAGCTCGGCCACGGCGGACGAGACGGTCGGCTTGGACAGGCCCGCCCCGGCGGCCAGTTGGGGGCGGGTGGCGGTGCACGTGGTCGCCAGCACGGCGAACACGGTGCGGGCGCTCTCGCTCAGGTACATGGTCTCCCCAGTCGTGCCGCGGCGGTCCGCACGGGTCGTGCGGCATCCGGGTCCGAACCTCTTGACGCTCCCTAATTCGTTAGTTAATTTCCTAACGAAGTCAAGCGGTACTCGCCTGCCGCACCAGCAGAGGCCCGTCCCGGGGCTTCCCGAGCACCCCCCACAGACTTTTCTGTGTCCAGGCACGGTTCGCCCGCCGTCGCAGCGCCCATCGCAACGCAACGACGAGAGAGGCCTGCCGTGCAGGAGTTCAGACCCGCGGTCGGTATCGACGTGGGCGGCACCAAGACCCATCTCCGTGCTGCCACGGGGACGGAGACCGTCGCCGACCACGTCCGTACGAGCCGCGGCTGGCGACCGCACGACCCGGCGGCGGCCACCGAGTGGCTCGCCGCGCTGGTCGAGGAGGTGGTGCCCGCGCGGGTCCCGCCGGCTGCCGTGGCGGTCGGCGCGCACGCCTGCGAGACCCCCCGGCAGTGCGAGGAGATCCGCCTCGCGCTGGAGGCTCGGCTTCAGGTGCCGTGCCTGGTCGTGGGCGACGCCGAACTGCTCGTGCCCGCCGCCGGTCTCGACGAGGGCGCGGCGCTGGTCGCCGGCACCGGTTCGGTGGCGGTCGGGCGCCGTGCCGACGGCACGCCGGTGCAGGTCGGTGGCTGGGGTGCGGTCCTCGGGGACGAGGGCGGCGCGGCCGGCCTGGTCCGTGAGGCGGCCCGTGCCGTCTGGGCGGCGCACGACCGCGGCGAGGCCCCAGACCCGCTGGCCCGCCTGCTGATCGCCTCCTTCGACGTGCGCGAGGTCCCGGCGCTGGGCGCGGCCCTGGAGAGCGCCACGGACATGTCCGCCGAGTGGGGCCGGCACGCTCCCGTGGTGTTCGAGGCCGCCGAGCAGGGGTCCGTCCTCGCGCACCGGGTGATCGACGACGGGGGCCGCGCCCTCGCCTCGCTCGTCGAGCGGCTCGCCGCGCGCGGGGTCACCGTCGACGACGTGGTGGTCGCGGGCGGCACGATCCTGTCGCGGCCCGCCCTGTACTCGGCGTTCGCCGTCGCCCTGACCCACACACTCCCCCTCGCCCGGCCGCAGCCCCTCCAGGTGCCGCCGGTCGAGGGGGCGGTCGCGTTCGCGCGATCCCTCCTGCGGCCGGCCGGATCCTGATCACCGGCCCGCCGCCGACCGGACATGTGCCGGTCGTACGTCAGCTCCACGCTCAGCCCGCACGATCACCCCACGCGAAAGGAGCGGCATCTCCATGCCGTCATCTGCCGGGCACCACACGTTCAATCGGCGTCACTTCCTCAGGAACTCCCTCGGCGTCTCGGCCGGCCTCCTCGCCGCTCCGACCCTCGTGAACCTGTGGCAGGCTCCCGAGGCCAAGGCCGCCACCGCGTTCGCCGCGTTCGTCGACGACTACAGCACGAACATCACGTCGAACCGGACCCCTGAGACCAACGCCGTGGTCCGGGCGCTCGGCGGTTTCGCCGAGATCTGGAAGACCGGCGGCGCCTGGAACACCGGCACCCCGCTGCTGCCGGAGATCCTGCGCGCCAACATGCGCTACTGCGCGCGTCTGACCGGCCGCCGCACCGAGGCTCAGGCCCGTGAGGCCTTCGTCTACGACCGGCAGCACCAGAGCTACGCGATGATCGGCGCGCTCGGCCCGCTGGCGGAGCTGTACCGCTCGGGCGCCAAGGCGGTCACCTCGATCACCGCCGCCCCGGACGGCATACCGGCGACGAAGATCAACGACGCGGTGCCCGCCGACGCGCCCGCCGGCTCCGCGCTGGGCGCCGGCTCCCACGACTCCGACCTGGGCCTGGTGGCCAAGCTCGTCGACACCGTGCGCGGGGACTTCACCTCCAGCAACCCGGCCAAGTTGACGTTCCAGTACCCGCGCCCGTGGCGGATGAACGAGGACAGCGAGGTCGTCGACACCGGGCAGAAGGACGAGCTCGGGTTCCCGGTGTACGACTCCGACGTCGTCGTCGTGAAGCAGCTGCTGCGGCAGCGCAGCGAGGTCCCCGCCGAGGACGGCGGTTTCCCCAGCGGCCACACCAACGCCTTCCACCTGGCGGCCCTGGCCTACGCGTACGCGGTCCCGGAGCGCTTCCAGGAGATCATCACCCGCGCCTTCGAGCTGAGCCACACCCGGATCATGTCCGGCATGCACTCCACGGTCGACGTCATGGGCGGCCGGATCATGGCCACCGCGCTCGCCGCGGCCGTGCTGTACAAGCCGGAGAACACCGCGCTCAAGGCCGCCGCGCGCAAGCAGGCCGCCGAGTACTTCCAGGCGAGGACGGGCACGACGGCGGACACACTGTTCGCCTACGCGCACTCGGACCCCGACGACCGGTACGCCGACCGCGGGGCCAACGCACGTCTGGTCGAGCCCAAGCTGACGTACGTGCTGACCCGGCGGGGCCGTTCGCAGGGGCTGACCGTGCCCAAGGGCGCCGAGGTCCTGCTGGAGACGCGGCTGCCGTACCTCGACGCGGCGCAGCGTCGCGAGGTGCTGCGCACGACCGCGCTGCCGTCCGGGTATGTGCTGCTGGACGGCTGGGAGCAGTGGGGGCGGCTCAACCTGTTCGCGGCGGCGGACGGCTACGGGGCCTTCGACTCGGACGTCACCGTCACGCTGGACGCCGCGCTCGGTGGTTTCCACGGGGCCGACGCCTGGCGCAACGACATCGCGGGCCCGGGCGGCCTGGTCAAGCGGGGCGGCGGCACGCTCACGCTGACCGGTGCGAACCGGTACACGGGCGGCACCACGGTGCAGGCCGGTGTGCTCGCGGCGGGCTCGAAGGAGGCCCTCGGCCGGGGTGACGTGCGGGTGGAGGGCGGCGGCACGCTCAGCACGGGCGACCGCACGGTCCGGGTCCGCGGCGGGTACACGCAGGCCGGGGTCCTCGACGTGACGCTGGACCGGGGCGCCGACCCGGCCCTCGTGGTGGACGGGCGCGCGGTCCTGGAGCGGGGCAGCGAGTTGGTGGTCCGCTTCGACGCCGGGCAGCCGCCGCGTTCGGGCAGCACGGTGGCGGTGCTCGGGGCGCACTCCCTGCGGGGCCGGTTCTCCGAGGTGACCGTCGCCGTCGAGGGCTGGACGGCCGAGCAGGTCTGCACCGGCCACGGTGTGGCGGTGCGGCTGCGGCGGAAGTAGCACCTCACGAGCAGGAGGACCGCACGGCGGTGAGGAGGTAGGGGGCGGCGGCAGCCGCCCCCTACCGTCGTCTCAGGGGGCCGGCGGCAGCGCCTGTTCGGCCCAGATGGTCTTGCCGGCGCCGCTCGGGCGGCTGCCCCAGCGGTCGGTGAGCTGGGCGACGAGGAGCAGGCCGCGGCCGCCCTCGTCGAAGGTGCGGGCCCGGCGCAGATGGGGCGAGGTGCTGCTGGCGTCGGACACCTCGCAGATGAGGGTGCGGTCGCGGATGAGCCGCAGCTCGATGGGGGCGCCGCCGTAGCGCATGGCGTTGGTGACGAGTTCGCTGACGACGAGTTCGGTGACGAAGACGGCGTCCTCCAGGCCCCAGCGCACCAGTTGGTCGGTGGCGAGCTTGCGCGCGTCGGCGACGAGGGAGGGGTCGTCGGCGAAGTTCCAGACGGCCACCTGTTCGGCGTCGAGGGCGCGGGTGCGGGCCAGCAGCAGGGCCACGTCGTCGGCCGGGGTGTCCGGCAGGAGGTCCCCGAGCACGGTGTCGCAGGCGCGTTCCAGGCTGCCGAGCGGCCCGCCCAGGGAGGCGCGGAGGGCGGCGGTGCCGGTGTCGACGTCCCGGTCCCGTGCCTCCACGAGGCCGTCGGTGTAGAGGGCGAGGACCGAGCCCTCGGGCAGGTCCAGCTCCGTCGACTCGAAGGGCAGGCCGCCGACGCCCAGCATCGGTCCCGCCACCACGTCGATGACGTCCACCTGGCCGTCGGGCCGTACGACGACGGGCGGTACGTGGCCCGCCGAGGCGATCGAGCAGGTGCGGGCCACCGGGTCGTACACCGCGTACAGGCAGGTGGCGCCGATCTCCCCGCCGCCGCTGTCGTCGCCCGCCGCGAGGTGTTCCACGAGGTCGTCGAGGTGGGTGAGGAGTTCGTCGGGCGGCAGGTCGACGTCGGCGAGCGCCCACACGGCCGTGCGCAGCCGGCCCATGGTGACCGAGGCGGGGATGCCGTGTCCGACGACGTCCCCGACGACCAGGGCGACCCGGGTGCCGGACAGCGGGATCACGTCGAACCAGTCGCCGCCCACCCCGGCCTGCGACAGCGCGGGCAGACAGCGGGAGGCGAAGTCGACGGCCGCCTGGCCCGCCACCGCCCTCGGTAGCAGGCTGCGCTGGAGGGCGAGCGCGGTGGAGCGTTCCCGGGTGTACCGGCGGGCGTTGTCCACGCAGACGGCGGCCCGGCCGCACAGTTCCTCGGCGAGGATCATGTCGTCCTGGTCGAACGCGTCGGGGTGCTCGGGGGTGAGGCTGCGGACGAACACGGCGACGCCGAGCGTGGTACCGCGGGCGACGAGCGGTACGGCCATGAGGGACAGCTCGTGCTCCGTGGCGTCCCGGAGCTTGGCGGAGCGGGCGTCGTGCCGGGCGAACCAGGTGTCGAGGTCGTGGTCGCCGGTCCTGGCGAGGACGGGCTCGCCGCCGAGGAGGGCGCGGGCGGGCGGCGAGAAGGGCGGATAGAGGTCGGCGGAGCCCAGGCCGATCGCCGCCTCGGGGACGCCGGGCGTGGCGGAGTGGTGGGCGGCCCGGCGCAGTTCGACGCCCCCGTCGGCCGGGCCCGTCTCGGGTTCCTCGCCCTGGAGCACGGACTCCAGGAGGTCGACGCTGGCGAAGTCGGCGAGCCGGGGCACGATCAGTTCGGCGAGTTCGCGGGCGGTGCGGACCACGTCGAGCTTGGTGCCGATGGAACCGGCGGCCTCGTTCAGCAGGGCCAGGCGCTGGCGTGCCCAGTGCTGCTCACTGCTGTCGAACGCGGCGAGGGCGGTGCCGATGAGGGCTCCGGTGCGGTCCCGCACCGGCCACATCTCCAGGTTCCAGGCGTGCGTGCGGCGGCCGGACGGCGAACTGGTCCAGCTCTCGTAGTGGACCGGCCGGCCGGTCTCCACGACCATCTCCAGATGCCGCAGGAAGCCGCGGCTGTGGTCGGCGTCCTCCACGGTCTCCGAGTAGTGCCGGTGCCGGAACTCGGACTCCGGCCGGCCCATGGCCCGGCACGCCGCGTCGTTCATCCGCAGACAGCGCTGCCCCGTGTCGAAGACCGACATGGACATGGACGCCTGCTGGAAGGCCAGCTCGCCGAGGGCGCTCTCGGGCGGGTTCGGACTCGCGACCACGACGAACCCCCGTCGGCTGTCGGTCCCGCCCAGCAGGGGCACCAGCCGCACGGCCGTCCGCTGGGGCCGGCCGTCCCGGTACCGCAGGGTCAGCAGTGTCTCGCCGTGCGCGAGCAGCGCCCGGCGGGCCGCCGTCGCGTCCCCTTCGACCAGGTGGGCCGCCGGCTGTCCGACGACGTCGTCGGCGGTGTACCCGGTGAGCCGGCGCGCGCCCTCGCTCCAGTCCGAGACGAGGCCGTCGGCGTCGACCACCGCCATCGCCTCGTCGGCCGTGGCCGCCCGCCGAGCACCGGACGCCTTCGTCACCATATGGCCAGGATGGTCCGATCGTGGCGGGGCAACAACCCGGATGGGCCGGGGCCAGAGGGCCCGGAACCGCCGCGCGGCGGGCGCCGCCCGGCGGTTCCGGTACGCGGGATGGTTCCGGCGCGTGCGGCGGACCCTGTGTCGAGCGGCGGTTCCGGTGACGAAGGGCGGTTCCGTTTCCGGCGGGCGTTCCTAGGCCGTGGTGCGGGATTCGAGGTCCTTGCGGGTGTCGTCGCCGTACACGCCGGTCTCGTCCCCGCGGATGCCGTACCAGAGCTGGAACCGGGCGACGGCCTCTCTGAGGACGACGTCGTACTCGCCCGAGGTGGGGCCGTCGTCGTACACGTTGGGGATGCGCCGCAGGCGCTGCTGGAGTTCGGAGACCTCGGGGCCGCTGTCGCCCTCGCGGAGGGTGCCGGGCCCGTCGGGGTCGGCGGCGGCGTCACGGGCCGGGGCGGAGGGCGTGGGCGCGTCCTCGGCCGGTGCCGACGGGGTGGGGTTGGCCGGGCGGGCCTCCGGCCGGGTCTCACCGCCGGGGAGGAGGAGCGCGGCGCCGAAGCCCAGGAGGGCCGCCGCGCCGACGCCGACGACGACCGCCGCGCGTTTGAGGCCCGCTCCCCCGCCGGGTGTCGGGCGTCTCCTCGGCCGTCGCTCGGCGCGCGGGGCGGCGCCGGTGGCGAAGTCCTCGCCGACCCGCACCGGCGGGAGTTCCTCGGTCTCGTACTCGTCCGTCCGGGGCAGGATGCGCTCGGGGTCCGGTGCCGTCGGCCGGTCCGGGGCGGGTGGGGGCGGGACGGCGACGGTCTCGTACTCCTCCTTGGGGGCCGTCGTCCCCTTGTACAGCTCGAACTCACGCAGCAGTTCCGCCAGGGCCTCGGTCCGGCGGCGTCGCATCACGTATGTGGGTTCGATCGTGGGACGCTTCGTCGTCTGCCCTGGTTCGGGCGGCATCGACACGCTGTTCTCCTTCCGTGCGAGCGGTCTCCCGCCATCCCCGTGAGGAGATACGGGAGGACCGGGCGGAGGGTTCAGCTCATCCGCCGCTCGGCGTCGCGGCCGGGAGCACGGCGACGACCTCCCAGCCGGGCCCGTCGGTGCGGCCGCGGGCCCCGCAGGGAGCCAGAGGTCAGGCGTCAGGCGTCAGGGTCACGCGGATGCCGACGGTGCCGTCCGTGCCCCGGCGGAGCCGGCTGCCCAGGAGGGTGAGGCGGCCGAGGATGCCGTACTTGCGGGCGATGAGCCGGCGGTAGGCGGCGGAGCCGGCCGCGTCGAGGATCTCGGCGCGGCCGGGGACGGACTCCCCGGTGGGGTTGCCGCGGACGTCGCAGGGGCCGACGGCGACATCGGCGCGGTTGCGGATCCGCTTGACCTTCCAGGAGTCGGCGACCGTCCAGACGCCGAGCGCGTCACCGTCCCGCACCACCCACACCGGGGTGGGGACGGCGGTGCCGTTCTTGCGGTAGGTGGTGATCAGCAGGTACTTGCCCGCGCCGAGCGCGTCGAGTGTGGTGTCGGCCATGGGCGGAGTGTAGGTGCACGGCCGCCGGTCGGACCGGCGGCCGTACCGCTAGGAGCGGCTCGCGAGGACGGGCGGCGTCAGTCGAGCAGGCCGTTGTAGTCCGGGAGCTTGAAGGTGCGCTCGGCGTGGCCGCCGACGAGGTCGGTGGTGTTGTTGCCGACGTTGGCGATGATCGTGTAGCCGTCGGACTCGATGTCCGCGCGCGAGGCGGTCTTGTAGGCGGAGACCTCGGCGAACAGGTCGGGCAGGTCACGGACGTACAGGCCGTCGACGGGGTAGCCGACGGACTTCAGGTTCCACTCGGTGATGCTCTCGATGATCCCCGGGCGGGCGGTGACGAAGAAGACGGCGACGCCGCGGGACTTGGCGTACTGGGCGAGCTGGAGGGAGGGCTTCAGCGCCGGGGTGGGCAGCTTGTACCAGGGCGTGTAGTGCGTCTCCAGCGTGGTGTTGTCGATGTCGAAGACGATGGCGAGCTTGCGCCCGGACGTGTTCGTGGTGCGCTGCTGCACATAGGGCGTCGCCGTGTCGACGACGGCCTTCACGTCCTTCTGCCAGGTGGCGTAGTCGACCTCGGCGGCCGCGGCCGCGGCCGCGCTCACCGCCGCCCGGCTCGGGGCGGCGGCCGCCGGCACCGCGGCGGTCAGCGAACCGCCCAGACTCAGGACGGCCACCGCGGCGACCGTCGTGACGCGGCGTCCCACACCGCTAGCTGTCATGTTCGTCCCCTTCGCATGTGAAAGCGGCGAGGTCGTTCGAACCGTCGCCGCACTCGTCATGGTCATGCCCATCAGTGGCCGGGAGACTACCCGAGAGTTACTGATTGGTAGAGGGGTCGCGACGATCAGAAAACCGCGGGCCCGGAGCGAGGACGGCATCCGGTCGCGGTGAAGATCGCAGAAGA
Source organism: Streptomyces sp. NPDC030296 (assembly GCF_055572815.1). Taxonomy (NCBI): domain Bacteria; kingdom Bacillati; phylum Actinomycetota; class Actinomycetes; order Kitasatosporales; family Streptomycetaceae; genus Streptomyces; species Streptomyces sp. NPDC030296. The sequence continues at coordinate 81,018 of NZ_JBVICQ010000010.1, forward strand.
CTCGGCAAAGGCCAATCAACGGGTCTACATTGCCCGTTGACTCTGCTTGCGCCACAGAAGATCCAGGAGCTGATGCCGTGACCGACAACCCGGCAGCCTCGGACGACTTCCCCTCCTCCTCACTGAACAGCCGTATCGTCACCACCCGGCCGGTCGCGGCGCGGATCTGGAACTACTGGCTCGGCGGCAGGGACTACTACGAGGTCGACCGGAAAGCCGGGGACGAGATCAGCCGGATGCACCCGAGCATCCACGACTACGCCCGCGCCGACCGGCAGTTCCTGGGGCGGGCCGTGCGTCATCTGGCCGCCGACGTGGGCATCCGGCAGTTCCTGGACATCGGAGCGGGGCTGCCGACCGCGGACAACACCCATGAGGTCGCCCAGCGGATCGCTCCGGACGCGCGGGTCGTCTACGTCGACAACGACCCGCTGGTCCTGGTGCACGCCCGCGCCCTGCTGACCAGTTCGCCCGAGGGCAGCACGGACCATGTCGACGAGGACGTGCGCAATGTCGACTCGGTCCTCGAACACACCGCGCGGACCCTGGACCTGAGCCGGCCGGTCGCGCTGATGCTGCTCGACGTGATGGCGTTCGTAAGCGACGCCGAGGACCCATACGGCATCGTGCGCCGGCTGATGGACGCCCTGCCCGCGGGCAGCCATCTGGTGCTGTCGCACACCATCACGGGGCCGGGGTGGGCGGATGTCGACGCGGCGGCGGCCTGGTGGAACGTGCACGGCACGCCTCGGCTGACGCAGCGCACCCCGGAGGCGGTCACCCGCTTCTTCGACGGGCTGGACCTCCTCGAACCGGGCGTGGTGTCGTGCACGCGCTGGCGCCCGGAGAGCACGGGCGAGGACGCCGGGGAACCGGAGGAAGTGGCCATGTACTGCGGAGTGGGGGCCAAGCGGGGTTGACGATCGACCGGGTTGCCGACCGGTGAACACGCGCCCGTCGCCGCACGTATAAGGGAAGGGCGCTCAAGGACCGGACGCCCTCGCGGTGTTGACGCCGTGTCGTACGGGGTTCGGGAGCCAGGTAATGAGGCACGCACGACGACGAGTCGTGAAGCGAGTGGCACGGCTTGCGGCCGTGGGAGGACTGCTCTGCGGGGGCCTGATGGTCACCCAGGCGGCGATGGCGACCGAACCCACCACCTCGCCGCCCGCTACCCGCAGTTCGGTGCTGGCGGCCTCCGGCACGGGCACGGGCCTGGTGAGCAGACTCGGCTCCTCCCGTACGGCGGGCACCTGGATCGCCGACGACGGGCGCCCCGTCGTCGCGGTCACCGACGAGGAGGCGGCGGCCGAGGTGAAGGAGGCCGGCGCCCGCCCCAAGATGGTCCGCTACAGCGGCAAGGAGCTGAAGTCCGCCACCGCGGCCCTGCGGTCGGCGCCCCGTGTCCCGGGCACCTCCTGGGCCATCGACCCGGCGTCCAACGAGGTCGTGGTGCGCGCCGACAGCACGGTCTCCAAGGGCGACTGGGCCAAGCTGACGGACCTCGCCGAGGACATCGGTGGCTCGGTGCGGATGGAGCGCACCAAGGGCGCGTACACCATGCGGCTCAACGGCGCTCAGCCGATCTTCGGTACGGGTGGACGCTGTTCGATCGGCTTCAACGTCACCGACGGGGAGAACGCGTTCATGCTGACCGCCGGGCACTGCGGTCCGACGGGCTCGGTGTGGTTCTCCGACAACCAGGGCCGGGAGGAGATCGGCCGGACCGTCGAGACGAACTTCCCCGGTGGCGACTTCTCGCTGGTGCAGTACCTGAAGGACGCGCCGAGCAACACGAGCAACGTCATCGCCGTCGGCGACGGGCGCGGGGTGCGCATCACGGGTATCGGTGACGCGGCGATCGGCCAGCGGGTGTTCCGCAGCGGCAGTACGACCGGTTTCCGCAACGGTGAGGTGACCGGACTCGACGCGACGGTCAACTATCCGGAGGGCACGGTCTCCGGGCTCATCGAGACCACGGTGTGCGCGGAGCCCGGCGACAGCGGCGGCCCGCTGTTCTCGGAGGGGGTGGCCCTCGGCGTCACCTCGGGCGGCAACGGTGACTGCACCCAGGGCGGGACGACCTTCTTCCAGCCGCTGGGGGACGCCCTGGACGAGTTGAACGTCCAGCTGGCGGGTGTTCCGCAGGCCCAGGCCACCGCCGGTGCCGACGCGCCCTCCGACGACGCGGAGCAGGGGGCGTCCGCGCCGGGTGCCGTGGAGCCGGGGGCGGTGGGGCCGGTGGACGCGTCCGGTGCCGCGTCGAATCTGATCGACCGACTCGCCGACCCGCGCAATGTGGGTCCTGGCCTTCTGGTCGTCGCCGGGAGCATGGTCGCTCTGGCGGCGACCCGCTTCATCCGTACGGAACAGGACCGGCAGGCCTACCGCCGCCAGTATTCGCAGACGTGGGGCTGAGCGCCCCGTCACGATCGGCCACGAGTCAGCCGCGGCCGGGGGGAGCTACTGGGCCGCGGCCCATTCGAGGACGAGGCGCTCGTACTGGCTGCGCTGCTCCGTGTTCAATGTCCCGCCGCTCCGGAACCAGAGCGCCCGGATCTCCTCGTTGACCTCGGCGGCCGTGCGTACCGGTCTTTCCGCTCTTTCCAGGACGACATCAGGGGTAGTGGACATGATGTAAACCCTATGTCGTCACAGGTGAAGCCGATGTGAGTAAAGATCCCAGTTCGGACATTACGGACCGTGAAGCTGATCACTCTGCGTGGAGGAATCGGCGGCCCCGAGTACCAGGACCTGGATGGCGAGCACGGCGGCGCCGCGCGCCCAGTCATGGAAGTCGGACACCTTGGTCTCCAGGGGGACCGGTGCGGCGAGGGGGTGCCGGTTGGCGCGGACGGCGTCGTCCACCGCCCGGCCCGCGACCTCCATCAGCCCGACCCCTTCCCCGGCGAGCAGGATCTTCTGGGGCATGACGAAGTTGGCGATCTGGGCCACGAGCGTGCCGAGCGCGCGGCCCGCCTCGCCGATGACGCGTGCGCACATCGGATCGCCGGCCGCCGCCTCCGCGAGGATCTCCTCGTACGTCACCTCGCGGCCGGTCGCCGCCTGGACCTGGTAGCGGATGGCCGGGATGGTGAGCAGGGACACGGCGCTGCCGCGTTCGCCGGTGGGGGTGAGCGGGCCGCCCGGGTCGATGATCCAGTGGCGTCCGAAGCCCCGGTCCTCCTCGCCGCCGCGGACCTGTGTGCCGCCGAGGACGAGTCCGTAGCCGAGGCCCGCGCCGATGGTGAGGACGACGAAGCGGTCGAGGCCGCGGCCCGCGCCGAACCAGGTCTCGGCCTCGACGAGCGCGGCCACGTCGTTCTCCACGACCACGGGCAGCCCGGTGCGCTCCTCGACGAGTCCGGCCAGCGGGACGTCGCGCCACAGCAGGAAGGGTGACTCGCCGACCACGGCCTGGTGCTCGACGAGTCCGCCGACACCGATGCCGATGCCCGCGAGGCAGGGGTGGCGGCCGGCGAGTTCCCCGGTCATCTCGGCGAGCAGATCGGCGACCCGCTCGGGTTCGTGCGAGGTGAGCGGGCGGTCGTGCCGGGCGACGATGTCGCTCCTGAGGGTGGTGACCACGCCGTACACCATGTCGTCGGTGATCTTGAAGCCGAGGAAGGTGCGGGACTCGGCGACGATGTCCAGCGGCTGGGAGGGGCGCCCCTGCCGGGTCTCGTGGAGCGCGGCGCCCTCGGCGGTCTCGACCAGGAGTCCCGACTCGATCAGCGGTTTGGTCAGCCGGGTGAGGCTTCCCGCGGACAGGCCGAGCCGCCGGGCGAGGTCGGTGCGCGAGAGCGGGCCGTGCACGAGCACCTCGATCGCCACGGCGCGTTCTCCGGCGCTGAGCGGCAGCCAGCTGGCAGCGAGAGCGGTCATGGGGTCACACTCCCACACCTTGTTTTTTTCATTACGGAAGCAACCACGCCATCGTAGCGGGCGCGATGCCGCCACTGGAAGAAGCCCGCCGCGCCTCTTGACGGCCCAATATTTTCGCAACGAAAGTAAGTGGCGAGCTTTGAGGCCGAGCCGCCGACGAGGGAGCCTCCGATGACCGTCGCCTCCAGCAGCCCGCCGTCCCGTCTTCCCCTGAGTGGAGCCGAGCCCCTGGAACCGCCGAGGAAGACGAGAACGCGTGCCCGGGGCGACGGCCCGGTCGCGGCCCTGTTCATCGCCCCGGCGATGCTGGGCTTCCTGGTGTTCCTGCTCTGGCCGACCCTGCGGGGCGTCTATCTCAGCTTCACCCGCTTCAACCTGCTCACCCCGCCGCGGTGGGTCGGCCTCGACAACTATGTCCGTATGGTCAACGACCCCATCTTCTGGGACTCGTTGACGGTCACGGTCGAGTACGTCGTCATCAACATCGGGGTGCAGACGGTCGCGGCCCTCGCCATCGCCGTCCTCCTCCAGCGGCTCACCCGGTCCGCCCTGCTGCGCGGGATCGTGCTCACGCCGTATCTGATGTCCAACGTGGTCGCCGGTCTGGTCTGGCTGTGGATCCTCGACACCCAGCTCGGCATCGGCAACGAGATCGCCGGCGCCCTCGGCGTCGACCGCGTCCCGTTCCTCGCCGACGAGACCTGGGCGATCCCCACCATCGCCCTGATCAATGTGTGGCGGCACGTCGGCTACACCGCACTGCTGATCTTCGCCGGTCTCCAGGCGATCCCCGACGACGTGTACGAGGCGGCGCGGGTGGACGGCGCGAGCGAGTGGCGAATGTTCTGGCGGATCACCATGCCGCTGCTGCGCCCCGTTCTCGCGGTCGTGCTGATCATGACGGTGATCGGCTCGTTCCAGGTCTTCGACACCGTGGCGGTGACCACGGCGGGCGGTCCCGCGAACGCGACCAACGTGCTCCAGTACTACATCTACGGCTCCGCCTTCGGCCGCTTCCAGTTCGGCTACGCCTCGGCCATGTCCGTCGCCCTGCTCGTCGTGCTCAGCGCGATCACCGTCCTGCAGTACCGGCTCACCCGGGCCGGCCGGAGCGACCTCGGCTGACGGAAAGGAGACACCGACATGGCCGCCGTGACCACACCATCGACCTCGGCCCCCGCGCCCACCCCGGCTCCGGCCGTACGCCCCGCCCGGCGACGACGCCTCCCCCTCGGGCGGGCCGCCGCCTGGACCGCGATGGGCCTGATCGTCCTCATCACCCTGCTGCCCTTCTACTGGATCCTGCGCACCGCGCTGTCCAGCAACGCCGGACTCAACGCCGACCCCGCCGACCCGTTCCCCGTGGACATCACCACCAGCGGCTTCGAACGGGCCCTCGGGCTCCAGTCGGCCGAGGAGGCCATCGCCCAGGGCGGGGCGGGTGGCGGGCTCGACTTCTGGCGGTATCTGCTCAACTCGGTGATCGTCTCGACCCTGATCACCGGCTGCCAGATCTTCTTCTCCGCCATGGCCGCCTACGCCTTCGCCCGGCTGCGCTGGCGGGGCCGGGACCAGGTGTTCGGGCTGTTCCTCGCCGGCCTGATGGTGCCGACCCTCTTCACGCTGCTGCCGAACTTCGTCCTCATCAAGGAGCTGCACCTGGTGGACTCGCTGCTCGGCATCGCGCTGCCCAGCCTCTTCATGACGCCGTTCGCGGTGTTCTTCCTGCGCCAGTTCTTCATGAACATCCCGCGCGAGGTGGAGGAGGCGGCGCTGCTCGACGGCGCCGGAAAGATCAAGATCTTCTTCCGGGTGGTCCTGCCGATGGCGTCCACACCGATCATCACGCTGTCCGTGCTGACGTACATCACCGCCTGGAACGACTACTTCTGGCCGCTGATGGTCTCCTACAGCGACAGCTCGCGCGTCCTGACCGTGGCGCTGGCGATCTTCCGGGCGCAGACCCCGGCGACCGGTGTCGACTGGTCGGGGCTCACGGCCGCGACGTTGATCGCCGCGCTGCCGATGCTGGTGCTCTTCGGCTGCTTCGCCCGCCGCATCGTCAGCTCCATCGGCTTCACCGGGATCAAGTGAGGTACCACTGATGCGACTTCGTACGCTGACCGCGCTCGCCGGAGCGCTGACGCTGTCCCTGGTGGCCGGCTGCGCGCAGGGCGGCGGCACCGGCGCGTCCTCGAACACGGTGACGTACTGGCTGTGGGACGCCAACCAGCTGCCCGCCTACCAGGCCTGCGCGAAGGGGTTCGAGAAGGAGAACCCCGGACTGGACGTGAGGATCACGCAGTTGGGCTGGTCCGACTACTGGACCAAGCTCACCGCGGGCTTCATCGCGGGCACCCAGCCCGATGTGTTCACCGACCACATCCAGAACTTCGGCCAGTTCGCCGACCTGAAGGTCCTCGAACCGCTCGACGACCTCGGCATCGACGACTCCGCCTACCAGCCGGGGCTCGCCGCCAACTGGATCGGCAAGGACGGCCACCGCTACGGCGCCCCCAAGGACTGGGACACCGTCGCGCTGTTCTACAACTCGAAGATGACCGCCGAAGCGGGGCTCACCGCCGAGGAGCTGAACAACCTTTCCTGGAACCCCGAGGACGGGGGCACCTTCGAGAAGGCCATCGCCCACCTCACGATCGACCGGAACGGCAGGCGGGGCGACGAACCGGGCTTCGACAGGCACAACGTGAAGGTGTACGGGCTGGCCACGGGCGGCGGCGGCTATGGCGACGGCCAGACCCAGTGGAGCAACTTCGCCGCCTCCGCCGGGTGGGACTACCTCGACAAAGCGCGCTGGGGCACGAAGTACCAGTACGACAGCAGGACCTTCCAGTCCGTGATCAAGTGGTACTTCGGCCTGGCGAAGAAGGGGTACATGCCGCCCCTGACGGACTACAACGTCCAGTCCAACCAGCAGAACACCCAGATCGCCGCGGGCAGGGCCGCCACCGCGTTCGACGGGGCCTGGATGATCTCCACCTACGCGGGCTTCAAGGGCAAGGACATCCGGACCGCCCTGACGCCGGTCGGCCCGACCGGCAAGCGCGCCACCATGATGAACGGCCTCGCCGACTCCATCGCCAAGGCGTCCAGGAACAAGGAGGGCGCCCGCAAGTGGGTGTCCTACCTGGCCTCGGACGCGTGCCAGAAGGTCGTCGGCGGGTACGGCGTCGTGTTCCCCGCCACCCCGGCAGGCACCGAGGCCGCCGTGGCCGCGTACCGGAAGAAGGGCATCGACGTCTCGTCGTTCACCGAGCCCGTGGCCGACAAGAAGCGCTTCCGGACGTTCTCCTACCCGATCGCCAGCTACTCGGCCGACATGACGGCGCTGATGCAGCCCGCGATGGAGGACATCTACGGGGGCGGCAAGCCGGTGAGCAGCCTCGACGAGACCAACGACCAGATCAACCTCATCCTCTCGCAGTGACCTGTCGATCCATGAAGGGCACCTCTTCCATGACGTTCTCCCTCGGCATCGTGGGCGCCGGCCAGTTCTCCGGCCAGTTCGCCACGCTGTTCCAGGCCCACCCCGGCGTCGGCGACGTGTACGTCACCGATCTGCTGCCCGAGCGTGCCGAGCACCTGGTCGCCGCCCAGGGCCTGGCCGGCACCTTCCCCTCGTACGAGGCGATGCTGGAGTCGAAGGCCGTCGACGCGGTCGCGATCTTCACCCAGCGCTGGACGCACGGGCCGCTGGTCCTGAAGGGCCTCGACGCCGGCAAGCATGTGTACTCCGCGGTGCCCATGGCGATCACCACGGAGGAGATCGCGGCGATCATCGACGCGGTCAGGGCGACCGGGCTGACGTACATGATGGGTGAGACCAGCCAGTACAACCCGGCGACCGTGCACGCCCGCAACCAGATCGCCGAGGGCGCCTTCGGGCGGCTGTTCTACGCCGAGGGCGACTACGTCCACGACATGGACCTGGGGTTCTACGAGGCGTACCAGTACAGCGGTGGCGAGAACTGGAAGCGGACCGCGAGCTATCCCCCGCTGCTGTACCCGACGCACTCGGTGGGCGGGGTGCTCGGCGCCTGGCAGACGCACGCGGTGAGCGTCTCCGCGATCGGGGTCGTCGACGGGCGCGGGGACGGAGTGTTCGACAAGGACGTCAGCCAGTTCGGCAACGACTTCTCCAACGCGACCGCGCTGTTCGAGGTGGCGGGCGGCGGCTCGTTCCGTACGAACGAGTTCCGGCGGGTGGGCTACCCCTCGCACATACGGGAGTCCCGTTTCCGGTTCTTCGGGACGGAGGCGAGCATGGAGCAGCTCGCCACGGTCGCGCTGTGGCAGGACAAGAAGGGGGTGAAGGACATCAGCGAGCTGCTCGAACCCAAGCAGACGCTGTCCCCCGACGACCCGTCCCTCCAGCACATCGCGCCGGATCTGCGGGCCGCGTTCACCTCCGGTTCGGCGCCGGTGCACGACCGGTCGCGGCTGCCGCGGGCGTTCGACCATCTGCACAACGGCCACGAGGGCAGCCACCACTTCCTGGTGGACGACTTCGTGACCGCCGTGAACTCCCGCACCCTGCCGTCCGTCAACGCGTGGGTGGCGGCCCGCTACACCCTGCCGGGGATCGTCGCGCACGAGTCCGCGCGGCAGGGTGGGGTGCGGTTGGAGATCCCGGACTTCGGGGACGCGCCCGAGGCGTGATGTGCACGGCGGTCCGTGAGCCGGGCTCCTGGCGGTCCGTCAGGTGCCCGGCTTGCGGCCGTACACGTAGACGTCGTCGCCCTTCTTCAGCAGCGACCAGTACTTCTTGGCGTCGGCCTTCGTCAGGTTGACGCAGCCGCGGGAGCCGGGCGGGTTGTACATGCTGACGGCGGCGGCGTGGAAGGCCTGGCCGCCGTCGAAGAACTGGCTGTACGGCATCGGCACGTTGTAGATGGACGAGACGTGGTCGATGTTGCGCCAGTAGATCTTCTTCAGACCGGTGCGGGTCTCGTAGCCGTCGCGACCGGTGCGGACGGGCACGGGCCCGTACACGAGCTTGCTGCCGTCCTGGATCCAGCTCAGCTGGAGCGTCAGGTCGACGCAGGCGATGCGGCCCTTGTTGACCGGGCACTTCCCGGCCTTGTTCGGGTTCTTGCCGACGGCCTTCTGCTTGTTCATCAGGTCCATCACACCCCAGGTGACGGAGCCCGCGTACCCGATGTTCGGGCTGATGCCGTGCCTGGTCTGGAACGCCTTGATGGCCAGGCAGTCGGCGGCCGACTGCCTGCCGTCGACCGGTCGGCCGAGGAACTTCTCGACCTGCTTCTGGTACGGCCCGGCCGATGTCGTGCAACTCGCCGCCTGCGCGGGCGTCGTGCCCAGCGCGAGCGTGAGCGGCGCCAGCAGTCCGGTGACGGTCAGTGCGATGGCGCCTCGTCTTCCTATGTCCCCCATGGCGGGCCTTTCCCTTTCACGCGTTTTGTAGGTTCTGCGGAGGTAGACAGCCGGCGTCGGCCGACGGTTGTGGTCCGGGTCGCTTCGAGACGAAACAGTTACACGGCGAGTAATTCGCATATAGAGTTCCCCTCATGAGCAACAGCGATTCCATATCTCGCGTGGCCCTCAAGAAAATCACCCCGGATGTGTCCGCGGCAATGGGCTCCCTGCACTCCGCCGCCGTTTCCGCGGCGCGGGACGCGAAGGTCGAGCCGGAAATCCTCGAACTGATCCGCATTCGCGCCTCGCAGATCAACGGCTGTGCCTTCTGTCTGGACATGCACACCAAGGACGCCCGCGCCCGGGGCGAGACCGAGCAGCGGATCTACGCGCTGAACGCCTGGCGCGAGACACCCTTCTTCACCGCTCGGGAGCGGGCCGCACTGGCCCTCACCGAGGCGGTGACCTCGGTGGACGAGGGGCATGTGCCGGACGACGTGTACGCGGCCGCGGCCGAGGTGTTCGACGACGATCAGCTCGCGGCCCTCATCTGGGCGGCCACCGTGATCAACGCCTACAACCGGATAGCGATCGCGACCCGGATGGTCCCCGGCGCCTATCAGCCGGTACAGAAGCAGCCGGTACGGAAGTGAAATTTCACAGGTAGTGCGGCGTGGAATGCGCCGGGCCGTTTCCATTCGGTCCGGCGCTTGCCCTCGCTCCCCTGCTTCCTATGTTTCGGGAAGTGGCTCCATAATGCCGTCCAGCCATTTCCGCCATTGTGGTGCGTGTACCGCCCGGCCGGCGGTCATGGGTCTGCCGGTCCAGGCGGCGACGGGGCGGATCCCGTGCAGGGCGTTGACGAGCCACACCTCGCGGCCGTCGAGGTCGGCCAGGGAACGCTCGCGGTGGGCGACGCGGACCCCGGTGCGGGCCGCCCGCTCCAGGACGAGCGCCGTGGTCACCCCGGGCAGGACGGGCAGCCGGGGCGGCGGCAGACAGAGCGTGTCGTCCTCCCACCACAGCAGGCTGGAGTTGGCGGCCTCCAGGACCAGTCCGGACGGGGCGATCAGCACGGCCTCGTCGGCCTGCGCGCCGGAGGCCCGGCCGCGCACCCGGGCCAGGGCGTCCAGGTCGGGTCCCTTGCGGCGGGGCACGGTGCGCGGGTCGGGCTGCCCGGCCGCCCACACCCGCACTTCGGCACCGAGGGGCGGGGCATGCCGCAGCAGCAGACGCAACTCCAGCGATCCGGAGGCGAGTTCCACCCGGGGGAACCACTCCCCCGTGCGGGGCAGCGCGGCCGTCATGTCCGTCCAGAAGTCGACCACCCGGCCGAGCGGTGGTGCCCCGCACTCGCCGCAGGACCGCAGGAACCGCTCGCGGTGCCGGTCGAAACCGCGCACCCGCCCGTCGCGCAGCAACCATGAGTCCGCGACGAGCAGCCGCCCGCCCTGGGCCTGACCGGGAGTCAGACCGTGTTCGGGGGACCAGGTCGACAGACCTTCCGCGATGGCCGGTTGTGTCACTCAGTGCTCCTGTGTTCGTTCGATCCCGGTTCAGTACGTGCGGCCCGTCAGTAGGTGCGGCCCGTGACGGCCGGGGCGCCGTGCCGGGGGCCGTACGGCGCGTGTTCCAGCCAGGCGCCGCACCGGGGGACGACGGGGGCGAGGGCCGCCGCCGCGCGCTGCTTGACGCGGACGATACGGCGCCGCGGCCGCAGATGGTCCAGGGCGGTGCCCGCGGCGGCGCTGTTGAAGAGGCCCGCGGCGCGCCGGACCTCGGCGAATCCGGCGACGGCCTCGGGCGTGCCGTCGGCGATCGCCCGGGCGGCCGCCGCCGCGTCGGCGATCCCGCTGTTCATGCCGCGTGCCCCGAACGGCGGGAAGAGGTGGGCGGCCTCACCGGCGAGCAGCACCCGGCGGTGCGGGTCGGTGAAGACGGCGGCGACCTTGCGCAGGAAGCGGTAGCTGGAGACCCACAGGACGCGGTCGCCGTAGCCGTCGCCGACGACCTCGGGCAGCCAGCGGCGCACGGCGTCCTCGGTGCCGTACTCCTCGGCCGTGTCGTCGTCCCGGCACTGCAGGTCGAGTTGGAAGCCGCCGGTGAACGGCACGCGCATGACGCTGCGGTGGCCGAGCGCCGGGTGCTCGTAGTGGAAGACCCGTTCCAGGGGCAGTTCGGCCCCGGCGATGTCGGCGATGTCGACGACGACGTGGAAGCCCTCCCCGTGGGTGCCCTCCAGGGGGATGCCCAGTTCGCGGCGTACGGCGGAGCGGGCGCCGTCGGCGGCGACGGCGTGCGTGCCCTCCCAGGTGCGGCCGCCGGCGTCGGTGAGCCGCACCCCCGTCGGGTCGGTGTGCACGCCGGTGATCCGCGCGTCCCACACGAACTCCACTCCGGCGTCCTCGCAGGCGGCGAGCAGGAAGCGCTCGGTGTCGACCTGGCGGAGGCTGGTGAACGGCGGGGTGCCGGTGGGCGGCGGGAAGGTGCGCGCGTAGACCTCGCGGCCCCGGTAGAGGGTGCGCTTGGTGTGCCAGGTCTGCCCGTACGCGGCGATCGTCGCCGCAAGGCCGGGGCGCATGCCCTCCAGGAGTTCCAGGGTCTCGCGGTGGACGAACAGGGCGCGGCTGCCCGGCCGTTCGCGGCCCTCGGGGTCGGCTTCGAGCAGGACGACGGGGAGGCCGTGGGCGCGCAGGGCGAGGGCGGCGGCCAGGCCGACCGGGCCGGCGCCCACGACGAGTGCGGGGGTCGTCATGTGCGGGCGCCCTCGGTGAGCATGCGGGTGATCTCGACCCGCTTGACCTTCCAGGTGGAGGTCATGGGCAGGTCCTCGAACCGCCACTGCCTCGGCTCCGCCATGGCCGGCAGGTCCGCGGTGGCCTCCTGCCAGCGCAGGGGGTCCAGGGGGCGTTCGCCGCGTACGCAGACCACGGGGACGGGTTCGCGGTCGGCGCCGGGGACGATGACGACCTCGCGCAGCTCCTCCAGGCGGGACATCAGGGTGTCCTCGACCTCCAGGTTGCTGTGGACGGAGTCGATCTGGTCGATCTCGCGGTCGATGAGGTGGAGGGCGCCCCAGCGGCTCTGGTAGCCCATGTCTCCCATCTGCCACCAGTCGCCGTCGAGTTGGCGCAGATAGCGTTCACGGGCGCCGAGGTAGGTGAGGATGCGGCCGCGGGTGCGGGCCTCGATGCGGCCGGGGGTGCCGGGAGCGACCCGGCGGCCCCTGTCGTCGGTGACGCGGACGCGGGTGAAGCCGGGGATGCCGATGCCGACCCGGCGGCCGTCCGCGCGGGCCGCGCTGCGGCGGGTGAACCACTGGAAGGCGACCGGGCCGGTCTCGCTCTGCCCGTACAGCTGGATGAGCCACGGGGAGCGCCGCTTGGAGGCGTCCAGCAGCCTTTGCACGGTCCGTGGGTGGATGGCGTCGAAGGTGGAGCCGTAGGAGCGGACGCGGGACAGCGGGGCGCCGGGCGCGTCGGCCAGTTCCTCCCACAGGACGAAGGTGTTGGGGTGGGTCTCGACGATGCCGGGGCGGTGGCGGGCGAGGAGCGGGCCCACGTTCGCCGGTTCCGGGTCGAGGATGAGGACCAGCGGACTGCCGAAGTGCAGCAGGACGCCGAGCAGATGGTAGAAGCGCGAGTGCACGAACGACATGTGCAGCGCGGCGGTCTCGCCCCGGGTGGGCCAGCCCATGGCCTTCTGCGGGACGAGCCGGTTCCACATGGTGTTCGGGCAGTGCACGGCGAGCTTGGGGACGCCGGTCGTGCCGGAGCTGTGGGTGATCAGGGAGGGTTCGCGGGGGTGGAGGCGTACGGCGGCGGGCGTCGCCGCGCCCGCGTACTTCTCCAGCGGTTCGGCCCCCGGGGCGTCGTCGACGCAGAGGGTGCGCCGGACGGCACCGGTGAGGTCGACGTCCCGCAGCGGGCCGTCGAGCTTGGCGCGGTCGGTGATCAGCCAGGGCTGGTGGAGGCGTTCGAGGAGCTGTCCGACGACGGGGCCCGCGAGGCCGGGCGACAGCAGGACGGGGACGGCGCCGATACGGGAGATCGCGCAGGTCAGCAGCACGATGTCGACGTTGTCCGACTTGTGGACGGCGACCTCCTCGGAGGGGCGCACGCCCGCTTCCCAGAGGCGGCCGGAGAGTTCGTCGACCAGGTCGGCGAGGCTGGCGTATGTGAGGTCGGTCCCGGCGGCGGGTGCGACGTCGAGGGGCCGGTCGAGGGTGACGAAGATCTGCCCGTGGCGGTCGGCGGCCTCCCGGAGCATCGAGCCCAGGTAGAAGCCGCGCCCGGCCGGCACGGGCGGCGCGCTCGGCCCGGCCTGCTGCTGGTGTCGCATGGTGCCCAACCTTTCTGCGGGGGCGGGGGCGGACGTGGCGGCCATGGCTCACCACGCCCCTTGGCGGACGAGGTGCCGGCGGAGCTTTCCGGTCGCGGTGCGGGGCAGGGTGGGCACGAAGCTCACACTGCGGGGGACTTTGAAGGCGGCCAGGTTGTCGCGGGCCATGCAGACGAGTTCGGCCTCCAGGCCGACCCCGATGGGCGGGACGGGAACGACGAAGGCCCGCAGTCGGCTGGCGCCGCGTTCGTCGGTGACGGCCACGACGGCGACGTCCCGCACCCCGGGGTGGGTGCGCAGCAGGGCCTCCACCTCCAGCGGGGAGACGGTGATGCCGCCGACCATCTCCATGTCGTCGGCGCGGCCCAGGTGCCGGTAGGTGCCGTCGGGTTCGCGGCGGGCCCGGTCCCGGGTGCCCAGCCAGCCGCCGACCAGGGCCCGTGCGGACTCCTCGGGCCGGTTGAGGTAGCCGGGCGTCACCGTCGGCCCGCGCACCCAGAGTTCGCCGGTCTCGCCGTCGGGCACGGGGTTGCCGGCGCGGTCGCGCAGTTCGATCTCGAAGCCGGGGACGGGGCGGCCGACCGTGCCGGGGTGGTTGTGGTCGAAGCCGTTGGCGCAGAAGGCGTGGCCGGCCTCCGTGGAGCCGATCTGCTCCAGGACGGGGGCGCCCAGCAGGTGGGTGACCCGCTTCCCGATGCCGGCGGGCATGCCCTCGCCGGCGGAGATCGCCCCGCGAACCGAGGCGAAGCAGCCCTCGTGCCCGTCGGCCAGGTCGGCCACCAGGGCGGCGTACGCGGACGGCACCGAGTACAGCAGGGTCACGCGGTGGCGGGCGACCAGTTCGTCCACGGTCGCGGGGGTGGGGCGGCGGCCGGTGAGGACCGCGCTGGAGCCGGAGAAGAGGGGGAAGACGAAGGCGTTGCCGAAGCCGTAGGCGAAGTAGAGCCGGGAGACGGAGAGGGCGACGTCGTCGGGGGTGATGCGCAGGACCCGGCGGCCTATGAGGTCGTGGTAGGTCCTCGGGTCGCCGTGGACGTGGACGACGCCCTTGGGGCGGCCCGTGGTGCCGGAGGTGTACTGGATGTAGAGCGGGGTGTGGGCGTCCACCGGGTGCGCCGTCTTCATGGGTCGTGCCGTCGCGGTCAGCGCGGCCAGCTGGTCGGAGCCGAGGCGCGGCGCTCGGGGGGCCGCGGTGGGTGTGGTCGTGCGGGCCGGGAGGCTCCGGTCCAGGCCGGGTCCCGTCACCCACAGCGCGGCCTCCGTGTCGTCCGCCATGAACTGCAGGTCGGGCGGCGGGAGTTCGGGGTTGACCAGCACCGCGACCGCACCCAGTCGGGCGAGTGCGAGGAAGGTGGTGACCCAGGTGACGGAGTCGGGCAGGGCCAGCAGGACCCGGTCTCCGGGGCGTACTCCGTGGTCGTGCAGCACGGTGGCCGTGCGGGCCGCGAGGTCGTGGACGGCGCCGTGGGTGTGGGCGCGGTGGCCCTGGTGGAAGGCGGGGCGGTCGGTCCAGCCGCGGCGCTCGGCGAGGGCCGCCAGGTGCGCGGCGAGGTTGCCGGGGGCGTCCGCGTCGGCCGGCCGGGACGCGGAGGCGCTCCGCTGGGCGGGGATGCCCGCGGCGGCCTCGATCAGCGTGGGGTGCGGTGTCGTCGTCATCGGGTGCTCTCCTCGGTGACGGCCGGGGCGGAGGCGTGCTCGCGGTGGGCCCGCATGAGTGCCGCGGTCTTCAGGAGCATCTCGTCGTACTCGGAGGCCGGGTCGGAGTCGAGGACGATCGCGCCGCCGGCGCCCAGGTGCATACGTCCGCCCCGGAACACGGCGGTGCGGATGACGATGTTGAGGTCGGCGCCGCCGCCGCAGCCGAGGTAGCCGAGGGCGCCCGAGTAGACGCCCCTCGCCTCGGTCTCCACCGCGTCGATGATCTCCATGGTGCGGAGCTTGGGCGCCCCCGTCATGGAGCCGCCCGGGAAGCAGGCCCGAACGCAGTCCACGGCGTCGGTGCCCTCGCGCAGCCGTCCCTCGACGGTGGAGACGAGCTGGTGCACGGTGGCGTACGTCTCGGTGGCCATGAGGCGGGAGACGCGTACGGTGCCGGTCCGCGAGACCCGGCCGAGGTCGTTGCGGAGCAGGTCGACGATCATCAGGTTCTCGGCGCGGGTCTTGGCGTCCGCGGCGAGTTCGTCCCGCAGCCGGTCGTCCTCCTCCGGTGTGGCGCCTCTCGGGGCGGTGCCCTTGATGGGTTTGGCCTCGGCGAGGCCGTCGCGGGTGATCCGCAGGAAGCGTTCGGGTGAGGAGCCCGCGATGTCGAGGTCGCCGAACCTGAGGAAGGCCGCGTACGGGGCGGGGTTGACGCGGCGCAGCGCCCGGTAGAAGTCGTAGGGGTCGTACGGGGCGGGTAAACGGGCCGCGTTGGTGAGGCAGACCTCGTAGCTGGTGCCGGCGTGGAGTTCTGCCTTGCAGGCGTCGATGTCGGCGAGGTAGGTGGCGCGGTCGCGCACCAGCCAGGGTTCGGCGGCGCGCGGGTAGGGCGCGGACGACCGCAGCGGCAGGGTGGGGTTCGTGGCGATGAAGGTCAGCTGGGCGAGCGCCGTGTCGAGCCAGTCGGCGGCCTCGCGGGCGGCGGCCGGGGTGTCCTCGGCGAGGCAGACGGCGTAGGTGTGGCCCTCCTGGTGGTCGACGGCGATCAGCCGGTCCGCGAACAGCCAGCAGGCGTCGGGGGTGTCGGCGGTGTGGCGGTTCGGGGAGCCGCTGTCGGCCTTCAGTTCGTAGCCGAAGTAGCCGACGTAGCCGCCGGTGAGGTCGAAGGGGAGGCCGCTCGCGTCGACCTTGCGGCTGGCCAGCTGCCGCTTCAGATAGTCGTACACGCTCGCGCGGACCCGGCGAGTGGGCCGCCCCTCCCGCTCGATCTCGCAGACGCCGCTGTCGACGTCGTAGCGGACGAACTCGGCGAGGGGGCCGGTGCCGTCGCCGAAGAACGAGAACCGGGACAGGCCCTCCTCGACGCGGGAGCTGTCCAGCCAGAAGGCGCGCGGCGCGTCGGCGTGCAGCCGGGTGAAGGCGGCCTCGGCGTCGACGGCGACGGCGATACGGCGGGAGTGCAGCCGGTACGCGGGCCCGGGGGCGCGCCGGGGGCGGGGGATCGCGCCGGAGAGGGGGGTGACGGCGGTGGTCCCCGCGCGGGCCGGAGCGGGGACGGGGGCGCTCCTCGGCGGATCGGGCGGGGCGCTCCTCGGCAGGTCGGACGGGGCGCTGCGGGAGCTTCTCGTACGGGGGCCGCCGGCTCGTTCCTCCGTGAGCTCGCGGAAGTTGACCAGCAGGCGGTGCCCGTGGTCGGTGAGGACGGACTCCGGGTGGAACTGGACGCCCCACAGCGGCCGTTCACGGTGGCGCAGCCCCATGAGGACACCGTCCTCGGACCAGGCGGTGGCCTCCAGGCTCGGCGGCAGCGGCTCGCGCACGGACAGCGAGTGGTAGCGGACGACGGTGAAGTTCTGCGGGAGCCCGCGGAACAGGTCACGGCCGTCGTGCCGGACCGTGGAGAGGTGTCCGTGGCGGGGCCACGGGGCGGGCTCGACGTCGGCCCGCTCCCCCACCGCGATGCCCTGGTGGCCCATGCAGACGCCCAGCACGGGGATCGCGGCCTCGGCGATGACCTGCGCGGCGATACCGAAGTCGCGCGGTTCCGACGGGTGGCCCGGCCCGGGCGACACCACGACGTTGTCGAATTCCCGCAGTTCCGGAATGGCGTCGGGCGAGGCGTCGTTGAGCACGACCACCGGCTCCTCGCCGTTGACCTCGGCGATCAGCTGGAACAGGTTGTACGTGTACGAGTCATAATTGTCGATGAGCAAGGTTTTCAACCTGCCCACCCCCCTCTGATCGTTCTCGGACCTAGGCGGTCCGACGTTTGTGCCGGCCGCGCAGCGCCTGCAACGGTGGATACAGCCATTTTTTGAGGAATCGCTGGAGCCTCGGCATGAGAATCCAGGTGACGATGGCCGTCACGGACAGACACAGCAGAAGTGTTCGGACGAGTGGATTGAGATCGGCGAGATAAGGGAGGACCAGCAGGTTGAACAGGAGCACGGGTGGGAAGACCGCGCTCATATTCACCAGCCAGAGTTTCCATTTCGGGGGCGGGCGCGGGGCGGCCGGCGCCGGTTCCCGGGCGGCCTGGGAGTCGAACCAGGCCTTGGAGCCCGTCACGCTGCGGCGACCAGTCTCCCGGGCCAGCCCCTCGGCGCGTGCCGCCCACTCGACCCTGACCAGGGAGTTCTCCCAGGTTCGGGCCGAATCCTCACTGTCGAAGCGGTAGACCACATGCCACTCCGCCTCTCCGTCGACCAGTACGCCGCCCCCCAGAAAGCCCGGCTGTCGCGCACTCGTACGCAGCGCGGCCCACCCCCACGAGTGGAAGTCGGCCTCACGCCCCGGCACCACGTGATACGCGATGGTGACGGTAACGGGATTCCTGCTCACGCCGTCGAGTACGGGAAGAACTGTCGCCCCGTTCAAATCTTCAACGAACTTTTTCAAGCTGTCCGGATCGTTCGCGTATGACGCTCTTTCAGCCGCCTTGGAGTCGTCTGTCGGGGAGTACGACGGAGCAACTTCCGTCAATTTCGGGAAGCGCTTGCCGGAGAAACCGCGAAAGGCGCACCATCACCCTCAGGCTCCGCGGAAAAGCGCAGCAAACCAAAGGAGAGACATGTCCAGGTACGACTGGGATATGCACCACGAGGGAATCGACCGGGCGCGCGCCGCAATCGAACCGGTACGGAAGGAAGTCACCGCGCACCCGATCTACCGGCGGGTGGAGAGCCGTGCGGACCTGGCCGTTTTCATGGAGCACCATGTGTACGCGGTGTGGGACTTCATGTCCCTGCTGAAGTCCCTCCAGCGGGACCTCACATGCGTCGACGTCCCGTGGGTGCCACGGGGTTCGGAGGTGAGCCGGCGGCTCATCAACGACATCGTCCTGGTCGAGGAGAGCGACGAGCTGAACGGCGGGTTCACCAGTCACTTCGAGCTGTACCGGGCGGGCATGGCCGAGGCCGGCGCGAGCACCGCCCGCCTCGACAGGTTCCTGGGGCTGGTCGGGGAGGGCCACGACGTGCCGGCCGCCCTGAAGGTGGCTCAAGTGCCCGGCCCCGCAGCGGAGTTCGTCCGGACCACGTTCGAGATCATCGCGGAGCGGCCGCTGCACTGCCGGGCCGCGGCGTTCGCGTTCTCACGGGAGGACCTGATCCCCGACATGTTCGACCAGGTGATCGGTACGGAGGGCACCGACCGGTTCCCCCTCTTCCGGGACTATCTGGCACGGCACATCGAGGTCGACGGCGAGGAGCACACCCCGATGGCGATGGCCATGGTGGCCGACCTGTGCGGGGGCGAGGAGAGGCGGTGGGAGGAGGCCGTGGAGACGGCGACCGCCGCGCTTGAGGCGAGGGCCCGCTTGTGGGACGGGGTTGTGGAGGCGATGGGGCAGGGGGTGGGGTAGAGGGGGTGGGGGCGGCGCAGGGGACTGTCGCCGGAAGTGTTGTACGGAGCCGTCGTGACAGCACCGCCGGAAGCGCGGGAGGGCGCTGCCGTCGCGCCGCCGATCAGTCCAGTTTCCTCGAAGTGGCCCACGACCGGGTCTCCGTCCCGCCCTACGCTGCGGGTTCATGGACCCCGTGCTCGCCGACGATCTCTCCCGGCTCCCCGATCTCCTGCAGTCCGCCCGTGACTTCGCCGCCAAGGAGGTGGCGGGCATCGCGGAGCGCCCCGTCGCCCGACCCGGCGACCGGCCCGGTCCCGTACCGCTTCCGTCGGCGGGCATCGGGGCGGAGGGTGCCCTCGCCCGCTTCACGGAGCGCTGGGCGCCGGGATTCTCCGGCTCCGCCGGGCCCCGCTACCTCGGCTTCGTCACCGGGGGCGCCACCCCGGCCGCCGTCACCGGGGACTGGCTGACCAGCGCCTATGACCAGAACGTGTCCGGGGGCGGCGACTCCTTCGCGACGGCCCTGGAGCGCGAGACCCTGGGTTGGCTGCGGGAGTTGTTCGGGTTGGGCGGGGAGTACGGGGGCGCGTTCGTGACCGGCGCGACCGTCTCCAACACGGTGGGGCTGGCCGTCGCCCGCGAGTGGCTCGGCGAGCGCCTGGGCGTGGACGTGTCCCGCGAGGGCGCGGCGGCCCTCGGCCCGGTCGACGTCCTGTCCGGCAGCCCGCACTCCAGCGTCACCAAGGCACTCTCCGTCCTCGGCATCGGCCGGGACCGCCTGCTCACGGTCCCGCTGCTGCCCGGCGGCCGGGAGGCGGTGGACGTGGACGCTCTCGCCGCCGCCCTGGAATCGCTCGGCGGGCGCCCGGCGATCGTCGTGGCCAACGCCGGGACGGTGAACACGGTCGACTTCGACGATCTGCGGGCCGTCGCCGCGCTGAAGGAGCGGTACGACTTCTGGCTGCACGTCGACGCCGCCTTCGGCGGTTTCGCCGCGCTGTCCCCGGCGTACGCGCATCTCGTCGACGGCCTCGACGCCGCCGACTCGGTCTGCGTCGACCTGCACAAGTGGCTGAACGTGCCCTACGACGCGGCCGTCCAGTACACCCGCCGCCAGGACCTCCAGGTCCGCGTCTTCCACAACGCCTCCCCGTACCTGGGTCTCCCCTCCGGCGAGCCCGACTTCCTGCATCTCACCCCTGAGAACTCCCGGCGGCTGCGCGCCCTGCCGGCCTGGTTCTCGCTGATGGCGTACGGCCGTGACGGGCACCGTGAGATCGTCGAGCGTAACGTCGCGCTGGCCCGCACCCTGGGGGAACGACTGGCAGGAGCACCGGAGCTGGTCCTGGCGGCGCCGGTCCGGCTGAACGTCGTGTGCTTCACGCTCGCCGAACGGCCGACGCGGGAGCGGGTGCACGCGCTGGCCGACGCGATCGCCGCCGGGGGCGAGACCTTCGTGACGCCGACGGTCCTCCACGGGACGCACGCGCTGCGGGCGGCGTTCAGCAACTGGCGGACGGAGGAGGCGGACGTGGAGCGCGTCGTGGAAGCGGTGCTGGCGGGCGCGGCGAAGGCAGACGTCTGAGCCTCTGGGAGATCCGGGTGGGCGCCGCCCCGGTCCTGCCCGGCGCCTACCCGTCCTCCCCCACCACATGCTCCTCCTCTCGCCAGGCGCGTGCCACCCGCTCGAAGGAGGTGTTGACGGCCAGCAGGCCGCCGTCGACGCGCAGGGTCGTGCCGGTGATCCAGGCGGCGTCGCGCGAGGCCAGGAACGCGACGGCGGCCGCGATGTCCTCCGGCTCTCCGACCCGGCCCAGCGGATAGATCTCGCCGAGGGCGTCGAGGTGGGCCTCGCGGCCCGCCCAGCCCGAGGTGCGGACGGTTCCGGGGGCCACGAGGTTGACGCGGACGCCGCGCGGGGCGGCGTCCCCGGCGAGCGTACGGGTCAGCGAGGCGAGGCCCGCCTTGGCGGCGCTGTAGGCGTGGTTGCCGAAGTCCTGGAGGCCGTTGACGGAGCCGATGTTGACGATCGCCCCGCGCCCGGAGGCCACCAGGTGCGGCAGCGCAGCGCGGGAGCAGCGGAACGCGCTCGTGAGGGTCAGGTCGAGGTCACGCTCCCAGGTCTCGTCCGGGGTGTCCTCGAACAGGGGTGTGTCCGGGGTGCAGCCGAAGGCGTTGTTCACGAGCGCGTCGAGGGAGCCGAAGAGGTCCACGGCGTGCGCGACGGCCGCCTCGACGGAGGCCCGGTCGCCGACGTCGCAGGGGAAGGCGTGCGCCGCGGACCCCCGACGGCGCAGGTCCGCGGCGGTCCGTTCGGCCGCCGGCAGGTCCACGTCGGTGACCAGGACCCGAGCGCCCTCCCCGGCCAGCCGCCGAGCGGTGGCCGCCCCGATCCCCCGCGCCGCACCCGTGATGAGCACGCCGTACCCCTCGAAGCGTCCTGTCGCATCCATACGCCAGAACGTACTGCGCGTCCGATCACCACGAAAGGA
Source organism: Streptomyces sp. NPDC030296 (assembly GCF_055572815.1). Taxonomy (NCBI): domain Bacteria; kingdom Bacillati; phylum Actinomycetota; class Actinomycetes; order Kitasatosporales; family Streptomycetaceae; genus Streptomyces; species Streptomyces sp. NPDC030296. The sequence continues at coordinate 102,615 of NZ_JBVICQ010000010.1, forward strand.
TCACCACGACAGGCGCGACACGATCCTGAGTTCAGCGGTAGCCGGTGGTGTCTGCCGGCTTGCCGGCGTCCTGGACCTCTACGAGGTAGCGCCAGGCGTCCGGGCGGCTGCCGTCCAGGTCGGTGAAGCCGTACACCTGGGCGAGGCCGCCGCTGGAGAGGGAGGTGCCGTTGTGGCGGGCGACGTCGGGGTCGGCGGCGAGGGCGGCGACGGCCCGGCCGACGTAGCGCGGGGTCTCGGAGATGGCGAAGTGGGGGACGGTGTCCAGGGCGTCGCGCCAGTTGTCCTCGGTGACGCCGTAGACGTCGAGCATCATCTCCGAGCGGAGCCAGCCCGGGGTGAGGGCCACGGCCGTGGCACCGCGCGGGCCCAGTTCATGCCCCAGGGCGAACGCCATGCGCAGGACTGCGGCCTTGGCGAGGTCGTAGAAGAACGAGACGCGGTAGGTGTCGCGGTTGTATTCGGCGGTGCCGTCGGTCATCTCGACCACCAGGCCGCCCGGGTGGCGCAGCAGCAGGGGCAGCGCGTGGTGGCTGGTGATCGCGTGGGTGTCCACGGCGAGCCGCAGCAGCCGCAACCCGTTGTCGAGGTCGTGCTCCCAGACCGGGGCCTCCCAGTCGAAGAGTTTCTCGCCGCCCCAGATGTCGTTGACCAGGACGTCGAGCCGGCCCTGCTCCTTGTCGATCCGGTCCACCAAGGTCTTCACCTGGGTCGGTTCGAGGTGGTCCGTGGGGACGGCGATGCCCTGCCCGCCGGCCTCGGTGACCAGGTCGGCCGTGTCCTCCAGCGTCTCCGGGCGGTCGTACTCCGAGCGCCGCTGCCGTGTGCTGCGTCCCGTCACGTACACCGTCGCCCCGGCCGCGCCCAGCTCGACCGCGATCCCGCGCCCCGCTCCGCGTGAGGCTCCCGCCACCAGCGCGACCTTGCCGTCCAACGGCTTCACCATGCCGACCTCCTGTGCGTACGACTGTCACCATGACCGACGTCGGGGGTGCCCCGGCGTCCTCGACACGAGCCTTCCCGAGAAGCCGGACATCCTCTGTCGCCTTTTCTCGCTTTCCCGTGCCGGGTGCGCCTGGCAGGATGCGCGGATCATGGACGAGACGGCACCTTGCGGACGATGTGGAGGAACGGTCGCCCCGGACGGGCACTGCTGGGACTGCGGCGCGGCTCAGGTCGCCTTCCGGTCGCGCCTGGAGATCGAGGCGGACAGCGGCGCGGCCGGGGTGAGCGATCGTGGCCTGCGGCGCGAGATCAACGCGGACGCGATGGCGCTGGTGACGCGCGGGGCGTGGACGATCGGAGTCGTCTGCGACGGCGTGTCGATGGCGCCGCGCGCCGAACGGGCCGCCCGGGTCGCGGCCGAGGTGGGTGTCATCGCACTGGCGGGGTTGTTGGAGTCCGGTGTCCTGCCGGAGGTCGCGCTCGTCGAGGCCGCCGGGCGGGCGGGGCGGGTGGTCGCCGGACTGGCGGACACGGGGACGGCGCACACCGGGGAGCGGGGCGGGGTCGCCCCTGCGTGCACCTGGGTGGCGGGCGTCGTGGGACCGGAGGGCCTGTGGAGCGGCTCGGTGGGTGACAGCCGTGCCTATTGGCTGCCGGACGAGGGGCCCGGTATGACGCTCACCGAGGACGACACGGGCGACCTGGAGGCCCTCACCGCGTGGCTGGGAGCCGACGCGGACGAGCCCGTGCCGCACGTCCGGAGCTATCGGCCTGGGTGCGCGGGTCGGCTGCTGCTGTGCACCGACGGACTGTGGCGCCATCTGCCGGACCATGCCGCACTCAGGGCGGTGCTGCGGGAGGCCGGCCCACTCGACGGCGCACGGGCCCTGGTGTCGTATGCCCTGGAGGCCGGTGGCCAGGACAACATCACCGCGCTCGTCGTCCCGGTGACGGCGACGAGGGGCTGAGGGGGACGGCGACGAGGGCCGAGAGGGACCGCAGGGAGGGGCTGGCAGGAACGGCGGCGACAGGCTGACAGGAACGGCCGTGGGAGCGGGGCCGACGCCCGCGCGGAGCCGAACTGACGTACTGCCGGGCCGCTGTTGATGCACGGCGAGCCAAGGCGGCACCATGCCACGCCGACGGCGCCGAGCCGGGCCGACCGTCGACGCGCCTCAAACCTCGGCGACCATCGACGCGCCTCGAACCACGCCGGCCGTCTACGCGCTGCGAACCGGGGCGGGCCGACGCCGGGCGGTCAGCGGCAGTTGACCCGATGCGAGCCCGGCCGACAACCCGCCGAGTCGACCGGCGCCGCCGAGCCGGACCACCCCTACCCCAGCCGCCCAGCCGCCCAGCCCCCCCCAGCGCCGACGTAACGACCGACCGCCTCCCCTTCCCCCTCCCAGCCGGTGCCGGCCGCCATGCCTTCGCGGTGGCCGGCACCTCTGCGGGGAGGGGCGGGGGCGGTGGTGGATCAGTGGCCGCGGTCGAGCCACTCCTGGAGGTTCGGGGCCTCGGCGCCGATGGTCGTGCTGTCGCCGTGACCCGTGCGGACGACCGTCTCGGGCGGCAGCGCCAGCAGGCGGTCGCGGATGGAGTCGATGATGGTCGGGAAGTCGCTGTACGACCTGCCCGTCGCCCCCGGTCCGCCCGCGAAGAGGGTGTCGCCGGTGAAGACCGTGCCGAGGCCCGGGTCGTAGAGGCACACCGCGCCCGGCGCGTGGCCCGGGGTGTGCAGGACCGTGAGGTCGGCGCCGGCGGTCTCGATGACCTGACCGTCGGCGAGCCAGTGGTCGGGCTGCCGGCCGGGGTGGGTCTGCTTCCACAGCGGCAGGTCGTCCGGGTGGAGCCAGATCGGGGCGCCGGTGCGCTCGGCGAGGGCGGGCGCGGCGTCGATGTGGTCGTTGTGGGCGTGGGTGCAGATGATGGCGGTCAGCCTGCGGTCGCCGATGGCCTCGGCGATGGCGTCGGCGTCGTGGGCGGCGTCGATGACGACGACCTCGCGGTCGTCGCCGACGATCCACACGTTGTTGTCGACGTCCCAGGTGCCGCCGTCCAGACTGAACGTGCCGGACGTGACGAGGTGTTCGATCCGTGCGGTCATCAGAGCGTCACCACCGAACGCAGGACGTCCCCGGCGTGCATCCGCTCGAACGCCTTCTCCACGTCGTCGAGTCCGATGGTCTCGGTCACGAACGCCTCCAGGTCCAGGCGGCCCTGGAGGTAGAGGTTGATGAGCATGGGGAAGTCACGGTCGGGCAGGCAGTCGCCGTACCAGGACGACTTCAGGGCCCCGCCGCGGCCGAAGACGTCGAGCAGCGGGAGTTCCAGCTTCATGTCGGGGGTGGGGACGCCGACGAGGACGACCGTGCCGGCGAGGTCGCGGGCGTAGAAAGCCTGCTGGTACGTCTCGGGGCGGCCCACCGCCTCGATGACGACGTCGGCGCCGAAGCCGCCGGTCAGCTCACGGATCGCCTCGACCGGGTCCGTCTCACGGGAGTTGACGGTGTGGGTGGCACCGATCTTCTTGGCCGTGGTCAGCTTCCGGTCGTCGATGTCGACGGCGATGATCTTCTCGGCGCCGGCCAGCAGGGACCCGGCGATGGCCGCGTCCCCGACGCCGCCGCAGCCGATGACGGCGACGCTGTCGCCGCGGCCCACGTTGCCGGTGTTGATGGCGGCGCCGATGCCGGCCATGACCCCGCAGCCCAGCAGACCGGCGACCGCCGGGGAGGCGGCCGGGTCGACCTTGGTGCACTGCCCGGCGGCGACGAGCGTCTTCTCGGCGAAGGCGCCGATGCCGAGGGCGGGCGACAGCTCCTGACCCGTGGAGGCGAGGGTCATCTTCTGGCCGGCGTTGTGCGTGGCGAAGCAGTACCAGGGCCGACCGCGTCGACAGGCGCGGCAATTGCCGCACACGGCACGCCAGTTGAGAATCACGAAGTCACCGGGGGCGACGTCCGTGACGCCCTCGCCGACCGACTCCACCACGCCCGCCGCCTCATGGCCGAGCAGGAAGGGGAAGTCGTCGTTGATGCCGCCCTGCTTGTAGTGGAGGTCGGTGTGGCACACCCCGCACGCCTGTACCTTCACCACGGCCTCCCCGGGCCCCGGATCGGGCACGACGATCGTCTCGATCCGCACCGGTTCGTTCCTGCCCGGTGCGATCACGCCGCGTACTTCCTGCGCCATGGTGAACCCTTCCGTCGTTCCGTACGGACGGTCTCCCGTCCATGGTCACCCTACGGACCGACCAGCGGGTAGGCCCGCCCGTACGGGCGGATCCCTGGCCGAAAAGCTCGCCCGTGACGTACGCGCACCTCCCGGCTCCCGAGCTCCCCAGATACCCCCCAGGGTATTTCTGCTACCGTTGCGAACATACCCCCGGGGGTAATGCACCCCGGGTTCTCAGGCATCTGCCGCCGTACGAGGAGAGGAGCACTGCCGTGTACTTCGTCGACACGATCGAGGTGCCGGGGCTGGGCAACCGCAGCTATCTGGCGGGTGGTCCGCAAGGCGCCGTGGTGGTCGATCCGCCGCGCGACATCGACCGGATGATCACGGCCGCGGCCCGGCGGGGCGCGCGGATCGCGTACGTCGTCGAGACGCACGTGCACAACGACTACGTCACCGGCGGCCCGGAGCTGGCCCGGCTGACCGGCGCCGCGTACCTGGTGCCCGCCGGGGCGCGCGTCGCCTACGAACGGGTGCCGGTGCACGACGGGGACACGGTGAGGATCGACGCGGAACTGACCCTGCGCGCCGTGGCCACCCCGGGCCACACCCCGCACCACACCGCGTACGTGCTGGAGGAGGGCGGTCGGGCGGTGGCCGCGTTCACCGGCGGGTCCCTGCTCATCGGCACGGTCGGCCGCCCGGATCTCGTCGAGCCCCGGCTGACCGGTGAGCTGGCCCGCGCGCAGCACGCCTCGGCGCGCCGGCTCGCCGACGCACTGCCGGAGGAGACGGCCGTGCTGCCCACGCACGGTTTCGGCAGCTTCTGTTCCGCCGGGCGGGCGACGGGCGGGGCGACGACCGTCGGGCACGAGCGGGCCACCAACGAGGCGCTGGTCAAGGACGTCGAGACGTTCGTCGCCGATCTCCTGGCCGACCTCGACGACATTCCGGCGTACTACGCGCAGATGGGTCCCGTGAACGCGCGGGGTCCCGCCCCGGTCGATCTGACGCCGCCCGCCCCGGCGGACGCGGAGGAGATCGCCGCCCGTCTGGCGGCGGGCGAATGGGTCGTGGATCTGCGCAACCGGGTCGCGTTCGCACAGGGGCATGTGGCCGGGTCGGTGAACTTCGAGGCGGAGGGGCAGCTCGCCACGTATCTCGCGTGGCTGCTGCCGTGGGGCAGGCCTGTGACGCTGCTCGCCGCGTCACCGGAGCAACTCGCCTCGGCGCAGCGGGAGTTGGTACGGGTCGGGATCGACCGGCCGGTGGCGGCGGCGACCGGCTCCCCGGGCGACTGGCTGCGCGAGGGCGAGAGTCCGCGCTCCTTCCCGCGCGGCACGTTCGCCGACCTGGCGAGGGTCCACGGCGCCCAGGGGACCGTCGTCCTGGACGTCCGGCGCGACTCCGAGCGCGCCGGCGGCCATGTCGCGGGCTCCCTGCACATCCCCGTGCATCAGCTGCGCGAGCGGCTCCCCGAGATACCCGGCGGCACGATCTGGGTCCACTGCGCCGGAGGCATGCGGGCCGCCATCGCCGCCTCCGTCCTGGACGCGGCCGGCCACCGGGTGGTCGCCGTGGACGACGCCTTCGCCAACGCGGCCGGGGCGGGACTGCCGATGGCCAAGACCTCCGGGACACGGACGGCCACGGAGCTCGCCGCCGGGGCACGGACGCCTGCGGAGCGCGTCGCCGGGGCACAGGGGGCCGCGGAGCGCGCCGCCGAGTCCGGCCGTACGGGCGCGGCCTCCGCGGAGCGCGCGGCTGCGGGCCGCCGCCGCCCGGCGCTCCCCGCGTCCGCGTCGACGGGTGTCCCGTCCGAATGAGCGGCCTCGTTCTCGCCCTGCTCGCCGGGGGTGTGATCGGGGTGGCGCTCGGGGCGTTGGGCGGCGGGGGGAGTGTGCTCGCCGTGCCCGCGCTGGTCTATCTGCTGGGGTTCGCGCCCGCCGCGGCCACCACCGCGAGTCTGGTGATCGTCGCGTTCACCTCGGCGACCGCGCTGGCCGCGCACGCCCGGTCCGGTGCGGTCCGCTGGCGCGGCGGGATGCTCTTCGCGGCGGCGGGACTGGTGCCCTCGGCGCTGGGCGGGGCGCTCACCGCCCGTCTGCCCGCCGGACTGCTGACCGTGGCGTTCGCCGTGGTCGCGGGGGTCGCCGCCCATCGGATGCTGCGGCCCTCGGCCACACGCCGGGCGGAGTCGACCGTACGGGCGAGCCGGGTCGCCGCGTCCGGCGCGGGGCTCGGCGCGGTCACCGGTGTCCTGGGCGTGGGCGGCGGCTTCCTCGCCGTACCGGCCCTGGTGAACGTGGTGGGCCTGCGGATGCGCGACGCGGTCGGCACCAGTCTGCTCGTGATCACCGTGAACTCGCTGGCCGCGCTGGCCGCCCGCGCCGGGACGAGCGCGCACCTCGACTGGGCGGTCGTGGCCCCGTTCACGGGGGCCGCGATCCTCGGCGCGTGGGACGGCAGACGGCTGGCGGGCAGGGTCTCCGGGGACACCCTGCAGCGCGTCTTCGCCTGGGCGCTCCTCGCCATGGCCGCGCTCATGCTCGTCGACGCGCTCGTCTGACGGGGACTCGTCTGACCGGGGACAGGGGCAGCCCCCCCAGAGGTGCGGGGAACTGCGGCAGCAACCACGAACCACCCGCACCCGCCGACGAACCGCGCACCCCCGAGCCACCCCACGCCCGCGCCCCTCACGCCAGCGACAGGAACAGTTTCTCCAGCCGGGCCCGCATCTGCTCCGTCGTCTCGCCGTTCCGCTCGTTCTTCTCGGAGTCGGTGAGGCACTGCTGCAGCCCGGTGGCGATGATCGCGAATCCGGCCCGGTCGAGCGCCCGGGAGGCCGCGGCGAGCTGGGTGACGACGTCCTCGCAGTCGCGCCCCTCCTCGATCATCTTGATCACCCCGGAGATCTGCCCCTGCGCCCGGCGCAGCCGGTTCAGCACCGACTTGAGCTCATCGCCCTCGAACTGCAACTCCACGACCGACCCACTTCCTCTACATACCCTTGGGGGTATTTTACCGCCCCCTCAGGAAAGGATCGCAGGACCCATGACCACTCCCCTCACTCCCTCCGCTCCTCGCCGCCTCACCGTCCGTGAAGTCCGGGCGCGCCTGGCGGAGCTGACCGTCGTCGACGTCCGCACACCCGGCGAGTACGCCTCCGGGCATCTGCCCGGTGCCCTGAACGTCCCGCTGGACCAGCTGGAGCGGGCGCTGCCCGCGTTGAGGGCCGCCGGCGGCGAGCTGCTGATCGTCTGCCGGTCGGGGGCGCGGTCCGCGAAGGCGTGCGCCTTGCTGGCCGGGCACGGCATCGTGGCGGCCGACCTGACCGGCGGTACGACCGCGTGGGCGGCCGACGGCCATGAGCTGCACCACCCGGCCGGGGCCGCCCGGGCCGGCTGGGCGATGGAGCGTCAGGTCCGGTTCACCGCCGGCGCGTTGATCCTGGCCGGCCTCGGGCTCGGGCTGCTCCACCCGGCGTGGCAGCTGCTCTCGGCGGGCGTCGCTGGCGGTCTCGTCCTCTCGGCCCTCACCGACACCTGCGGGATGGCCGCGCTGCTGGCGAGGCTGCCGCACAACCGCCCGCGCGCCGCCGACCTCGACACGACCCTCGCCGCGCTGGCAGCGTCCGGCACGCGCTAGCCGAGCGTGGGGGAGAGTGCCGCCCCTCCCCCGGTCGCCGTCACCGCAGGAAGTCCCGCACCGCCGACGAGGTGCCGGCCTCGTCCAGCCCGTCGCGTCCCCTGAGGCCAGCAGTCGGTGCGGGACAAGTCACCGACCTCGCCACCACCGGCGCCCGCGCGGACGCCGGGGTCCCCGGGGTCCACCGCCACTGGCTGGGCGACCGCACCGTGGCCGACAGTGACCTCGGTGCGCAAGGGGCGACGGACGCGCTGGTCACCCTGGTGAGCCACCGGCCTTCCCCGTGTCCGCCGAAGCCCTGGACCTGCTGTGCGCCGCGCTGGACCCGTATCTCGACGCCCCGTTGGGGAACGTGATGCGCGGAGCGCGGTAATCCCGAGGCCGCGCCGCTCGACCGGGTCGCGTCCACCGTGCCCGCGCTGTTCGCGCTGCACGTGGCGCAGTTCCGGCTGCTGGAGAGCCGGGGCGTGAAGCTTGCGGGCGCCGCACACCCCGCTGGTCTCCGACGTCACGGCCCGGGCGGTCGGGGACGAGGCGACCGAAGTCAGCATCCGGCTGCGGGAGTTGAGTGATCCGGTGCGGTTCACCGACGCGGTCGGCCTGCTGAGCGGGGACGGGACGGACACGTTCCTGGAACTGCGCCCGGGCGAGGTCCTGGCTGGCATGCTCGACTCGTCCCCGCCACCCCGGGACGGGACGGAAGGGGCACCGGTGGTGCCGGCCCTGAGCCGGGACCGGCGGCAGCTGCTGGGCGGGGGAAAAGTCGTTCACGGTGCCGCTCACCACCGACGTAGGCTGAAGCTCCGCGCCCGGTCCCCACTCCCCGACCGACCTGCCGAGGAGCGTCGTGAGCACGACTGACCCCCAGGCCGAGCAGCAGCCCGACTGGCGGCTGCTGCTCGGCTATGTACGGCCCCATCGCTGGGCACTTCTGCTGGGCGCACTGCTGTCCCTGGTCACCGGGGCGACCGGACTCGCCCTGCCCCTGGTCGCCCGTGAACTGATCGACGACCTGTCCCACGACCGCGCCATCACCTGGGCGCTGCTGCTGATGTCCGCGCTGGTCGTGGGCAACGCGGCGGTGGGCGCCATGGGTTCGTACGTGCTGCGGCGCACCGCCGAGTCGGTGGTGCTGGGCGCACGGCGCACCCTGTCGTCGTACCTGCTGCGGCTGCGGATCACCGCGGTGGACCGCAGCGAGCCGGGCGACCTGATGGCGCGCATCACCTCCGACACCACCCTGCTGCGCGAGGTCACGACCGACACCCTCGTGGGCCTCGGCACCGGCGGGCTCACGCTCGTCGCGACGGTGGTGTTGATGGGATTCGTCGACCCGGTGCTGCTGGCAGTGACACTGGGCGTGATCCTCGGCGCGGGTGTGGTGTTCGGCGTGATCGTGCCGCGCATCAACCGGGCCAGCCGGGCGGCGCAGGACGCGGTCGGGGCGATGGGCGCCTCGCTGGAGCGGATCCTCGGCGCGCTGCGCACGGTGAAGGCGTCCGGCGCCGAGCACCGTGAGGAGGAGACCGTGCACGCGGCGGCCGAGGAGTCGTGGCGGCAGAGCGTACGGGCCGCCAAGTGGTCGGCGGCCGCGGGCAACACGGCGGGGCTCGCCATGCAGATCGCCTTCATCACGGTGCTGGCGGTGGGCGGCGCCCGCGTCGCCACCGGCGCGATCGACGTGGGCACACTGGTGGCGTTCCTGCTGTACGTGTTCTATCTGATGTCGCCGATCCAGCAGGTCGTGGGCGCCATCACCCAGTACCAGACCGGTGCCGCCGCGCTCGCCCGCATCCAGGAGGCGCTGCGGCTGCCCGCCGAGCCGGCCGCCCGGCCCGCACCACTGCCGGGCCCGGACACCGAGCCGGCCGCGGTCGCCTTCGCCGACGTCCGCTTCCGGTACGCCGACGAGCTGCCGTATGTGCACCACGGGGTGACGTTCGAGGTCCCGGCGCGGGGGATGACCGCGTTCGTCGGGCCCTCGGGCGCGGGCAAGACCACCGTGTTCTCGCTCATCGAGCGGTTCTACGACCCGGAGGCGGGCGTCATCACGGTCGACGGCCGGGACGTCACCGCGTGGGAACTGCCACGGCTGCGGGCGGCGATCGGCTATGTGGAGCAGGACGCGCCGGTGCTGTCCGGCACCCTGCGGGACAACCTGCTGCTGGGCAACCCCGAGGCCGACGAGGGCGAACTCGGCCGGGTGCTGAAGACGACCCGGCTGGACGGCCTGGTCGCCAAACTGCCGCAGGGTCTGGAGACACTGGTCGGCCACCGGGGCACCAAGCTGTCCGGGGGTGAGCGCCAGCGCGTCGCCATCGCCCGCGCGCTGCTGCGACGCCCGCGTCTGCTGCTGCTCGACGAGGCGACCAGTCAGCTGGACGCGGTCAACGAGGCGGCGCTGCGCGACACGGTCGCCGACGTGGCCCGGACGACGACGGTGCTGGTGGTGGCGCACCGGCTGTCCACGGTGACGATGGCCGACCGCATCGTGGTCATGGACGCGGGGCGGGTCCGCGCGGTCGGCACCCACCGGGAGCTGGTGGCCGCCGACCCGCTGTACGCGGAGCTGGCGGCCACACAGTTCCTGGCGTCCGGCCCGGTCGCTCAGAACGGGTAGTGCGCCTGCTGGGTGGACATGGTCACCCAGCGGGTGTTCGAGAAGGCCTCGATGCCCCAGCGGCCACCGAACCGCCCGTAGCCGGAGGCCTTCACACCGCCGAAGGGCACCTGGGGCTCGTCGGCCACGGACTGGTCGTTGATGTGCACGATGCCGGTGCGGATCCGGCGGGCGACGGCCAGGCCGTGGGTGGCGTTCTCGGTGATGATGCCGCAGCTCAGGCCGTTGTCGGTGTCGTTGGCGAGCTTCACGGCGATGTCGTCCTCGGCGAACGTCTCCAGAACGCAGAGCGGGCCGAAGGACTCGGTGTAGTACAGGTCGGCGTCCTTGGGGACGTCGGTGAGCACGGTCGCCGGGTGCACCGCGCCCTCGGGCCGGCCGCCCCCGGTGAGGACGGTGGCGCCCTTGGCGACCGCGTCCCGCACCAGCGCCGCGATCCGCTCGGCGGCGGAGGCGGTCACCAGGGGCCCGACCACCGTGTGCGGGTGGCCGGGGTCACCGGCGCGCAGGGTGGCGACCTTGGCGGTGAACTTCTGCGCGAACTCCTCGGCCAGCGACTCGTGGACGAGGATCCGGTCGCCGGACATGCAGATCTGTCCGGCGTTCATGAAGACGCTGAAGGTGACGGCGTCGACCGCGTAGTCCACGTCGGCGTCGTCGAGGACGATGACCGCGTTCTTGCCGCCCAACTCCAGGACGGCGGGCTTGAGATGACGGGCCGCGTGCTCGCCGATGATCCGTCCGACGTTGGTGGAGCCGGTGAAGTTGACCGCGCGCACCCGCTCGTCGGAGATCAGCGCCTCGGCGATCTCGGCCGCGTCCTCGGGCGCGTTGGTGATCACGTTGAGGACGCCGTCGGGCAGACCGGCCTCCCGGAACACGTCGGCGACGAGGAGACCGCAGGCGATGGGCGCGTCCTCGCTGGGCTTGACGACGACGGTGTTGCCGGCGGCCAGCGGCGCCGCGACGGCCCGTACCCCGAGGATGACGGGCGCGTTCCACGGCGCGAACGCCGCGACCACGCCGAGCGGTTCACGGACGGCGAGGCTCAGCGCGCCCTCCTTCTGGGAGCTGAGCACCTCGCCGCGCGGGGCGGTGATCGCGGCGGCCGCCTCGCGCAGGATGTTGGCGGCGAGCATCACGTTGAACAGCGCCCAGGGGCGGGTGCCGCCCGCCTCCCGCGCCATGATCTCGGCGACCTGGTCGCCCCGGGCCTCCAGCAGTTCGGCGGCCTTGAAGAAGACGGCCCGCCGGGCGAAGGGCGCGAGGGCCGCCCACTCCTCGAAGGCCGCGTCGGCGGCGTCCACGGCCCGCCGGACGTCCTCCGGACCGGCCGCCGCGACCGTCGCGTACACCTCCCCGGTGTACGGCTCGAAGTCCTCGGTGGTGCGGCCGGACGCGGCGGGCACGTCCTTGCCGCCGATCAGAAGGTCACGGGTTATGGCCATGGCGCGGCTTCCTCGGGGGTACGGTCGACGACGGTACGGGAGGGGGCGAAATCCCACCCCTTGTTCGTAAAGTGAAGATCACTTCACGTTACACACTCGTGATGCTCTGCCGGGGTCCCGGGAAAGTCAAGGGCCCACCGTGGACACGGCCCGCGCCGGGGCCTGTCAGCGCTTGCCGGGTTCCGCGCTGCGGAGGAGGCTCGATAGCAGGAGTCCCTCGCGGCCCGCTCCCCCGCCGGGCCGCGGCCTTCCGAGGAGGTCACCCATGGCTACCGCGCCAAGCCCCGCCTTCGACACCGAGACGTTGCGCCGAGGCACCGAGCAGGCGGACGCGTCGACCCTGCTGTCGCTCTACGCGGACGACGCCGAGTTGCGCGTCGTCGACCACAACACCCAGCCCAGCCACCCCAAGGTCCTGCACGGCCGCGGGGAGATCGGCGCGATGCTGGAGGACGTCTGCAGCCGGGACATGACGCACAAGGTGGAGCAGTGCGTCGTCCAGGGCGACCAGGTCGCCTACACCGAGTCCTGCGAGTACCCGGACGGCGTGCGGGTGCTGGCCAGCTCGATGATCACCCTGCGCGACGGCAAGATCGTCGACCACACGCTGCTTCAGGCCTGGGACGAGTAAGACGAGCAAGACGAGTAAGCCGGTCCGCGCGCATCCCGGGACGGCCGTCGGCCGCCGCGACCAGCGGCGCGCCGTCGTGCCGGCGCGCCGTCGTGCCGGCACGCCGTCATGCGGGTGCGCCGCTTGCCGGTACGCCGTCATGCGGGTGCGCCGTCTGCCGGTACGCCGTCATGCGGGTGCGCCCTCATGCGGGGACGCCCAGCGCGTCCAGCAGTCGGTGCATGTCCCCTTCGGCGAGTCCCGGGTTGGAGGCCGCGGGCCAGGCCGTGTCCGGGTCCCTCAGCAGTTCCTCGATCCTGTCCCGGGTGAGCCGGGGATCGGACGCGGCGGCCCTGCGCACCCACACGGCCTCGTCGCGGGTCAGGCGCTCGATCACCTCCGGTGCGGCGTCCGGGTCCTGAACGGCCAGCCGCCGCAAGCGGGGCTCGTCGTGGTCGGCGTACCGGGCGAGGCCCTTCGCCGGGAACTGCGGCAGGCGCACCATGTCGTGGACGGAGCGGCCGTCCCACTCCAGCGCCGTCCGCAGCAACACCCCCGCCGGCGCGTCCGGTTGGTACTCGCAGATCATCAGGCGGACCACGAAGTCCTCGTCCTCGGCGAGCCGTTCGACGAGGTCGGCCGGGAGAGCCGGGTGGACGGCCGCGCTCCTGCGCAGCCAGCGGTGGGCGGAGGCCGCGCAGGCGCGCAGGGCGTCCGAGTCCCCGTCGAGCGCCAGGACCCAGCCGAGGGGGCGCAGGGCGTCCGAGCGCCGCACGCTGTGGTCGACGGCCGCGCGCTGCTCCTCGGTGAGTTCGGGGCGCGCCGACACCGCGCGGCGCACCTCGTGCTCGGGGTCCGTGGCCAGCCGCGCCACGAGGTCGGGCGGCAGCGACGGATTGCCCGCCAGCGTCTGCCGGTCGTAGGGGTCGTCGAGGTCCATGAGCCGCACGGCGGTGGCGCGGGGAAGGCACGCCCCGGCCAGGATCTCCCGGCGGTGCACCGCCGTCATGGCGGCGAGCACGCCGTCGGTGTGGGCGGGGTCCGTCCGGCAGGCCTGCCGGGCCGCCGCCGCGCGTACGGCGGGGTCGGGGTCGTCGAGCAGTGCCTGCCGGTCGGCCGGGGTCAGCATGTCCCAGGCCCGGCACACGCCTGCGCGGACGCCGGGGTCGTCGTGGCCGGTGTGACGGGCGAGGACTCGGACCGGGATGCTCGGGGACATGGCCGCCGTGCCGCGCACCTCCGGGTCTGCGGCGGTGAGCAGTCGGGTGTACGCGGCGTCGGGGAGGGGTTCGGCGGTGGCGCGGTACGGGGTCGGGCCGTGCGCCAGCTCCAGCAGTACCCGGCGGTCGGCGTCGTCCACCAGCCGTGCCCGGTCGGCCGCGGGGGCGACCTCGCTCTGGGCGAAGGAGGCGCGCATCCGCCAGTCCGGGTGGGTGACGAACGCGTCGACCGCGGCGGTGGGCAGCTCCGCCCGCCGGCAGAGCCAGAGCCAGGCGGCCTTCGTCTCGGGCCGCGTCAGCCGCAGCAGCACCCCGGTGCTCGCGGCCCTGTTCAGGGCCAGGCCCTGGACGACCTCGTTCCGTTGGTACGTCATCGATCGGCTCCCCCGTCGTCGTATCGGCCGGTCATCGTACGGCGGGGGCGGCGGCGGGGAGGGAGAGGCGGTTTCGCGTCATCGCGGGCCGTCCGCCTGTTCCGGGGCGGTCGCGCCGCCATACTGGCCTGCGTGCGCGTAGCGATCATGACGGCGGGTTCCCGGGGCGACGTGGCCCCGTACACCGGGTTGGGGCACGGGCTGGTGCGGGCCGGGCACGAGGTCACCCTGGTGACGCACGACCGCTTCCGGCCGCTGGTGGCGGGCTCGGGGGTCGCCTTCCACGCGCTGCCCGTCGATCCACGGGCCGAGCTGGAGTCGGAGAGCGGGCGGAAGCTGCACCGCAGCGGCACCGGTGCCGGGAAGCTGCTGCGGGCGGTGAACATGGCCCGCGACGCCGTCGGGCGGATGGCCGACGACCTGGTGGTCGCCGCCCGCACCAGCGAGGCCCTGCTACTGGCCGGCACGCTCGCCCCGTTCGGACACACGGTCGCCGAGGCACTGTCGATTCCGAGCTTCGGCGTGAACCTCCAGCCGCTGGCGCCGACGGGCGCGTTCGCGCCCCCGATGACCGGGGTGCGGTCCTGGGGGCCCGTCCTCAACCGGGCGGCGGGGCACGCGGTGAACCTCGCCGTGGAGTGGATCTTCACGGAGGAGGTGCGCAGGCTGCGCGCCGCGTACGGACTGCCGCGCACCGGGCGGATCGCGGCGCGCCGGGCCCGGGAGCGGCTGGGGTGGACGGTGTTCCACGGGTTCAGCGCGCGGGTGGTGCCCCGGCCGGGCGACTGGCGGCGCGGACTGGACGTCACCGGGTACTGGTGGCCGTACGACCGCGAGGACCGGCTGCCCGCTCAGGTGCTGGACTTCCTCGACGCCGGGCCGGCCCCGGTGTTCGTGGGACTCGGCAGTGCCACGGTGCCGGACGCCGAGCGGATGAGCGACCAGGTCGTACGGGCCCTGCGGGCGGCCGGGCTGCGCGGGGTGATCCAGCGCGGCTGGGGCGAACTGCGGGGCGAGGGCGACGACATGCTGACCATCGGCGAGGTGCCGCACTCCCTGCTCTTCCCCCGGATGGCCGCGGTCGTGCACCACGCTGGCGCCGGGACCACGGCGGCGGGCCTGCGCGCCGGTGTCCCCGCCGTACCGGTCCCCGTCCAGTTCGACGAGGCGTTCTGGGCGGCCCGGCTGGTCGCGCTCGGAGTGTCGCCGGGAGCGGTGCCGCTGCGGGGCTTCACCGCCGACGCCCTGGCCGCGGCGCTGCGACGGGCGACCACCGACCCGTCGTACGCCCACCGCGCCCGGGCCCTGGCGGCGGAGCTGAGGGCGGAGGACGGAGTGGCCCCGGTCCTCGAGGCGGTGAACCGGCTGGCGGGCTGAGGCGACGGGTCGGTCCCATCGGACGAGACCGCCGCACGCCGGACCGACCCGCCAACTGCCGACCGGCGAGAGGCGAGAGGCGAGAGGCGCTCCGGTGACCGTCTCAGAAGGCCTCTCGGATCGCCGCGCCAACTCGCCGCCCGAACCCCCCGTCCCACCACACCGCCCGAACCCCCCGTCCCACCACACCGCCCGAACCCCCCGTCCCACCACACCGCCCGGACCGCCCGTCCCACCACGCCGCCCAAACGCCGTCCCGCCACGCTCGCCGGGCTGCGTCCGCCACGCGGTGCCGCTCTGTCCGCCGTCTCAGGAACTCTCCGGGGTCCACCCCACCGGGCGGAGGATCCCGAGGAGCAGTCGGACCAGTTCGTCGACCACCTCGTCGAGGTCGGCGTCGACATAGCCGGCCTGCCAGTCGTGGAGGAGGCCGTTGACGCTGCCGATGAAGGCCGTGGCGGCGAGGCGGTAGTCGCGGTGGGCGGCCTCTCCGCGGTCGGCGGCCGCGGCGGCCTCCGCGCAGAGGAAGTCGACCCAGCGGGAGCGGCGTTCGAGACGCTGCCGCTCCAACCGGGGGCTCACGCCGATGATCTCGGTGAAGGTGATGCGCAACCGGCGCGGATCCCCCGTCACGTTGGCGGCGTACGCACGGAACGCGGCGGTGACCCGCTCGGCGACCGGCCGCCCCTCCGCCGTGGCGAGGCCGTTGAGCGCGGCCTCCTCGGCCCAGTCGTTGACCTGGAGGTGGAGCGCGGCCAGCACGTCCTCCAGGGTGCGGAACTCCTCGTAGAACTGACGGGTCGACAGACCCGCCGCCTCACTGAGGGCCGCGATGGTGGTGCCCCGGAAACCGGGGCCGTCGCCGAAGAGTTGGAGGCCCGCGTCGAGGAAGCGGCGTCGGCGCTCGGCCTGGCGCTCCTCGGCGGACCGTCCTCCGTAACGGCCGGTGGGCTGTTTGAGCCTGCCCGCCACGCTTCTCCTCCCGACACAGCGTCACCCGTTCGACGGCCGAACCGGCGCTCCCCCGATTTTGTCGCGTCCGTGGTCTTGTGGAGAAGCACGCCCGTTCCTTACTTTCCAGTAAGTCAACTCTGAACGCCGCTGTATTCAGATTTCTCGCCCCGTTCTCTCCCCAGAGCCGCCTTGTCATGCCCCCAGCAAGCAGGAGGAACCAGCCATGATCCCCACCCCCGGCCCCCGTCGGCGCCGGGCCCGTCACCTCGGTGCCGTGGCCGCCGCGCTCACCCTGACCGCCTCCGCCGCCGCGACCGCGTCGGCCGCCCCCGCGGCCGGTACCGCGGACCTGCGCGAGGTGATGTTCGTGGGCAACAACTGGGAGGGCACCGCCGATGTCATCAAGGGCTCCGGCGACTTCGCGAAGATCGGCCGGGTGAACGTCATCCCGGACAAGGCCCAGCGGATGGCGGAGATCAACGCCGACCCGATCAAGTGGATCGCCTTCATGACGATCCGCAACAGCGTGGGTGAGGGCCACGACCAGTTCGTGGACGACATGTACTCCACGCCCGACGGCTCGGCGATGGTCGTCTCCCGCCCCAGCTTCGCCGACGTCGTGTCGATCAACCTCACCACCGGCGCCATCAACTGGCGTTTCCCGGTGTCGGGTTTCCGCGCCGACCACATGGCGGTCTCCCCCGACGGCAAGCGGGTCGCGGTCTCGGCGTCGACCGGGAACACGGTGCACGTCCTGGACATCGTCACCGGCAAACAGGTCGGTTCCTTCAAGACCGGCGACAAGCCGCACGAGAACATCTTCACCCGTGACGGCAAGTACATCTGGAACATGGCGATCGGCGATGTGAACACCCAGACCGACGCGCCCTGGCTGGACTGGACGAAGGGCGACCGGAAGATCACCATCGCCGACGCGAACACCTTCCAGCAGGTCAAGGTGATCGACATGCGCGAGCGGCTGAACGCGATCGGACTGAACGACTACTCGGACGCCGTCCGCCCCGCCGCGTTCTCGCCCGACGAGACGAAGCTGTACTTCCAGGTGTCGTTCTTCAACGGCTTCTTCGAGTACGACATCGCAACGGACAAGATCACCCGCACCAAGACCCTGCCGAAGTCGCCGGGGGTCAGCGACGACCGCACCACCTTCGTCAACGACTCCCGTCACCACGGCCTCACGATGAAGCCGGACGGCACCAAGCTGTGCATCGCGGGGACGATGGACGACTACGCGACCGTCGTGGACCGCGCGACCCTCCAGGAAGGGCCGCTCGTCCCCGTCTCCAAGCCGTACTGGTCGACCGTCAGCGGTGACGGAAAGTCCTGTGTGGTGTCCGAGAGCGGCGCCGACCAGGTCACGGTGATCGACTTCGCCACAGGGAAGAAGACCGTGTCCGTGCCGGTCGGCGACCACCCGCAGCGGGTGCGCGTCGCGCAGGTGCCCGTCGGCTGGACCGGGACCTCCGCCCGCTGACCTTCGGCTAGCCGAACTCCGAGGCCAGCCACCCCGACAGCTCCGCGCGCGCCGCGTCCAACCGCGTCGCGGACGGGGCTGTCGCCCCGTTGGTGACCAGGGCGTAGTGCAGCTTGCCCGAGTCGGGGGCGGTGAGCAGCAGCCGTCGGCTGCCGGTGCCGCCCGGTTCCGTGGCCGCCGCGATCGGGGTGGACGTGGTGTACGCCGGCGGCGCGGACGTCACCCCGAGGTCGGACACCACCGTCGTGGACGCGGTGGGGAAGGACGCCGGCAGGTGCAGTTCCGTCGGCTCGGTGCTGCCGTCGGAGCGCCACACCAGCAGGGCGTACTGCCCGGACCCGACGAGCGAGGAGACGTTCGGCAGGGTGCTGGGCACCGGGTTCCAGGTCAGCGTGGTGGAGCCGTCGCGGGAGCGGTCCTCGTAGGTGAAGGCGAGGGCGCTGCCCGCCGTGGCGCTCGGGTAGACCCGGTCGAGGAGCCGGGCGTCCTGGCGGAGCACGGCCGTGCCGGAGTCGTCGAGGCGTACGGCGGAGAGGTCCTCCCCGTTCCAGGCGTCGCCCTCGGTCTGCACCTTGTCGGGGTTGTCGTTCATCAGCTCGCGGTGCCGGCCGTGGTAGATGTCCCACTGCCACTGCGAACCGGACAGGACCGGGCCGGAGGCGGCCGGGTCCGACCACCAACTGCCGCCCTTCACGCGGGAGTCGAGCGCCTGGTACATGGCCTTGTAGACCGTGGGCGCCTTGTCGGAGACCGACCCGGCGAGCGGGTGCCCGAACTCGCTGACGATCGCGGTCGTGCCGCCCGCGGCGGCCCGGTCACGGACGGTCCCGAAGTTGGTGGTGTACTGGCCGTTCTCCGCCTTGCCCCACATGAAGACGCCGGAGATCGCCTTCTGGTCGTAGAAGTGGGTGTTGAAGACGTAGCGCGGGCCGATGGTGCCCGCGTCGAGCAGTCCGCCCTCCTGCTTCTGGAAGTCGATGTTGGCGTTCCAGAAGAGGTTCGGCTCCACGAAGGCGGGCTTGGACTGCCAGCCCGCCGCGTCCATCCGCGCGCGGAACTTGACGTAGAACGGCCACATGACGTCCTTCTCCCACGCCCTGCTCGTCTGCCCCGAGTCGAGGACGCCGGGATGCGGCTCGTTCCACGGGTCGAAGCCGACGACGCCCTGGAACTGGGCCGCCGAGAGGTTCTGCTTGATGTACGCCATGGTCTTCTGGGCGGTGGCCAGGAAGGAGTCCTGGACGCCGTACGTGTTGTGCCAGAAGTCGTACGTCGACTTCGTGACGGCGGCGTTCGAGGTGATGTTCTGCCCCCAGAACGGGCAGATGCCGCAGTACTCGTCGGGATAGTTCCCGAGGTCGACGGCCCACTTGGGCGCGCCGTCGCCGGTGTACCAGCTGTCGGAGTCGAACAGCCAGCGGGAGTAGAGGTCCTGGTGGAAGTCCGGGTAGACCCGGGTCCCCGCGTCGAGGAAGGCGCCGATCTGGGCGGTGGCCGCCGAGAGATAGGCGGTGTCGACCTGGCCGCGCACGGGCTCGGCGTACGCCCAGGACAGCAGGAAGCGGACGGAGTTGCCGCCGCCGAGCGCCCGGAGCGCGGTCGCCGATTTCCTGGCGTCGGCGACCGAGGCGAAGGGCAGACCGTTGTTCTCCTTGAGCTTCGTCTCGCCGGAGACGTTGTAGCCGCGCAGGACGACCTCGCGGCCGAGGCCGTCCTTGAACCTGCCGCCGTCGACCGTGAGGGTCGCCGCGGCCCGGGAGTCGAACCAGAGTTCGTCAGTGAGAGCGGAGGCGGGCTGGGTGGGGCCCGCCGTGGTCAGGAAGCCGGTGACGAGTACCAGGACACCGAGCAGACGTGTGCGCAATCTTGACATGTCCGCCACATTCGACATGTCCCTACCGTCCCAATGGACAGCCGAGCCGTCAATAGCATCTGACGCACGAGTAAGTACCCGTTTTTGCAAGACAGTTCACCTGCAACGGCGATTCTTCGCCGTCGCCGCGGCCCGTCACCCCCCGCTGTGACCACGGCCTTTCGGCGCCGGCCGAAAGGCTTGGCCTGCTTTTCGGTGCGCGGACCACACTGAGGCCGAACCACAGGAGCCCCACCAAGCCCGAGGGTCACGGCACCTTCGCGGGAGGGGGCGGTCCGGCCGGACCGGTTGCGACGACAGAGGAGATCACATGAGCGTGAGAAGTATCAGAAAGCGGGCGGCCGCCATGGTCGTGACGGTGATCGCCGCATTGGCCCTTCCGCTGGCGGCGCAGGCACCAGCACAGGCAGCGCCGAACGTCGCGGCCGGAAGGGCCGCATGGACACCGGAGATCTACCCCCTGTACTCGGGTGAGCGGGTATGGGCACGGGATGTGTCCGGTGCCAATCGGAACGCGGCGCTGCTTGCGTGCTCCGCGGCATCTGGAATCGCCTGCGTGTCGGTTGGCCAGGGCGACGGCAATCACAGCGTCTTCCACCTGTTCAGGTGCGAAACGCGTTCGCTCTCGAACTTCATCGACGCGCTGGCTGTTCGCAACAACCAGACCGGCGGAGCCGTGGTCCGGTTCTGGGGGCCCAACTATCGCGCCAACATCGAGGCGAACGGCCGGATCACCGAGGTCGGCCCGAACGAGGCGGTGTACGACTTCACTCACATCGACATCTGCTGAGGGCACTCGACCCGGGCACGCCGGTCGTGGTGTCCTGGTCGGAAGCCTTTGCGGTGACGGCCGCGGAGTGACGACCGTCTGACGTACAGGTGGTCGAGACCCTGATCGACCACGCCCTCTGGCGAGGGTCAGTCCGTGGCCGCTCGCTCGCTCGTCGGGCGCCTGCGCAAGGTCGGCTCGGTGAGGGGGCGGGGCTGCCAGACGCCGTCGGCGCGGTAGAGGTCCGTGCCCGGCGCCACGATCTCGTCGATCCGGTCGAGCACCGCGTCGTCGAGCACCAGGTCGGCCCCCTTGAGCAGCGAGGTGAGCTGGTCCATCGTGCGCGGGCCGATGATGACCGAGGTGACGGCCGGGTGCACCAGCGGGAAGGCGACGGCCAGTTCCGGCAGGGTGCGGCCCATCTCCTCGGCGAGGGCGACGAGGCGCTCGACGGCCGCGTACTTCTCCGCGTTGCCCGGGAGCGCCGGGTCGAAGCGGTGCGGGGTGAGCCTGGGCCGGCCGGCGGTGAGGTCGACCGGTCGTCCCTCGCGGTAGGCGCCGGACAGGAAGCCCGAGGCGAGCGGCGACCAGGTCAGCACCCCCATGCCCAGGCGCTCCGCGGTGGGCAGCACGGCCCGTTCGATGCCGCGCGCGAGGATCGAGTACGGCGGCTGCTCCGTGCGCAGCCGCATCAGTCCGCGCCGCTCCGCCACGTGGTGCGCCTCGACGAGGTCCTCCGCGGGGAACGTGGAGCAGCCGAACGCCCGGATCTTGCCCGCCCGCACCAGGTCGGTGAGGACGGACAGCGTCTCCTCGATGTCGGTGGTGTGGTCCGGGCGGTGCACCTGGTAGAGGTCGATCCAGTCGGTGTCCAGCCGCCGCAGGCTGTCCTCGACGGCCCGGACGATCCAGCGACGCGAGTTGCCGCTGCGATTGCGTCCCTCGCCCAGCGGGAAGTGCACCTTGGTGGCGAGCACGATGTCGTCGCGCACGCCCTTGAGTGCCTTGCCGACGATCTCCTCGCTCTCCCCTGCCGAGTACATGTCGGCGGTGTCCACGAAGTTGATGCCCGCGTCGAGCGCGGCGCGGATGACGCGCGCGCCGTCCTCGTGGTCCGGGTTGCCGACGGCGCCGAACATCATCGTGCCGAGGCAGTGGGTGCTGACCTCGATGCCGGTCTTGCCGAGGACTCGATAGCGCATGCCGTTGCTCCGTCGCAGGTGGGTGGATCGGGAGCGTCAGCCTAGGAGTTGGAGTGCGCTCGACGGCAAGGGCGGGCGGCGGGAACACACCGGCGGCTCCCGCCCGTCCCGCGCCGGGGTCGGTCCGCTGGGCCGTGTCAGCCGAAGGCGGCGCGCAGTGCGGGCAGCAGCGTCTTCTCCGACCAGTCCAGATAGGCGGGCTGGGACTCGCCGCCGATCTGCACCAGCGCGATCTCGGTGAACCCCGCCTCCGCGTAGGGGCGTACGGCCTCGACGAAGGCGTCCGGGTCGTCGCCGCACGGAATGGACTCGGCGACGTCCTCGGGCCGGACGAACTGGGTGGCCGAGGCGAACGAATCGGGGTGCGGCAGCTCGGAGTTCACCTTCCAGCCGCTGCCGAACCAGCGGAACTGGTCGTGGGCGCGCCGGACGGCCGTGTCACGGTCGGGGTCGTAGCAGATCGGCAACTGACCCACGCGTGGCTTGCCCTCGCCGCCGTGCCGGTCGAAGGCCGACAGCAGTCCGGCGTCCGGCTCCGTCGCGATGACGAGGTCGGCGAGCCGGCCCGCGAGGGCGCAGGACTGCTCGCCGGAGACGGCGATGCCGAGGGGCGGCGGCTCGTCCGGCAGGTCCCACAGCCGGGCGGACTCCACGTCGAAGTGGGGGCCGTGGTGGGTCACATGGCCGCCCTCGAAGAGCCCTCGGATGATCTCCACGGCCTCTTCCAGCATCTCGTGCCGTACGTCGACGGAGGGCCAGCCGCCGCCCACGACATGCTCGTTGAGGTTCTCGCCCGAACCGAGCCCGAGCCGGAACCGCCCCTCGGACAGCAGCTGCATCGTCGCCGCCTTCTGCGCCACCACCGCCGGGTGGTAGCGGAACGACGGGCAGGTCACATAGGTCATCAGCGGGATGCGGGACGTCGCCTGGGCGGCGGCGCCGAGCACGCTCCACGCGTACGGCGAGTGGCCCTGCGAACGCAGCCACGGGAAGTAGTGGTCGGAGGTGACCGAGAAGTCGAAGCCCGCGTCCTCGGCCCGGACGACATGGTCGACGAGCTCACGGGGACCGGCCTGCTCGGTCATCATCGTGTATCCGATGTGCACCATGGCTGCCGGGTCCCCGGCCGGGGCGGGTCCGAAACAGCCCGTCCGCGCCGGAGGGGCGGCGGAGGCGGAACCGTCGGACGCTGGAACCGGGGGCGTGGTGAGAGGAGCGCGGCCATGCGTGAGGTCCTCCCGGCGGTCGGCGAGTGGTACGCGGCGGGCGTCCCGTTCGGGCTCGCGACCGTCGTCACGGTCACCCGGAGCGCGCCTCGCGAACCGGGAGCCGCGCTGGCGGTCGGCCCCGGCGGCGAGGTCGTGGGCAGTGTGTCCGGCGGCTGTGTGGAGGGCGCGGTGTTCGAGCTGGCCCAGGAGGTGGTGGCGTCCGGGCAGGCGCGGCTGGAGACGTTCGGGTACAGCGACGAGGACGCGTTCGCGGTGGGGCTGACCTGCGGCGGGGAGATCGGTGTGCTGGTGCGGCGGGTGACACCCGAGGAGGACCCGGCGCTGGGGGAGGTCGTCCGGGCCGTGGCCGCCGGCCGGCCCGTGACCCTGGCGACCGTCGTCGACGGCCCCGCGCCGCGCGGCGCCACCCTCGCCGTCCGGCCGGAGGCGGTGTCCGGCTCCCTCGGCGCGGCCGGGCTGGACGCGGCGGTCGCCGCCGACGCGCGTGGGGAGCTGGCCCTGGGCGCGACGGTGGAGCGGCACTACGGGCCGCGCGGGGAACGCCGTGAGGACGCCGTGACCGTGTTCCTGCACTCGTTCGCGCCGCCGCCGCGCATGCTGGTGTTCGGCGCGATCGACTACGCGGCCGCGGTCGCCCGTATCGGCGTCTTCCTGGGCTACCGGGTGACGGTGTGCGACGCCCGGCCGGTCTTCGCCACGCCGCAGCGGTTCCCGGACCCCGTCGAGGTGGTCGTCGAGTGGCCGCACCGCTTCCTGCGCGGGACGCCCACCGACGACCGCACGGTCGTCTGCGTCCTGACCCACGACCCGAAGTTCGACGTGCCGCTGCTGGAGGAGGCGCTGCGCCGGCCGGCCGCGTACATCGGGGCGATGGGCAGCCGCCGTACGCACGACGACCGGATGCGGCGGCTGCGGGAGGCCGGCCTGGACGACGCCGAGCTGGCCCGGCTGCGCTCCCCCGTCGGCCTCGACCTTGGCGCCCGTACGCCCGAGGAGGTGGCGGTGTCCGTGGCGGCCGAGATCGTCGCGCTCAGATGGGGCGGCAGCGGGGCGCCGCTGACGGCGACGTCCGGGGTGATCCATCCGCCGGCCCCGTGAATCCGTCAGCGCCGACCCCTGAAAGCCGTGGCGGCGACCGTGACGGGCCCCGGTGAGGCTCAGGTCCGGGGCGGCAGCCGGTGCAGGCGTACGTCCCTCAGCTCGCCGTCCGCCGCGGTCGCCGTCATGTAGGTGCAGTGCGGCTGGCGGCGCCGGTCCGTCGGGGAGCCCGGATTGAGCAGCCTCAGGCCGGTGTCGGTGGTGGTGTCCCAGGGGATGTGGCTGTGGCCGAAGACGAGGACGTCGGTGTCGGGGAAGCGGTCGGCGCAGCGGCGTTCGCGGCCCTGGGCCGGGCCCGTCTCGTGGACCACGGCGAGACGCAGCCCGTCGAGGTCGGCACGGGCCACCTCGGGGAGGCGGGCGCGCAGGGCGGGGCCGTCGTTGTTGCCGTACACCCCGATGAGGCGGCGGGAGCGCTGTTCGAGGAGGTCGAGGGTGGCCTCGTCGACCCAGTCGCCGGCGTGGACGACCACGTCGGCGTGCGGGAGGTCGGCGAGGAGCCGCTCGGGCAGCGCCCTGGCGCGTCGGGGCAGGTGGGTGTCGGACATCAGGAGCAGGCGCACACCACCAGGGTGTCAGCCGATGGGGATCTCCGCCCACACCTGTTTGCCGCCGCTCACCGGTAGGGTGCCCCACGCCGCCGACACTGCCTCGACGAGGAGGACACCGCGGCCGCCCGTGGCCTGCCAGCCGATGTTGGCCGGTTTGATCGGGGTGCGCGGCGAGTTGTCGGCGACGGCGACCCGCAGCCGGTCCTGGAGGAGGGTGAGGTCGAGGCGGACCCTGCCGTCGGTGTGCACGAGGGCGTTGGTGACGAGTTCGGAGACCACGAGGAGGACGGCGTCCGCCTCCTCCCGGATGCCCCAGGCCCGCAGGACACGCCGGGTGTAGCGGCGGGCCTGGCCGACCGCCTGGGGCAACCGCCACACCGTCCAGTTCTCGCGGCGCGGACGCAGGGCCATGCCGTCGTAGCGGACCAGGAGCAGGGCCACGTCGTCGTCGCGGTTGGCGCCGCCGAGCAGGGTGTCGGCCACGACGCCGAGGTGGGCGGGGTCGGCGGCTGACAGGCCGGAGGCGAGCTGGTCGAGGCCGTCCTCCACGTCGAGGTCGGCGGACTCGACGAGGCCGTCCGTGGTGAGCGCGAGCAGGGCGCCGGGGGCCAGGCGCAGCGAGGCCATCGGGAAGTCGGCCTGCCGGAGGACGCCGAGCGGGGGCCCTCCCTCGGACTCGGTGATCTCGGCGGTGCCGTCCGGGTGACGCAGCACGGGCGGGATGTGGCCGGCGCGGACGTACCAGGCCAGGCCCTCCTCCATGTCGACGTCGACGTAGCAGCAGGTGGCGAAGAGGTCGGTCTCCATGTCGACGAGGAGGCGGTTGGCGTGCGCGACGACGACGTCCGGGGGGTGCCCCTCGACTGCGTACGCGCGCAGGGCGGTGCGCATCTGGCCCATGAGGGTGGCGGCGCCCGCGTTGTGGCCCTGGACGTCGCCGATGACGAACGCGACATGGTTGTCGGACAGGGGGATCACGTCGTACCAGTCGCCGCCGACCTCCAGCCCGGCGGTGGTGGGCAGGTAGCGGGCGACGGCGACCGCGCCGGGCAGCCGCGGCAGGCGGCGCGGGAGGAGGGTGCGCTGGAGCATGCCGACGAGTTCGTGTTCGGCGTCGAAGGCGTGGGCCCGCATCAGGGCCTGACCGGCCAGGCCCGCGGCTGCGGTGAGCAGGGCGCGTTCCTCGGGGCCGAAGTCGTGGGGGCTGTCCCAGCCGATCAGGCAGGCCCCGGCCATCCGGCCGCCGGCCGACAGCGGGAGGACGGCGAGGCCGCCCGGTCCGACCTCGGCGAGTGCGGGCTCCAGATCGGCGTCGGCGGGCCAGACCGCGGCACGGCCCTCGCGGAGCGCCGTGGCGAGGGTCGGCATGGTGCGCACCGGCGCGTCGGGCCATTCGGTGCGCCACTCGGTGCGCCAGACCTCGGGCCACGCCTCGGGCTGGGGCGGATCGAGCACGGTGACGACGAGCCGGTCGCCCTCCAGTTCGGCGAGGGCGATCCGGTCCGCCTGGAGGGGCTTGCGGAGAGCGGCGACGACGGCCTGGCTGACGTCCCGGACGGTGCCGGCGGTGGCGAGGGCGGCGGCGAGGCGCTGGACGCGGGCCACGTCACCGCGTCCGGTGCGCAGGGTGGAGGCGTCGGCGACGGTGCCGACGAGGCGGGCCTCGCGGTCCTCGCCGCCGGGCAGCAGCCTGCCGCGCAACCTGAGCCACTTCTGTTCGCCGGAAGGCTGCAGGATGCGGAACTCCAGCTCCCGGTCGCCGATGGACATGTGGTCGGCCTCGACGACGGACATCACGGCGGGCAGGTCCTCGGGCACGGTCATCGCGAGCAGGGTCTCGACCCGGCCCTCGAAGTCGTCGGGGCCGATCCCGAACAGCTCCAGCAGCTGGTCGTCGACCTCGATCTGTCCGGTGTCCATGGCCAGGTCGAACGAGGCGCCCGGGCCGAGCGGCGGGGCCGGGGCGGCCCGGGTGACCGCCTCCGCGAACAGGTCGAGGCACTGCCGGTCCTCGGCGGCGAAGCCGTCCAGGTCGTCGCTCACGGCGAGCAGACAGCCCCGTTCGTCCAGCGGCAGCACCCCCACCGAGAACTCACCGACGACCGAGCGGCGGGCGTCCGCGTCCTGGACGAGGTCGGCGGAGCCGCGCCACACCGGGTGGCCCGTGCGGACCGCCTCGGCGAGGGAGGTGGCGCCGGAGGTGGGATAGCTGTCGAGCAGCCCGTACAGGTTCGTCGGGACGCCGGCCGACGCGGTCAGGGAGAGCCGCTCGCCCTCGTCGTCCGGGGTGTAGACGGCGGCGAGCGTCGCCTCCGTGAAGACGAGCACCTGTTCGAGGATGGCGTGGAGGCGGTCGCGTGGGTCGAGGTCGTCGGCGAGGGACGCGAGGGCAAGTTCGGCACGCGGCTTCCTCGTTCCGCGTCCCGCCGCGCCCTCACTGACCACGTCCGCAATTACAGCGCTTCCGGCACGCGCGCGCAGCCCCTGTGGCCGGTCCGGGGGAGACCGGAACACACAGCGCGCACAGCGGGGATCGAAAGGGCCCGAACAAGTCTTTACGCATGCGTTCCGCACGGTGATCGCGTGACACGCGTGACGGCTTTCCGGTGACAGCCGTGACTGTCGGGCGCCCCGCCCGGCTGGAAGGCTCGACACCACACGGCCCAGGGACACGGCTCACACGACCCGGGGGGACTCGCATGGACAAGCGGTACGAGGCGTACGCGCTCGCCGACAGACACTTCTACGAGACACCGGACCGGCTGTCGGCCGGTGAGCGCGCCGGCACGACCGCGCCCGAGTACGACACGGCCCGCCGGGCGGTGCCCGAGGGCTGGCGGGCCGCCCGGATCGGCGACTGGCTGACCCTGACCCCCGTCGACGGAGCCGGCCGTCCGCGCCCCGCGCCCACCCAGGGCTGGAAGGTGCACGCCTCCGCCACCCGGGCGAACGCGGAGCGGATCGCGGCGACCGTGTGGGACTACTGCGTGCCCCGGCTGATCCCGTTCAAGTTCGTGCCCGGCCCGCATCTGCTGCATCTGCGCAACGCCAAGTACGCGGGCCGCGACACCAGCGGCAAGTTCGTCACGATCTACCCGGCCGACGAGGAGCAGCTGCACCTCGTCCTGCGGGAACTGGGCGCGCTCCTGGAGGGCCTCGACGGCCCGTACATCCTCACCGACCTGCGCTGGAACGAAGGTCCCCTCTACGTCCGCTACGGCGCCTTCGCCCGGTCCTTCGTCGTCGACGAGCGCGGCTCGCTGGTCCCTGCGGTCCGCGACGGCTCGGGCACCCTGGTGCCGGACCAGCGGAAGCCGACCTTCCATGTACCCGAGTGGGTGACGCTGCCCGCGTTCCTCGCACCGCAGCTGGCGGCGCGGAACACCACCACGGTCGGCGATCTGCCGTACCGCATCGAGAAGGCCCTGCACTTCTCCAACGGCGGCGGGGTGTACGTCGGCACCGACACCCGTGACGGGCGCAAGGTGGTCCTCAAGGAGGGGCGCCCGCACGCCGGGCTGGCCGCCGACGGGGCCGACGCGGTGACCCGGCTGGAGCGGGAGAGGGCCGCGCTGGAGCGGCTGTCGGGGCTGGGCGTCGTGCCCGAGGTCCGCGACTGGTTCACCCTCGGCGACCACCGCTTCCTCGTCATGGACTTCGTCGAGGGCCGCCCGCTCAACTCGTACGTCGCGGAACGCCACCCCCTGCTGGCCTCCGATCCCGACCCGGACGCGGTGGCCGCGTACACCGACTGGGCGTTACGAATCCACCGGGCCGTCGAGGAGGCGGTCGAGTCGGTGCACGCGCGCGGGATCGTCTTCAACGACCTGCACGTCTTCAACATCATGGTCGCGCCGGACGAGCGGTCGGTGTCCCTGCTGGACTTCGAGGCGGCGGCCCCCACCGAGGAGAACGGCCGGCAGATCGTCGCCCACCCCGGCTTCCTGGCACCCCCGGACCGCACGGGCCCCGACATCGACCGCTACGCCCTCGCCTGTCTGCGCCTCGCGCTGTTCCTGCCGGTCACCTCGCTCCTCGTGATCGACCGGGCGAAGGCCGCGCATCTGGCCGCGGTGATCGCGGGACAGTTCCCGGCCGTGCCACGACGGTTCCTGGACGAGGCGGTCGCCGAGATCGTACGGGCGGGCGCAAGCACGGGCACCGGGCGCGAGGCGGACGGCCAGGGGCGGGCGGCAGGGGGCGGCGTCGGCGCGCGGGGGGTTGACGCAGCGGGCGGCGACGGCGCACGGGGGCGCGGCGCGGTGAGCGGCGACGGCGCACCGGGGCTTGGCGCTGTGAGCGGCGACGCACGGGGGCTTGGTTCAGGGGGCGGCGGCACCCCCGTCGTCCCCGCCGGGGCCTCGCCGTTCGCGTCGCTCGCCGAGCCCGTGGACTGGCCGTACAGCCGGGACTCGATGGTCAAGGCGATCCTGGCGTCGGCCACACCCGAGCGGGACGACCGGCTCTTCCCCGGTGACGTCGCCCAGTTCTCGGACGGCGGCGGTCTCGGCCTCGCCCATGGAGCCGCCGGCGTGCTGTACGCGCTGGCCGTGACGGGGGCCGAGCGGTACGAGGAGGGCGAGCGCTGGCTGCTCGACCACACCGACCCGGTGCCCCTCGGCACTCCGCTGGGCCTGTACGACGGGCTCGCCGGGGTGGCGCACGTCCTGGACCTGCTCGGTCACCGGGAACGGGCCCTCGACCTCGTCGAGCGCGTCCTGTCCGAGAAGTGGCACAAGCTCTCCTCCGACCTGCGCGGCGGCCTGGCCGGACTCGGGCTGGTCCTCGGGCACCTGGCACGGGCCACCGGCGAGACGGAGCTGGACGAACGCGCCGACGAGATCGCGGCGCTCCTCGTGCGGCGCCTCGCCGAGCCCCGCCCCGCACCGCCCCGCCGACGCGCCGGCCTGCTGCGCGGCGCGAGCGGTCCCGCGCTCCTGCTGCTGCGCCGGTACGAGGCGACGGGCGACCGAGCGCTCCTCGACGCGGCGGGCGACGCCCTGCGGCTCGACCTGGAGTGCCTCGTCGAGCAGAAGAACGGCGGCCTGGCCGTCGACGAGGGCTGGCGGACGATGCCGTACCTCGGCGACGGCGGGGCGGGCCTCGGCATGGTCCTCGACGACTACCTGGCGGCGAGGGGGCTCCCCGGCGCCTCCGGTGACTTCGAGCGGGCCCGTGCGGGTGTCCTCGCCGCCGCCACCTACCGCTTCTACGCGCAGCCCGGTCTTTTCGAGGGCAGGGCCGGAATGATCCTCCATCTCGCGCGGACGGGCGCGTCCCGTGACCTGCTCAGGGAGCAGGTCGACGCGCTCGGCTGGCACGCCATGCCGTACCAGGGGCAGCTCGCCTTCCCCGGCAGTCACCTGATGCGGCTCTCCATGGACCTCGGTACCGGAACGGCGGGGTGCCTGCTGGCACTCGGTGCGGCGCTCGCCGACGACGCCCGGCCCCACCTGCCGTTCCTTCCGCCGCCACGGCGGCCCTGAGACGCGGCTCCGCGCTCCGGCGGAGTCGTGACGCACCACCCCGTCCCCAGGTCCCCCTCGGGGGAACCCAACCGAAAGGAAGCGACATGGCACTCCTCGACCTGCAGACGATGGAAGCCGACGAGACCACGGGCACCGGCGGGCCCAGCTCCCTGAGCGTGCTGTCGTGTGTGAGCGCGGCCAGCATCACTCTCTGTCTCTGACCCGGCGGGGCGCCAGCCCCGGACGGTCTTCCGTCGCATCGGCGCGGCACCGCGGTCGCATCCGCGGCGGCGGGGTCGCGCCACGGCTCCGGACGGTCCCTCCTCCCCAGTCCGGGGAGGGGCCGTCCGGGCCCTGCGCATGTCCGGCCCCCGTACGGCGCCTCCCCGCCCGGGTGGAGCGCCGACCTCGGCAGTCCCCCGGCAGTTTCCGGCCCCACGTCAGGACGGGTATGACGACCCTCACCGAACCCGGTGGTCACGCCGAACAGGGTGGTCACGGTCCGGCCGCCGCGTCCACCGACCCCGCCACGGCCCGCGCGTCAGGTACGCCGCCCGCACCGCCCGTGTCCGACGCCCTGCTGTCCGCGACGGTGCGGTACTCCGCGCGCCGCTGCACCGCCCTCGTGCTGGTGGCCCTGGCCACGACGGGGGCGAACCTGGTGCTGCCGGTCGCCCTGGGCCGCGCCCTGGACCTCCTGCTGACGGCCGACCCGGCGGCGACCCGCTGGGTGCTGTGGTGCGCCGCGCTGATGCTGCTCCTCACCGTGCTGGACGCGGTGGAGACCGTCGTCGGCGGGACGACGAGCGCGCGGGCCACGGCCTGGCTGCGCCGGCGTCTGACGGGGCACGTGCTGGCGGTGGGCCCGCGCGCCGTCGCCGGGTCCGGCCCCGGGGACCTGGTGGCACGGCTGGTGGGGAACGCCGCGCAGGCGGGAACGGCCCCCGCCACCGTGGCCGCGCTGCTCGCCGCGCTCGCCGGGCCGGTGGGCGCGGTGGCGGCGCTCGCCCTGATCCACCCATGGCTGGCGGGGGTGTTCCTGGTCGGGGCCCCCGCCTTGGCCCTGCT
Source organism: Streptomyces sp. NPDC030296 (assembly GCF_055572815.1). Lineage (NCBI taxonomy): Bacteria > Bacillati > Actinomycetota > Actinomycetes > Kitasatosporales > Streptomycetaceae > Streptomyces > Streptomyces sp. NPDC030296. The sequence continues at coordinate 133,741 of NZ_JBVICQ010000010.1, forward strand.
GCTGCGCGGACTCGCCCGTGACTCCTCGGCCTGTGTGACCCGCTACCAGGAGCTCCAGGGTCGTATCGCCGCCGGACTGGCCGAGGCCGTCGCCGGTGCGCGCACGATCGCGGCGGCCGGAACCGCCGGCCGGACCGTGGCCCGCGTCCTGCGCCCGCTGCCGGAACTCTCCCGCGAGGGCCACCGCATGTGGCGCGTCCAGGGGCGCGCCGCCGCGCGGGCCGCCGCCGTGGCCCCGCTGCTCCAGATCGGGGTGCTGGCGACGGCCGGTGCGCTGCTCGCCCGGCGACAGATGTCGGTCGGCGAGCTGCTGGCCGCGTCGCGTTACGCCGTGCTGGCGGCGGGCGTCGGCGTCCTCGTCGGACAGCTCTCCGGGCTGGTCCGCGCCCGGGCGGCGGCCCGGCGCCTCGACGAGGTGCTGGCCGAGCCTCCGCTCGGGTACGGGCAACGCCGGCTGCCGCCGTCCGGGCGCGGCCGGCTGGAGCTGCGCGGGGTGACCGTCCGCCGGGGCGCGCGCCCCGTCCTGGACGGGGTGGACCTCGTCGTGCCGGCCGGGACGACGCTCGCCGTGGTCGGTCGCTCCGGCGCGGGCAAGTCGCTGCTCGCCGCCGTCGCCGGCCGTCTGATCGACCCGGACGAGGGAGAGGTACGGCTGGACGGTGTGCACCTGCGCGCGCTGGACCACCGGGAGCTGCGCGCAGCGATCACCCACGCGTTCGAACGGCCCGCCCTGCTCGGCGACTCGATCGAGGACACCATCGCCCTCGGCGTCTCCCGCCCCTCCGCCGGCCGGGTGCGCCAGGCTGCGCGGGCCGCTCGCGCCGACGTCTTCATCAACCGCCTCCCCCACGGCTATGCCACCCGCTGCGCCGAGGCCCCCCTGTCGGGCGGCGAGACCCAGCGCCTCGGCCTCGCCCGAGCCTTCGCCCGCACGCCCCGTCTCCTCGTCCTCGACGACGCCCTCTCCAGCCTCGACACGGTCACCGAGCACGCCATCACCGCCGCCCTCCTCCACCGCACCCCCGCCCGCACCCGCCTCCTCATCACCCACCGCCCCACCACAGCCGCCGCCGCGGACACCGTCGTCTGGCTAGACGGGGGTCGAGTACGAGCAACGGGAACACACCGGGAGCTCTGGCACCTGCGGGGTTACCGGGAGCTGTTCGGGGCGGGGGGCGATGGGTTGGCGGGGGCGGACGGAGCGGAGGGCGACGGATCGATGGGGGCGTGCGGGAGATTCGGGGGCGTACGGAACGCCGGGCGCGCCGGTCACGCCGGGGAGGGGAGCCCGTCGAGCCGCGTTTGCGAGCCGCCCCACCCAACGGAGGGAGGGAACTGATGCGAAGGCGACGGGCCGCCAGGCAGCCGGACTCCCCGGCATTGGCGACCGAACCGCCGTCGGGCGAGGAGCCCGTGGAGCCTCGCCCGACGGACAGCGAGACGCACCCACAGCCCCGCCGCACGACGGACAGCGAGACGCGCCCGGAGCCCCGCACGGAGGACGGTGGGAAGTACCCAGGGCCCCGGCCCCGCACGGAGGACGGCGTGGAGTACCCAGCGCCCCGCGCGGCGGACGGCGAGGGGACCGGGCCGGTGGGAAGCGACCGCGCCGGAGCCGTACCGGACGGAGGCAGCGCCGAAGCCGCGCCAGACGGAGGCACCGCCGGAGCCGTACCGGACGGAGGCACCGCCGAAGCCCCGCCAGACGGCAGCGCCGGAGCCGCGCCGGGCGGAGGCACCGCCGGAGCCGTGCCGGACGGTGACTCCGCCGGATCAGCAGCCGCCCGCGTCGTTCCAGAGCCTCTGGCCCCACGCCGCCCCCTTCTCGCCGGTCTCGCTGAGCCTCCGCCTCCGCTCCGCCCTCCTCACCTCGGTGTGGCCGAGCCACCGTCTCCGCCCCACCCCTCTCACCCCGATCTCCCTGAGCCGCCATCCCCACCCGATCCCCCTCACCCCGATCTCCCCGAGCCCCCGCCTCCGTCCCACCCCCCTCGCCCCGGCCTCCCGCGACGCGCCCTCCGCTTTCTGGGGCGGCGGGTGGCCGTCGTCGTGCGGCTCGTGGCGTGGTCCGTGTTGGAGACGGCGCAGACGTTCCTCATGGGGTACGCGCTCGCCCGGGCCCTCGACGACGGGTTCCTGGTGGGACGGGCCGGCGTCGGGCTGGGGTGGCTCGGCGTCGGGGCCGCGGCCGTGGTCGTCGGGGCGTACGGGACCGGGCGGGTGTACGGGTGCGTCGCGGCACTGGTGGAACCGTTGCGGGACCGCCTCGTGCGCGGCGTCGTCGAGCGGGGTGTGCGGGAGGCCGACGACGGCGCGCTGTCCGGGCTGACCCAGCAGGTGGAGATCGCCCGGGACACCTTCGCCGGCCTGGTGATGGTGTCCCGCTCGTTCGTGTTCACGGCCGCCGGCGCGCTCGTCGGGCTGTTCTCGCTCGCTCCCCCGCTGCTGCTGGTCGTCGTCCCCCCGCTGGTGGTGGGCGTGGCCCTCTTCCTCGCGTCGCTCCGCCCCCTGGCGCGCAGGCAGGAGGCGTTCCTCGTGGCCGACGAGGCCCTCGCCACCGGCCTGGGCGCCGTGTGCCCGGGGTTGCGGGACATCACGGCGGCCGGTGCGGAGGAGTCGGTCGCCGACGACACGGGGCGGCGCGTCGACGCCGAGTACCGCGCGGCGCGCTCCCTCGCCCGCTGGGGGGTCATGCGGGTCGCGTCCCTCGCGGTCGGCGGCCAGCTCCCCGTCGTGCTGCTGCTGGCGGCCGCTCCCTGGCTGCTGGCGCGCGGTGTGACCGCGGGCGCCCTGATCGGCGCGCTCGCCTACGTCACCCAGTCGCTCCTCCCTGCCCTGCAGAACCTGGTCCACGGCCTGGGCACGAGCGGCTCCCGCCTCGCGGTGGTCCTGCGCCGGCTGGCCCCGGCGGACGAGCCGTCCCGCGCCCCCCGGCAGGAACCGAGGCCGGCCCCGGCGCCCCGCCCCACGGGCCCCCCACAGGAACCGGCGTCGCCCCCCGCCGCAGGCCGTCCCCCGGCGCCCCGGCAGAAGCCGGCGTCGCCGCCCGCCGCAGCCCGCCCCTCCACGGCCCACCCTGCGGCGCCCCGAACCACCCCGGCCGACCCCCCGCTCCCCCCGGCCCCGCCCGACGCCCTCACCCTCTCCTCCGTCACCTTCGCCTACGGCCCCGCCGCCGCGCCCGTGATCGAGGACCTCGACCTCCGGGTGCCCCGGGGCACCCACCTCGCCGTCGTGGGGCCCAGCGGCATCGGGAAGTCCACGCTCGCCGGGATCGTCGCGGGTCTCCTGCGCCCCCGGCACGGCTCCGTCCACTTGTGCGGACACCGGGTGCCCGGCGCCACATCCCGCGCACACCGGGTGCTCATTCCGCAGGAGGCGTACGTCTTCAGGGGATCCCTCGCGGAAAATCTCGGCGAGCTGCGGCCGAAACCCGTGCCCGCAGAGGACCTGTGGGCCGCCGCGAAGGCCGTGGGGCTGACGGAGCTGATGGAACGGCTGGGCGGGCCGGACGCCGAGATCGACCCCGACGCGCTGTCCGCCGGCGAGCGGCAGCTGATCGCGCTGGCCCGGGCCCATCTGTCGGACGCACCCGTCGTGATCCTCGACGAGGCGACCTGTCATCTGGACCCGGAGGCCGAGGAGCGCGCGGAGCGGGCCTTCGTACGGCGGCCCGGCACGACCCTCCTGGTGGTCGCCCACCGTGTCGGCTCGGCCCGCCGCGCGGACCGTGTGCTGGTCATGGACGGCCGCCGCGTCGCGTTCGGCACGCACGACGACCTGATGACCCGCTCACCGCTCTACCAGGACCTCATGGGCACCTGGTCCCCCACCGCCCCGGTCTCGTCGTCCCCCACCGCCCCGGTCTCCTCGTCAGAGCCAGCCCTCGCCCTGGGAGATCCGGATGGCGTCGATCCTGTTGCGCGCGCCCGTCTTGCGGGTGATCGCGGCCATGTAGTTGCGCACGGTCCCGTGGGACAGATGAAGGCTGCCGGCGATCTCCGCGACGGAGGCGCCCTCGGCAGCCAGGGATAACACGCTCAGCTCGCGTCTGGTCAGCGGCATCTCCGCGGCCTTGAGGAAGCCGAAGCCGAGCGAGTCATCGACGAAACGTTTCCCTCCGGCGACCTGGCGGATCGCGGCCACCAGCCGCTCCGGGGCGCCCTCCTTGTCCACATAGCCGAGGACCCCGGCCTCCGCCGCGCGCTTCAGCAGACCGGGGCGGCTGGCCTGGGCGAGCACCACGAGCCCCGCCGCGGCGCCGCCCGCGCCGCCGCGCAGATCGCCGAGGGGTGGGACGCCCACCGCGTCGGCGCAGTCCAGGTCAGCCGCGCAGACGTCCGGCCGCAGGAACCGCGCGCGCCCCGGCGCGGTGCGCCAGGGCGCGTCGTACACCAGCAGGTCGGTCTCCCGGCGGAGCCACTCCGCCAGTACCGACCGGACCAGACATTCGTCGTGCACGAGAAGTACCCGGATCACTGTCGCCCTCCGCCTCCCCCGGCCGCCGCCACTTCCTCGTCTCAGCGCGTGCCCATTGTTGGCGTCTGTGACCGCGCACGGTTCGCGAAGAACCAGCCAACGGGATGCGCGGGGGCGCACGCAGGGCGCCCGTGCGCAAGGCCGCGCATCCATCCAGGGGGAATGTCCGCGGCGAGTCGGGGTACGGGGCCTCGGCCTCCGCGGGGTGCTCGCCGTGCGTGTCGGGCCGTCAAGAGGGAGCCTTGACGCGGGGGCGTGGCGCGACCGTGCGAGGAGGTGGTCAGCATGTCCGACGTCCCGGCGTCCGGTGGGCGGACGACGGTCGAAACGGCACGTATGGGCCACCCCCTGCTGTCCCTCGCGCTGGCCGCGATGATGGACGACGTGCAGGCGCACTCCGGTGCGGTGTACCTGCTGGCCCATGACGCGCCCGTCCTGGAGATGGCGGTGATGGCGGGGCTGCCGCGGTCCTTCGCCGCGCCGTGGGAGCGGGTGAGCCTGAGCGCCCCGGCCCCGGTCTCCGAGGCCGTCCGGGAACGGCGGCTGGTGTGGGTCAACGGCGAGGAGCAGATGGCCCGCCGCTACCCCCGGATCGCCGTCGTCCTGCCCTATCCGTTCGCTATGGCCGCGCTGCCGGTCGCGACCCGTGACACCACGTACGGCGCCGTCTTCCTGACCTGGCCGGGCTCGCACCCCCCGGAACTCAGCGAACGCGAGCGGGACAAGCTCACCTCCGCCTGCGACCGGCTCGCGATACGGCTGCGGCGTGCGGAGGAGGAGGGCAGGCCGGTACTGCCCGAGCCGGACCTCTCGGCGCCGTCGACGACCACGGTGGCCGGGACGCTCGGCACGGTGGAGGCGGCCCGGATGGTGGCGCGTCTGCCGTACGGGATGTGCGCGCTCGATCTGCACGGGCGGATCACCTTCGCCAACGCGGCCACCGCCGAGCTGCTCGGCATCCCGGTGAGCGCGCTGCTGGGCATGCAGCTGTGGGCGTCCGTGCCGTGGCTGAACGACCCCGCGCACGAGGACCGCTACCGGGCCGCGCTGATGAGTCAGCACGTCACGTCGTTCATGGCGCTGAAGCCGCCGGGCGAGTGGCTGTCGTTCCGGCTGTATCCGGGGACGAACGGACTGAGCGTGCGGATCTCCCGGGCCCGCTCGGTCGCCTCGCCGAAGAGTGCCGCACGCCAGGAGGACGACGACGGTCCCGGCCGGCTGGTGACCATCGACCACGTGCTGGCCATGGCGAGCGCCCTCACCGAGGCGGTGGGGGTGCAGGACGTGGTGGAGCTGGTCGCGAACGAGATCGTCCCGGCCGTCGGCTCCCAGGCGCTGGTGATGCTCGGCTCACGGGCGGGACGGCTCCATGTACTGGGCCACCACGGGTACCCCGACCCGCACCTCGTCGAACGGTTCGACGGCATGCCGCTCAGCGCGCAGACCCCCGGCGCCCGCGCCCTGACCGCCGGGGTGCCCGCCTTCTTCGAGAGCCGGCAGCAGCTGGAGCATCTGTACCCGGTGCGCCAGACGACCCCGGACGGGATGGGCGCCTGGGCGTATCTGCCGCTGATCGCCCAGGGGCAGCCGGTGGGCACCTGTGTGCTCGGGTACGCCGATCCGCATCCCTTCCCGGCGGAGGAGCGCGCGGTGCTGACCAGCCTCAGCGGGCTGATCGCCCAGGCGTTGCAGCGGGCGCTGCTGTACGACGCCAAGCATCAGCTCGCGCACGGTCTGCAGGCCGCGCTGCTGCCGCACTCGCTGCCGTCGATCCCCGGTATCGACGCGGCCTCCCGCTATCTGCCGGCGACCCGGGGCATGGACATCGGCGGCGACTTCTTCGACCTGGTGCTCTCGCACGGCCGGGCGTCGGCGGTGATCGGCGACGTGCAGGGGCACAACGTGACGGCGGCGGGGCTGATGGGGCAGATCCGTACCGCGGTCCGCGCGTACACGACCGTGGGGCAGGCACCTGAGGACGTGATGAGCAGCACCAACCGGCTGCTGATCGACCTCGGCAGCGATCTGTTCGCCAGTTGTCTGTACCTGCGTCTCGACCCGGCGCACGGCACGGCCGTCATGGCGCGTGCCGGTCATCCGCCGCCGCTGCTGCGCCGGCCGGACGGGCGGGTGAAGGTGCTGGACCTCGCGGGCGGGCCGCTCCTCGGCATCGACGCGTCCGCCACGTATCCGACGACCGAGGTCGCGCTCTCGGAGGGTTCCGTGCTCGCGCTCTACACCGACGGGCTCATCGAGTCGCCGGGCGTCGACATCGAGGACGCGCTGGCCGATCTCGGGGAGCGGCTCGCGACGACCGGTGACCGGCCGCTGGAGGCGCTCGCCGACGGGCTCGTCCGGGAGACGGGGACGGCGGAGGAACGGTCGGACGACGTGGCGTTGCTGCTGCTGCGGGCGGTCGCCACCGGATGACTCGGCGATCGCGATCGCGATCGCGGGCGCGGTGCGCGGGCCGGGCCACGGCCACGGCCACGGGACAGGGGAAGGATGGCGGCATGGAACATGTGCGGGGAATCGGCGGGTACTTCGTCCGGGCCGCCGACCCGGCGGCCCTGAGCGCCTGGTACCGCGACTGCCTGGGTTTGGACATCGACGCGACGGGGCTGTGGCGTCAGGAGGCCGGACCCACGGTGTTCGCGGCGTTCGAGTCCGGGACCGACTACTTCGGGCCCGGCGACCAGCGGACCATGCTCAACTTCCGGGTACGCGACCTGGACGCGATGCTCGCCCAGCTGCGGGCCGCGGGCGCCGATGTCGCCGAGGAGACGCAGGAGATGGACGGTGTCGGCCGGTTCGGCTGGGTCACCGATCCCGAGGGCAATCGCATCGAGCTGTGGCAGCCGGTCTGAGCGTCACCGACCGCGGACACGGCAGCGGTCCGGCCCTCCCCTCGGAGGGCCGGACCGTTCCACCTGCGGGCCGGTGTGGTGTGGTGCGGCCCGCGGGTGGATCGTGGGGCCGACGGTCCGCTGTCAGTGGCCGCTGGTCACGGAACCGTCGTCCACGCCTTCACCGCTGTGCGGTCACCGACCGGCGTTGCCCTGCTGGTCGACGCCCTGGTCATCGGCGCCCTGCTGCTGCTCCTGGCCCGCACCGGCGTCACCGGCACCGGCCACGGCGCCCGCGTCGCCCTTGTCGCCCGCACCGGCGTCGCCCGCGTCGCCGGCACCGCCGACCGCCTGCTCGCCCGCGCCCGCCGCGGCGGCACCCTCTTCCTGGCCGGCGCCCGCGCCACCGTCGGCCTGCTCGCCCGCACCCGCGCCACCGGCCGCTTCCTCGCCGGCGCCCGCGGCGTCACCGGCACCGCCGGCGGCCTCCTCGCCGGCGCCCGCGCCGCCTTCGCCGATGGTGGCGCCGACCGCCGCGAGGGCGGTGGTGACGGGCTGGAAGAAGGTCTCGCCGCCCACAGTGCAGTCACCGCTGCCACCGGAGGTCAGGCCGATGGCCTGGCCGTCCTGGGTGAACAGCGAGCCGCCGCTGTCGCCGGGCTCGGCGCAGACGTTGGTCTGGATGAGGCCGGTGACGGTGCCCTCGGGGTAGTTCACCGTCGCGTCGAGGCCGGTGACCTGGCCGTCGGCGAGACCGGTGGTGCTGCCCATGCGGAAGACCTGGAGGCCGACGGTGGCCTCGCCCGCGGCGTTGATGTTCACCGTCTGGCCGTTGCCGAGGTCGACGGTGCTGGCCGCCTGGGTGGCGGGATCGTTGTACTTGACCAGGGCGAAGTCACCGACGCCGGGGAAGGTGGCGGTCTCCGCGTCGACCGTGCCGATCGGCGCGCCGCCCTCCTCCTCCGACCACTCGGGCTCCACGACACCGCAGTGACCGGCCGTCAGGAAGCCAGGCGTGCCGTCGGCGTTGGTGACGTTGAAGCCGGCCGAGCAGCGCGCGCCGCCGCCGAAGATGGCGTCGCCGCCCTCCAGGAAGGGCTTGAAGGTACCGGCGGACTTCTTGACGGTCGCCATGCCGGCGCCGAGGGACTTCACCGTGGACTCGACGGTGTCCCAGTTCTCACCGGTGACCGTGGAGTCGGCGGTGACCTGGATCTTGTTGGTGCGGGGGTCGATCGCCCAGGCGGTGCCCGGGACGGTCGCCTGCTTCTTCAGCGTGGCGGCGCCGGCCTTGAGCTCGGACCAGCTGTTGTCGACCTCACGGATCTCCGCACCGGCCTGCTCGGCCTGGGCGAGCACGTTGTCGCCGCCTTGGATCCGCTGGCGGTCGACGTTGACGACGAGCTGCTTGTCGCCCGATTCGTAGTACGCGCCTGCGAACGCCTCACCGAGTGTCTTCTGAAGCTGGGCGGCAAGAACGGAGGCGTCACTCGCGGCGAGCGTCTTCGGGGCGGCCTGGTTCGACTCCGTCTGGGACGCCATCGCGTTCGGCAGGATGAGGGCCGCGGCCCCGAGCGCCGCCACACCGCCTGCGGCAATGAACGCCTTACGCTTGGTGGCTCGTTTGTGACTCAACTCTTGACCTCCTGGGGACGGGGTCCGTGCCGCCGTCCGGCGGGTGAACTGGGGGCGCCTGGTTGCCAGTTGGTACGGATGGTTCCGGTGGGGTGTTCAACGCCTCGCAAAAAGATTTCGACGTTGCGTTTCGCAAAGTGCGGTTCGGGTGGGCATTTCACGACTTCCCGCCCGTGTGAGCGGGAACGATGCCCGCATGACGCTCACACCCGCCGAAGCCGACAAGATCCTCGCCGCCAACTTCGCCCCCTGGGTGCTCGACCTGGGCCTGACGGCCGTCGACCTGGACGAGGGGCGCGCGATGCTGCGCCTGCCGTGGTCCGACCGGCTGACCCGTGAAGGCGGCGCCCTGTCGGGTCAGGCACTGATGGCGGCGGCCGACACGGCGACGGTGATCGCGGTGTCGGCGGCGCGCGGCTCCTTCGTACCGATGACGACGGTCCAGCAGTCGACCAGCTTCCAGCGGGCGGTGGTGGGTGAGGACGTGCTCGTCGAGGCGGTGCTCACCAAGCTGGGCCGCCGGATGGCCTTCGCCGAGATCGCGATGACGACGGCCGACTCGGGCGAGCTGGCGGCCCGGGCGAGCACGGTGTACGCCCTGTTGGGGTGACAAGTCGCCCTTTCCGTGGCCGATCATCGCAACTGGGCGCCGTCGTGGGCACGTTCAGCGATGGCTCGACAGCGGTCCGTTCCGGTCACCGATGGAGACGACGGCTTCAGGGAATCTCCACACCGAATGCCCAGCGGGGTCACGGCGCCCGGCGGATCTGCACAGCGGTCCGCCGGGCGCCGCGTCTTTGAGGCGGGAGTGTCCAGTTCGTTTTCCGAGTGGCAATCAAGCGGTGATGACGATGCCGGGCGCGGTGTGAAGAACTTGGCCCCAACGCGTGCGCGGCCCTGCACGGATGACCGGCCTCGGTCACCAAGTGCGCTGGTGAGAGCACTTCTTGATTGGATGTGCGCCACGGCGATCTGCTTTGATCCATCGCACCGCGAGGGGCCGCCGAGCTCTCGGAGACGAGAGTCGAGCGCCCCCGTGTGCGGCCGTCGTTCTGTCCCCAGAAGGGGGCCGCTCCCCCCTTATGAATATCCATACGAAGGGAAGTTCCATCATGAACTCCACCCCCCAGGTTGAGACCGCCGAGCTGTCGGACGCCGCGCTGGACGCCGTTGCCGGTGGTCTGCAGATCAACGCCGTCGGCACCGTCACCGGCCTGGTGGACGGCGTCGCCCCGGTTTCCGGCCTGGCCAACACGGCCGTCAGCACCGTCGAGGGTGTCACCGGCCTGAACACCGCGCCGCTCACCAGCCTGGTCGCCGGTCTCTGATCGACCCCTGGTACCGCTGAGTCCCGGAACCGCCTGACGGTTCCGGGACTCTCGGGTGCCGTCGTCCCGTCCTCCGTTCCTCGCAGGTGAGGGAAGTCCCGTGCAGTTCCGCCAACAGGCCCTCGCCAAGCTCCAGTCGCCGGAGGAACTCGACCTCCCCGTGCGTTTCGCCCGCCCGCAGGGCTGGCTCGTGCTGTCCGTGACGGTGGTGGCCATGGCCGCCGCGTCCGCGTGGGCCGTCACCGGTTCCGTCGCCTCCACGGTCGGCGCGCCCGCCGTCCTCACGCACAACCAGGGCAGTTACGTCCTGCAGAGCCCGGTCTCGGGCCAGGTCACCGCCGTCCTCGTGAAGCAGGGCGAGCGGCTCCCCGCCAGGGCCCCGGTCCTGAAGGTGGCCACCGCCGACGGCGAGACCGTCGTACGGTCCGTCGCCGCGGGCCGGATCTCCGCGCTCGCCGCCACGATGGGCCAGATCATCCGCACCGGCGCCGATGTCGCGGCCGTCGAGAAGGTCGCGGAACCCGACGACCCGCTGTACGCCACGGTGTACGTGCCCGCCGAGAACGCCGCCTCCATCCCCCGGAACGCGCGCGTGGACCTGACCGTCCAGTCGGCGCCCGCCCAGCGCTACGGGGTGCTGCGCGGCCATGTGAAGTCCGTGGACCGCACCGCGCAGACACCGCAGTCGATCGCCGCGTTCCTCGGGGACCGCCAGCTCGGTGAGCAGTTCACCAAGAAAGGCCGGCCCGTGGCCGTCACCGTGCGGCTGGACCGGGAGGCGTCGACCAGGTCGGGCTACCGGTGGTCGTCGCAGGACGGGCCGCCGTTCGAGCTGACCTCCATGACCATGGCCACGGCTTCCGTCCGCATGGCCGACGAGCGTCCGATCGATTGGCTGCTCCCGTGACCTCATCCCCCGACACCGCGCCACCGTCGACGCACGGCAGGCGCAAGACGGCGCCGAGGAAACGCCCGGTGCCCAAGGGCGTCCGCAAGGGCGTCCGGACCCCGACCGTCCTCCAGATGGAGGCCGTGGAGTGCGGCGCCGCCTCCCTCGCCATGGTCCTCGGGCACTACGGGCGGCACATCCCGCTGGAGGAGCTGCGCATCGCCTGCGGTGTCTCCCGCGACGGCTCCCGTGCGAGCAATCTGCTGAAGGCGGCCCGTGGTTACGGTCTGACCGCCAAGGGCATGCAGATGGACGTGGCCGCCCTCGCCGAGGTACGGGCCCCGGCCATCCTGTTCTGGGAGTTCAACCACTACGTCGTCTACGACGGGATGGGGCGCCGCTTCGGCCGGCGCGGCGTCCACATCAACGATCCCGGCAAGGGCCGCCGTTTCGTGGCGATGGAGGACTTCGACTCCAGCTTCACGGGAGTCGTCCTCGTCATGGAACCGGGCGACGACTTCGAGCGGGGCGGCCGCCGACCGGGGGTGCTGGGCGCGATGCCCGCCCGGATGCGCGGCACGTCCGGCACCCTGCCGGCCGCCGTCCTCGCGAGTCTGCTGCTGGTGGCGGTGGGCGCGGCGGTGCCCGCCCTCAGCCGCACCTACATCGACATGTTCCTGATCGGCGGCCAGACCTCGCTGCTGGGTGTGCTGTTCACGTCCATGGGCGCGTGCGTGCTGCTGACGGTGCTGCTGACCTGGCTGCAGCAGGCGAACCTGCTGCGCGGCCGGCTGATCTCGTCGACGCTCAGCAGTGCCCGCTTCCTGCGCCATCTCCTGCGCCTGCCCGTCACGTTCTTCGCGCAGCGCAGCCCCGCCGACCTCGTCCAGCGGCTCCAGTCCAACGACGCGGTCGCCGAGACCCTGGCCCGCGACCTCGCGGCGGCCGGCGTGGACGCGATCGTGGTGGTCCTCTACGCCGTGCTCCTCTACACCTACGACCCGCAGCTCACCTTCGTCGGCATCGCGGTCGCCCTGCTGAACGTGGTGGCGATGCGGGTCGTGATCCGGCTGCGCGCGACCCGCACCGCCAAGCTGCGCGCCGACAACGCCCGGCTCACGAACACCGCGTACACCGGTCTGCAGCTGATCGAGACGATGAAGGCGACCGGCGGCGAGGACGGCTACTTCCGCAAGTGGGCCGGACAGCACGCGACCACGCTGGAGGAGCAGCAGCGGCTGGGCGTGCCGAGCGCCTGGCTGGGGGTGGTCGCCCCGACCCTCGCCACCCTCAACAGCGCGCTGATCCTGTGGATCGGCGGGATGCGCGCCGTCGAGGGCCACATCTCGGTGGGGCTGCTGGTGGCCTTCCAGGCGCTGGTCACGCGTTTCACCGCGCCGATCACCCGCCTCAACGGTGTCGCGGGCCGTATCCAGGACTTCGCGGCCGACGTGGCGCGGCTGAAGGACGTGGAGAACTTCCAGGCCGACCCGCTGTACGGCCGCCCCGACGGCGCCGAGTCGACCCGCCGGCTGCACGGCCACGTCGAGCTGGAGAGCATCACCTTCGGCTACAGCCCCCTCGACAAGCCGCTGCTCTCCGGCTTCGACCTGACGGTCGGACCGGGCCGGCAGGTGGCGCTGGTGGGCGGCTCCGGCAGCGGCAAGTCGACGGTGTCCCGGCTGATCTCGGGCCTGTACGCGCCGTGGGAGGGCGTGATCCGGATCGACGGCCGGCGTCTGGAGGACATCCCGCGCGGCGCGCTCGCCGCGTCCGTCTCCTTCGTCGACCAGGAGGTGTTCCTGTTCGAGGGCACCGTCCGCGACAACGTGGCCCTGTGGGATCCGTCGATCCCGGACGAGGCCGTGGTGGAGGCGCTGCGGGACGCGGCCCTGTACGACGTGGTGGTCCGCCGCCCCGGTGGCATCCACAGCCGGGTCGAGCAGGACGGGCGGAACTTCTCCGGCGGTCAGCGGCAACGTCTGGAGATCGCGCGGGCGTTGGTCCGCCGGCCCAGCATCCTCGTCCTCGACGAGGTGACCAGCGCGCTCGACGCGGAGACGGAGCTGGTCGTCATGGACAACCTGCGCAAGCGCGGCTGCGCCTGCGTGGTGATCGCCCACCGGCTCAGCACGGTCCGCGACAGCGACGAGATCGTCGTCCTGGAGCACGGCACGATCGTGGAGCGCGGCCGGCACGAGGAACTGGTGGCGCGCGGCGGCGCGTACGCCCGGCTGGTCAGGGAGCGGTGAGATGACTGCCGTCCACGAGGGAGACCTCGTTCTCGGTGCGCTGGGCGCCATGGGCGCGCCGTTGGACTGCGCGGGCCTCACCCGTCTCGACCTCGAAGGCCCGCAGGTGCTGTGGCTGGTGGCCTCCGGCGCCCTGGACCTGTTCGCGGTCGACGCCGCGGAGCAGGGTCACTGGCACCATCTCGGCCGACTGGAGGCGGGCGCCCTGCTGCTCGGCCCGGTCGCGGGGTCCCAGCACACCCTGGTGGCCCGCCCGCTCAGGGACTGTGTGGTGCGCCGTATCGGCCTGCGGGAGCTGTACCAGCCGGCGAACACCGAGACCTGGTCGTACGACGAGTGGGGCAACCCGCAGCTGGTGCCCCCGCAGAGCAGTCCGCTGGAGTACGCGCTCGCCCTGGGCGTCGGCCGCGGTCTGTCCATTCTCTTCCAGGCGCCGATGGCCACCGAGCAGGCCGCGGCCCCCACCGACGACGACGTGTTCTGGATGCAGGTCCCGCCGGGCAGCGTCCAGTACGGCTCGCTGTACGGGGCGGAGGCGGCGGCCGATCTGCTGATGGACCCGGGGGTCTGGCAGAGCATGGTCGACCAGCAGTACCGGCTGCTGGCCACCCTGGACCGCTGGATCGAGCAGCTGGAGCGCACCCACGAGGACCGTACGGCGGCCGGCATCAAGGCCGGTGAGGCCGTCCGCGTCCAGGCCGACCGGACGCTGCTCGCCTCCATCGGCCGGTCCTCGGCGGCCCGGCGGACGACGGCCGCGGACGCCGACGCGACGTACGCGGCCTGCCGGCTCGTCGCCCGCGCGGCCGGGATCGTGCTCGCGGAGCCCGCGCAGAGCGGCGCGGAGAGCGACCGGCTCGATCCGGTCGAGCGGATCGCGCTGGCCTCCCGGGTCCGGGTCCGTGCCGTACGGCTGGACGGGCACTGGTGGCGGGACGACGTGGGTCCGCTGGTCGGCCACCGGGCGCTGTCCGGTGCCCCTGTGGCCCTGTTGTGGCGGCGCGGCGGCTATGTGGCCGTGCAGCCGTCCTCGGGCCGGGAGACGCCGGTCGAGAGGGCGAACGCGGCGGAGTTCGAGCCGCGGGCGGTGATGTTCTATCGTCCGTTGCCCGAACGGGCGCTGACGCCGCTGCGGTTGACGCGGTTCAGCCTCCACGGCACCGGCGGCGACATGACGGGCCTGCTGCTGAGCGGTCTGGTGACGGTGGTGCTGGGCTCGCTGGTGCCGATCGCGACGGGCCGGATCCTCGGCGAGTACGTGCCGAAGGCGCAGGAGAACCTGATCGCGCAGGCGTGTCTCGCGGTGATGCTCGCGAGTGTGGTGTCGGCGGCGTTCCTGCTGTTGCAGAACCTGACGATCCTCAGGCTGGAGGGCCGGATCGAGGCGACGCTCCAACCAGCGGTGTGGGACCGGCTGCTGAGGCTGCCGACGAAGTTCTTCGCGTCGCGTTCGACGGGTGAGCTGGCGAGCGCCGCCATGGGCATCAGCGCCATCCGCCGCACGCTCGCCGGGGTGGGCCCGGTGGTCGCGCAGTCGGTGACGGTCGGTGCCGTGAACCTGGCGCTGCTGCTCTGGTACAGCGTGCCGATGGCGCTGGCCGCGATCGGCATGCTCGTGGTGGTGACCGCGGTGTTCCTCGGCCTCGGTCTGTGGCAGGTGCGCTGGCAGCGGCGGCTGGTGGTCCTGGGCAACAAGCTGAACAACCAGGCGTTCCAGACGCTGCGGGGACTGCCGAAGCTACGGGTGGCGGCCGCGGAGAACTACGCCTACGCCGCCTGGGCGGGCGAGTTCGCGCGCAGCCGGGAGCTCCAGCAGAAGGTCGGCGGCATCAAGAACCTCAACACGGTGCTGGGGGCGGTGTATCTGCCGCTGTGCACGCTGCTGATGTTCATGCTGCTGGCGGGTCCGGCGCGCGGTTCGATGTCGGCGGCGGAGTTCCTCACCTTCAACACCTCGGTGACCATGCTGCTGACCTCGGTCACCCAGCTGACCGGCGCGTTCGTGTCGGCGGTGGCCGTGCTGCCGCTGTTCGAGGAGATCAAGCCGGTGCTGGAGGCGACCCCCGAGGTGCGGACGGCCAGCACGCGCCCCGGCGTGCTCTCCGGCGCGATCGAGGCCCGCCGGCTGTCCTTCCGGTACGCGGACGACGGGCCGCTGGTGCTGGACGACGTGTCCTTCGCGATCGAGCCCGGCGAGTTCGTCGCGGTCGTCGGCCCGAGCGGCTGCGGCAAGTCGACCCTGCTGCGTCTGCTCATCGGCTTCGACCGGCCGGTGTCGGGCGGTGTCCTGTACGACGGGCAGGACCTGACCGCCCTCGACCAGTCCGCCGTGCGCCGGCAGTGCGGTGTGGTGCTCCAGCACGCCCAGCCGTTCACGGGTTCGATCCTGGACGTCATCTGCGGCACGGAGCCGTACACGCCGGAGGAGGCGATGACGGCGGCGGAGATGGCGGGGCTCGCGGAGGACATCCGGCGCATGCCGATGGGCCTGCACACCATCGTCCAGGGCAACGGGGCGGTCTCCGGCGGCCAGCGCCAGCGGCTGATGATCGCCCAGGCCCTCATCCGGCGCCCCCGCATCCTCTTCTTCGACGAGGCGACCAGCGCCCTCGACAACGAGACCCAGCGCACGGTCATGGAGAGCACCCGCGCCCTCAACGCCACGCGGATCGTGATCGCGCACCGGCTGTCCACGGTGATGGACGCGGACCGGGTGGTCGTGATGGAGGACGGCAAGGTCGTCGAAGTGGGCCCACCGGCGGTTCTGCTGGCGGACACCGGGGGACGCCTGCACGAGCTGGTACGACGCCAGTTGGCCTGACGCCCCGTCCGGTGGCGGTCCGGGGTGGGCCTGCCGTGGGAGCTGCGGTTGCCGGACGGACGGTCGCCGTGCGGCTGCCTCACCCGTACGGGCGCCGGATCCGTTCCCGCAGGGCGGGGTCGCGCAGCACGTCGACGGCCGTGCACGCCAGCGCCTCCGTGGCCGCCCGGAGCACCCGGCGGGCCCGTTCCGAGACGCCGGCCTCGGCGAACTCGGGTGTGTGGTCGGACCCGTCCTCGTCCATGATCGCGACGAACGGGTGGATGGCGGGGACGCGGGCGCTGACGTTGCCGATGTCGGAGGAGCCGAGGTACACGCCGTCCGCGGGCGGGCCCAGACGGACGCCGGCGCGGTCGAGGTGGGCGGCGAAGCGGTCGGAGAGCGGCCCACTGTCCCGGAAGTGCTCGTACCGGATGGTGGCCCGCTCGAC
This sequence comes from Streptomyces sp. NPDC030296, assembly GCF_055572815.1. Lineage (NCBI taxonomy): Bacteria > Bacillati > Actinomycetota > Actinomycetes > Kitasatosporales > Streptomycetaceae > Streptomyces > Streptomyces sp. NPDC030296. The sequence goes on from NZ_JBVICQ010000010.1 coordinate 150,421, forward strand.
GGTGACGCTCGTGCCGGTGGCCAGGGCCACGCCCTCGGCGCTGGTCGCGAGCTGTCGGGCGAGGTCGTCGAGGGCACCGGTGGTGGCCGCGCGCAGCCCGAAGCGGCCTTCCGCGAGGGCGGGGACGATGTTCGTGGCCTCGCCGCCGTGGGTGACGATGCCCTGGATGTGGGAGGCCCGCGGCAGTCGGCGGCCGAGCGCGGCCAGGACGTTGAAGAGTTCCACGAGGGCGGCGAGCGCGTCGACGCCCTCGGTGGGGTTGCCCGTGGGATGGGCGGCCCGCCCGTGGAAGGCGACCCGGTACTGCTCCTGCGCCGTCAGCGGGGCCCGGGTCCAGTCGTGCACCCCCGGATGGAACATGAGCGCGGCGTCGATGCCGTCGAAGACACCGGCCTCCACCTCCAGTGCCTTGCCTCCGCCGCCCTCCTCGGCCGGGGTGCCCACCGCCAGCACGGAGCCGGCGCCGTCGTCCAGGGCGGTGCGGGCGGCGAGGGCGGCGCCGAGGCCGGCGGCGGCGATCAGGTGGTGGCCGCAGGCGTGGCCGAGCCCGGGCAGGGCGTCGTACTCCAGCAGCAGCGCCACCGCGGGCCGCTCGGCGCCCGACCGCGCCACGAAGGCCGTCGGCATGCCCGCCACCCCCTCCTGGACCTCGAAGCCGGCCCGCCGCAGCTCACCGGTGAGCAGCGCCGCCGCCCGCCGCTCGTCGAAGGCGTACTCCGGGTCGGCGTGCAGGGTCGTCGCCACCTTCCAGCACGCGTCGGCCTGTTCGGCGACCGCCGCGCGCACCCGCCGGTACAGGGCGTCGGAGTGCTGGATCACGGGGCCTCCCGGTCCTCGGCGAACCTGTCGTCGTCGGCCTCCGGGTTCCACCGGACACCGGACCGACACCGCCGGGGGCCCTCCGAACACTTCTTCGGGGCGCTCCCCCGACCCGGCCCGTCCGGGGTGCGTCAGCCGGCGGCGCCCGCCTCGACCGCGTCCACCTCGACCGCCCCCGGCCGGGCCTCCCCCGCCTCGGCCTCGGTGTCGCCGCCCTCGGGCGGGCCGGGCTCCCAGCGGAGCAGGTCTCCCGGCTGGCACTCCAGCACCTCGCACAGGGCCTCCAGCGTGGTGAACCGCACCGCCCTGGCCCGGCCGTTCTTGAGCACGGCCAGGTTGGCGGGGGTGATCCCGACGCGGTCGGCGAGTTCGCCCACGGACATCTTCCGCCTGGCCAGCATCACGTCGATGTCGACGGCGATCGGCATCAGATCACCTCGGCCAGTTCGGCCCGCATCCGCGCCGCCTCGATGTCGCGGGCGACGGCCTTGGCGAGGAGCAGCCGCAGGACGAGCACGATGAGTGCGACCCCCAGGACCGCCAGGGAGACACCGCCCAGCAGCAGCACGACGCCCGGTGCGACCGCCTCGCCGGGCGCCAGCACCACGCCGAGTGCGAACACGAGGGCGGAGGCCGCCACCATCGCGCCGATGACGCCGTGCACATAGCGGAAGGCCTCGTGGGAGAAGACCGTGTCGCGCCGGACCATCGTCACCAGCCGCCATACACAGACCAACACCGCCTGAACGGTCACCACGCCCAGGACCACGATCACCAGCACCGGGGTGCGCACATGCGCCATGTCCGGGTCGAGACCGTCCAGATCGGCGGCCAGCAAGGGCACCATCACCCCCTGCACCAGCACCGAACCCGCCAACAGCACCGCGATCACCACGCGGAGCGCGAGCGTCGTCAGCTTTCCCATCACCCCTCCTTCTCTCGATGAGCGATGGAAATCTATCGATATTCGATACGCGAGGCAACAGCAGGGCCCATCACGGGCCACCGCGGAGGGACCGTCAGTGCCGCCCGGCCGCGCGCGAGCGGCGCGGCAGCAGCAGGATCGAGGCGACCGGGACGGCCGCCAGCACCGCCCAGGGGACGGCCGGGGGCAGCCCGGTGTCCATGAGGGACCCGGCGCCCGCGCTGCCGAGCAGGACGATCAGACCGGAGACGGAGGACATGGCCCCCGTGTACAGCCCGAGGCGGCCCTCGACGGCGAGGTCCGGCACCCAGGCCCGGGCGGCCGGGGCCACGAGCATCTGCCCGAGCGTCAGCAGGACCACGAACCCGGCGGCGGGCAGCAGCCCCGCGGTGCCCGTCCATCCGGCGGGCCGGGCGAGGGCCACCACGCCGAACCCGGCCGCGATCAGCAGCAGCCCCGCCGCCATCGACCGTCGCAGATCCAACCGGTCCCCCGCCCAGCGGGTCACCGGCAGCTGCGCGGTCACCACCAGCAGCGAGGACAGCCCGAACAGCCAGGCGAGCGCGGCCTGCGACCCGGTGGCCCGCTCCACCTCGTCGGGCAGCAGGAGGTACAGCTGGTTGTAGGCGAGCAGATAGGCCCCGTAGGCGCCGCACAGTGCCAGGAACCGGCGGTTGCGCAGCAGCCCGCCGAGGCCGCCCCGCACCTCGACCCGCTCCCGGCCGGGTATGTGCTGCGGCAGCAGCCGGGCGTGACCGGCGAGGACGAGGACGAAGACACCGGCGCCCCCGAGGCACACCACGCGGTAGTCGACGGCGAGCAGCAGAGCGCCGATGAGCGGGCCGACGAACGCCCCGGCCTGCCCCGCGACCGTGAACAGAGCGAGCACCCGCGTACGGGACCCGCCGCCCGACTCCTCCCAGACCACGGCCTGCCGGGCGACCTCGGACTCGACGGCGGGCGAGAACAGGGCCGCCGCGAAGCCGATGAGCAGCACGGCGCCGATGACCGACCAGGCCGCTTCGGCGTAGCCGAGCCATGCGAACCCCGCGATCCGGAGCACACAGCCCACGAGGACGACGGGGCGCACGCCGTACCGGTCGGCGAGCGCCCCGCCCACCACGAACAGGCCCTGCTGGCTGAACGTCCGCAGCCCGAGCACGAACCCGACCATCCAGCCGGCCATCCCGATCGCCGTGCCGAGGTGCTCGGCGAGGAAGGGCAGTACGGCGAAGAAGCCGACGTTGAAGGCCAGCTGGGTGAGGATCAGCAGCCGCAGCAGGGGGTTCAGCCGCCCCCAGGCGCGGAGCCGCGAGGGCTTTTCGGGCCCGCCTCGCGAGGGCTCGGCGGGTCGGCGTCGCGAGGGGCCGGCGGACGTCGGTACGGGCGCCTCGCCCACGTCGGCCACCCGGTCCGGGGCGGTTCCGCTCGGCTGTCGCTGGGGCTCGGTCATGCGGTCTCTCCTGCGGGGGTGGCGACGGCGGGCTCCGGCCGCCGTGCGGCCCTGGTGCGCGGACGGGGCAGCCGCACTCCGCCCGCGGCTGTGACGGCGAGCGCGCCCAGCAGTGCGAGGGCGGCGGCGGGTGCGAGGACGGCCCAGGGGGCGCGTTCGGCGTACGGCTGGTTCTCGGCGAGGAGGAGGCCCCACTCGGGGTCGGGCGGCTGGGCGCCGAGGCCGAGGAAGCCGAGGGAGGTCAGGGCGAGGGCCACGCCGGGCAGCCGCAGCAGGGCGTGGTGGGTGACGGGCGGCAGGAGCGCGGGGAGGATCTCGCGGCGGAGGAGCTGTCCGCCGGTCGCGCCGAGGCCCTTGGTGGCGGTGATGTGGGTGGTGGCCCGTTCCTGTTCGAGCAGGGCGGTGGTGTGGGCGGCGAGCGGCACCCAGGCGACGGCAGCCACGGCCAGCGCCGGGGTGGCCGCCCCGTTCCCGACGGCACCGGCGACGAGCAGGCCGGCGAGGACCGCCGGTATGGCGTTGACGGTGTCGACGAGCGGCCCGGACAGACGGGGCAGCAGCCCGAGCAGCACACCGGTCAGCAGTGCGGCGGCGCTGATCGCGACCGCCAGGGAGAGGGTGGTGAACGCGCCGTGTCCGATCCGGGCGAGGAGGTCCCGGCCGAGCGCGTCGGTGCCCAACGGGTGCGCCCAGGAGGGGGGTTCGAGGCGGGCGCCGGTGTCGAGGGCGAGCGGGTCGCGGGTCAGCCCGAGGGCCACGGTGCCGAGGAGGGCGGTGCCGAGCACGAGGGGGGCGACGCGTGGTCCGGCGGGCTTCGGGCGGTGCGGGGAGGCCAGGGCGCCGTCGCGCAGGGCGGGGCCGATGAGGAGGCGGGCGGCGAGCCGGGCGCAGGCTCCGGCGAGGGCGGCCAGCAGGACGAGGGCGAGGGTGCCGGCCTGGAGGACGGGGAGGTCCTGGGCGACGGCGGCCTGGAGTGTGGTGCGGCCGAGGCCGGGTATGTCGAAGATCTGCTCGACGGCGACGGCGCCGCCGGTGAGGCCGACCACGAACAGGCCCACGTTCGGCAGGAGTCCGGGCACACAGCGGCGTACGGCGCGGCGGGCCACGATCCGCCCGGGTGTGCCGCGCGCGGCGGCGGCGAGCGCCCAGGGTTCGGCGAAGGCGCCCGGCAGCAGGTCGTCGAGCATCCGGCCGAGCAGTGCCCCGGCGGGCAGACCGAGGGCGAGGGCGGGCAGCACCGTCCACCGCGGCCCGTACCAGCCGAGCGCGGGGAGCCAGCCGAGGTGGACCCCGACCACGACCGCGAGCACCGATCCGGTGAGGAACTCGGGCAGCGCGGCCAGCATCGCCGCCCCGCCGCCTCCGCCCCCGCGGTCGTCGAGGCGTCGGCCCGCGCCCCGCAGCAGGGTGCGGGCGCACACCGCACCGGCCGTGAGCAGCGCGACCACGAGCGCGGCGGCCATCAGCAGCAGGGAGACGCCGAGCGCCTGGACCACGGCGGGGGTGACCTCGCCGCCGGAGATCCACGACCGTCCGGCGTCTCCGCGCGCGAGCCCGCCGAACCACTCCCCGAGCAGTTTCGCCGGGCCCGCGTCGAGGCCCAGTTGATCCCGTACGGCGGCCAGGGCGTCCGGTGTCGGGTCACGTTCCGCGGAGCGCGCCTTGAGGACGGTGAGCGCCGGGTCGGTGCGCGACAGCCACGGCAGCAGGCCGATACCGCACAGCAGGGCGGCGGCGAGCAGGACGCGCCACAGGTTCCGTATCAGCGCCGGGTCCCCGTTCCGATGAGGGTGCGCTCGTACGGGTCGAGGAGCACACCGCGTACGGAGGTCCCGACGCCGGTGATGATCCGCTGGTGGACGAGCGGCACCGTGGCGTCGGTGGCGAGGACGGCCGCCTCGGCCTTCAACGCCGCCCGCTGCCGCTCGGCGGTGTCGGACTCCTGCTGGGCGTCCGCGACGGCACGGTCGACCTTCTTGTCGCACAGCAGCGCGAGGTTGTAGCCGCCGTCGCAGGTGAAGTCGCTCGCCAGGACGGAGACGGGGTCGCCGGTGTCGAGCAGGGAGTTGCGGGCGCCGACGAACGCGTCGAACTTCCCGGCGAGGGCGTCGCTCTCCAGCCGCGAGTACTCGCGCACCTCCAGTTTCACCTTGAATCCGGCGTTCTTGAGCTGCTGCTGGAGCACCTGGGCGACCTCGGGCAGTTCGGGCCGGTTGTCGTAGGTGGCGACGGTGATCGCGATGCCCGCGGGGTCGGCCGCCTCCGCCCGTCCGGCGGGTTCGGGGCGTTTGCCGGCGGCCCAGGTCACGGCCGGGCCGAAGACGCCGACACCGGGGTCGGCGTGCCCCTCGTACACGTCCTTGGCGAGGACGGAGCCGTCGACGGCCTCACGGGCGGCGGCGCGCAGTTCCGGGTCCGTGAAGGCGCCGTTCCTGGTGTTGAGCAGAAGGCTGGTGGTGCGGGTGGTGGCCGTCTCGTGGCGGGTGCCCCGGGTGAGGGTGGACCCCTGCGACACCGGGACGGCCTCGGCCACGTCGACCTGGCGTGTGCGCAGGGCGTTGGTGCGGGCGGTGCCGTCGGCGATGAACCGGGCGTCGATACCGGACGCCTGGGCCCGGCCGCCCCAGTAGTCGTCGTAGCGGTCCAGGGTGGCGGCGGTGGTGCCGGTGACCTCGGTCAGCTCGAACGGGCCGGTGGCCGCGCCGACGGGATTCACGCGCTTCCCGGCGTAGGCCTTGGCGGAGAGGATCGCGAGGCCGGGGCTGGCCAGCCGCAGCGGCAGGGCGGGGTCGGGGTTCTCGGTGGTGATCCGGACCTGCCGGTCGCCGTTCTTCTTCGCGGTGAGCGTGACGCCCGAGAGCGCCGGGGTGACGGGTCGGGCCTCGGCGGCGTGGGTGAGGGCGGCGGCGACCGCGGCGGGAGTGACGTCGGTGCCGTCCTGGAACGTCGCCTCGCGCAGGGTGAACAGCCAGTTCCGGTCGTTCTCGCGCGTCCAGGACCGGGCGAGCGCGGGGGCCGCCGCCCCGTTGGCGTCCAGCGCGGTCAGCCCCTCGGTGACACCGAGCCGGCTGAGGAGGGTGGCGTCGGCGCCGTACGGGGAGAAGTTCTCGGCGGGCGGGAACGCGAGGGCGACCCGCAACCGGGAGCCGTCGGCGGAGCCGCCCCCGGAGGAACCGCCCCCGGAGGCGAAGCAGCCGGTCAGAGCGGGGGCGAGCAGCAGTCCGGCGACGACGCGACGGCGGCGGCGGGGGGAGCGCATGGTCCTTGGTTCTCCGGGGGGCGGGGACGACCGATGGGGAGGCGGGGAGGGCCGTTGGGGGGCGGGCGGGCCGGTCAGGGGGCGGGGACGGCCGGTTGAGGGCCCGTTGCACGGCACCCTGTGTCATCCGACAGGCGAGGTGGCCGTGCCGACCGCCGTGCCGGGGGTGGGACGCGCCGGCAGCGGGATCTCGAAGTGCACGACCCGCTCGCCGGTCTCCGCACGCTCGTCGCACACCACGTCGCCCTGGGAACGCCAGAAATCCTCGGCGCCGGGCACGGCGGGGTCGGTGTGCAGATAGACGGAGTGGTAGCCGCCGTCGGCCGCCGCGAAGTCCAGCAGTGCCGCGACCAGTCGGCGGGCGAGGCCGCGCCGTCGGTGCTCGGGGCGCACATAGACGCGGCGCAGCTGGGCGGTCCGGCCGGACGGGTACCGCTCGGCCAGGGCGCGCGGGTTGGGCGGATGCGCGGGGCCTCGGGAGTCCAGCGCGCCGGTGGCGACGACCGCTCCGTCCCGCCGGTCGACCGCCACCAGGAGGGTGTGCCGGGCGGGCATGACGTACGCGTCGCGCAGATCGATGATGTCGCCGTGCCAGCGCGGGACGTAGCCCGTGCCGAAATCCCGGTAGACGGTGTCGAGCATCACCGCGCGGGCACGGTCGAGGTCGTCGGGGCCCGCGGGCCTGATGTCGTATTCCTGCACCTGCACATCATATGCAATAAGGCTGATCATCTTGATCGGGGGGTGGGTCGGCAGGCCATGGCCGGGGTGGTGAGCGGGAGCGCCCGGTCGGCCGGTACACGACTGTTCACCCCTGACCGCCGTTCGCGGCACGCGTGTCGCGGCGGCTCGCGGGTACTCCGGGGTCATGCGGATGAGCGTGGTGGATGTGGGATCGAACACCGTACGGCTCGTGGTGGCGGACACCGAGGGCGGCGTGCCGCTGCCGGTGCACACCGCCAAGTGGCGGCTGCGGCTGTCCGAGCAGGTGCCTCCCGGAGGGGACGTCCCCGACGAAGCCGTACGACAGCTGTCGGAGGCGGTCGCGGCCGCGGCGCGGACGGCGGAACGCTGGGGCGCCTCGGCCCCGTTGGCGTTCGCGACGGCCGTGGTGCGTTCCGCGCCGAACTGCCGGGACGTGCTGCGCGCCGTGCGCGAGGAGACCGGCGTACGCCTGTGCACCCTGCCCGGCGAGGTGGAGGCGGAGCTGACCTTCCTCGGGGCGCGGCGGTGGATGGGCTGGCGGTCGGGACCGCTCGCGCTGCTCGACATCGGGGGTGGCTCCCTGGAGGTGGCGTTCGGCCGGGGGCGGCTGCCGGACTTCGTGGCGTCGCTGCCGCTGGGCGCGGGCCGGCTGACGCATGAGTTCTTCGACGGGCAGGACATCCCGTCGCCCGACAGCGTCAAGGCGCTGCGCCGCAAGGTCCGCCACCAGCTGCGGGACGTCGCCGCGCGGATCCGGTGGGAGGGGCCGCGCACCGCGGTGGCCACGTCCCGCACGTTCCAGCAGCTGGCGAGACTCTGCGGCGCCTCGCCCGGTCGGCACGGCCCGTTCGTGGAGCGGGAGTTGCACCGGTCGGACCTGGCGCGCGCGATCGACCGCCTCGCCGCGCTCCCCGCGGCCGAGCGGTACACGCTCCCGGGCATCTCCGCGCCGCGCGCGGCGCAGAGCCTGGCCGGAGCGGTGGTCGGGCACACGACCATGAAGCTGACCGACCTCAGGTCGGTGACCGTCTGCCCCTGGGCGATCCGCGAGGGCGTGTTCCTCCGGCACATCGAGGACGGCCCGGCCTGGTGGGCGGAGGTCACCCACGACGACGCGGGGCCCGCCGCCCCGCTGCCGAGTCAGGCCGGTCCGGTCGCCCTACGGATCGCGACACCGGCCGGCTGACGCCCCAGGAAAGGAGAAGGAACCCCATGACCCGTCACCAGAAGCGCGTGCCCGGCGACCGGCCCGAGACGGCACTGGAGGAGGTCCTGCACGAGGCCGAGGAGGCGGAGACCCGTGTCACCGACTCCGCCCGGCAGCGCCGCCACCGGGGCGAGGCCGGTGAGGCGATCACGCCCAACGAACGGGCCCAGGAGGAGTCACGGCACGACGGCGATCACGACCGGGGCCGCGAATGAAACCGTGACCCACACCGGCGAGGCCGGTGAACGGCGCGCGTGGGGCCGGGCGGCGGACCGCCCGGCCCCACGGGTGCGCGGACACGGGAGGACGGCCCCCGCGCCAACGGCGAAGCCACGCCCAGTGGTTCAGCGGCCGGCCGGGACATCGGGTGGAACGATGGAGGGACCTGGGGGCAGGTGTACACCGTGCCGGTCGCGCCGGTACCAATCCGAGCCACACAGAAGTGGAGACGCGCGAAGTGAAGTTCCTTCTCGAGGTCGATCTGGACAGTACGGGCTGGGACGAGGGCACCGCCGTCCAGGAGTTGGAGCGCATCCTGCGGTACTGGGGCGGCAACCTCCGCCACTGCGAGATGGCGCCGGGCGACGGGCAGGCCCTGTACGACTCCGGACACCGGGAGGTGGGCCGCTGGACCGTCACCACCGAGTGACGGTCGGACCTGGACCCCGGACGATCGGCCCCACATGATCGGCCCCACGGAGAATCAGGCCCCGAGAATCAGCCCCGGACACAAGATGCCGGGGGTCGGCCGGCGGCCCCACTCCGCCTGGCCGACCCCCGGACGGGATCGCGTGGCACACCACGACAGGGCACGCACTCCCCAGTTACGGGCCCTCGCTCATCACTCGCGGAACCACACGACCCCGGTCTCGGGATCCCCTCCGGAAGGGGAACGGCACCGTCGCCCTAGAAGGCGAACAGGACCGACGTCGCGGAGTTCTTCACGCAATCATTGGAGAAGACACGCTCGTACGCGACGCGCTTGCCCTGCCAGACGCCCTGGACGGTGACGACCACGGGGTCGTACTGCTTGGTGCAGAACGCCCCGGTCGTACCGTTGAGGGCGCTGAAGTCCCCGTCGCTCGCCCGGAGTTCGGCGCACGCCTGGGCGGCGGCCGGGTGGGTTCCGGAGGGGCGCGGCGCGCAGGTCAGGGTGACCGCGCGCTCAGGGGTGGCGACCGCGGCGTCCTCACCGTGGCCGGTGGTCAGAACCATCGCTGAGGGCGCGTACAGCCCGGACGTGCCGGGCTGCGGGGCGGCCAGCGCGGAGCCCGCGAAGGGGCCGCAGACGGCGGTGGCCGTCAGGGTGAGAGTCGCTGCCCATCGCGCGGTGTTCGGCATTGTGTGCATCCTTCCGCTCTTGGATTGCCGGCGGTTTCGTCTCACCTGTCACGTGGACGAAGCCGCCCGATCGGTGCCGGTTCGGCGTGCGCCACTCTGCCGGGTCCGAGGCCGGAACACACATCGACCCCATGGGTTTCAGTAACTTTGAGTGTTGAAGTAGTGGCGTGAAGTCACGGAATTCGAACAAGCAAACCCCGATTCTGAGCGGCTCTTGATCGTCCGTTGATCACAGATGGCTGGATCTCCACGGCTCGGCAATCGGCCTGAAACATTCCGCTTGCCGCCGTGACTAATCCCGGATCGACTCCCGTGAGACCTTCGCGAGACCCCCGTGAGACCGCTGGAGTTCATGTCGGGACGCGGGGGACGAGGGTGGCGGGAGCGGCGGTGAAGTGGCGCACCGCGTCCCGGTGGTGGACGGCGGCGGACCGACTCGTCAGGATCGTCGGCGGGCGTGCTCGACGACGAGAGGCGGGACGGCGCGGATGGCAAAGCACTGGGCGGATTTCCAGTACGAGATCTATCTGAACGGGATGGCGGGGGCCGTGCCGCGGCTGCCCACCGACCTCACCCGGCTGGAGGAACTCGCCGAGCACCGTCTCGGTGCCGGCCCCGTCGGCTATGTGGCGGGCAGCGCGGGCGACGGCAGCACCGCTCGCGCCAACCGCGCGGCCCTGGACCGCCACCGGATCGTGCCCCGGCTGCTGCGGGACGTACGGGAACGGGACCTCACCGTCGAGGCCCTGGGCCGCACCCTGCCCGCGCCCCTGGCCCTCGCCCCGGTCGGGGTGCTGTCGATCGTCCACCCCGACGCGGAGTCCGCCGCCGCCCGGGCCGCCGCGGCTCAGGGCGTGCCGTACATCCTGTCCTCGGCGTCCAGCACACCCATGGAGGAGATAGCGGAGGTGATGGGCGACGCGGAGCGCTGGTTCCAGCTGTACTGGGCGAAGGACCGCGAGGTCACCCGGAGCTTCCTCGCGCGGGCCAGGGCCACCGGGTTCTCGGTGCTGGTCGTCACCCTGGACACACCGATGCTCGGCTGGCGGCCACGGGACCTGGAGCGGGCGTATCTGCCGTTCCTGCACGGCGTCGGCACCGCCAACTACTTCTCCGACCCGGCGTTCCGGGCGGGGCTCGCCAAGCCGGTGCACGAGGACCCCGACGCGGCCGTGCTGCACTTCGTGGGCATGTTCGGGGATCCGGGCAAGACCTGGCCCGACCTCGCGTTCCTGCGGGAGCACTGGGACGGGCCGATCGTCCTCAAGGGCGTTCTGCATCCCGACGACGCCCGGCTCGCCGTCGAAGCCGGGATGGACGGTGTGGTCGTGTCCAACCACGGCGGCCGTCAGGTGGCCGGCTCCATCGGCGCCGCGGACGCGCTGCCCGGGGTGGCCGAGGCGGTCGGGGACCGGCTGACCGTCCTCTTCGACAGCGGTGTCCGCACCGGCGACGACATCTTCAAAGCGCTGGCGCTGGGCGCCCGGGCCGTCCTCGTGGGCCGTCCTTACGTATACGGTCTCGCCCTCGACGGCCGGACCGGTGTCGAGCACGTCGTCCGTTCCCTGCTGGCCGAGTTCGACCTCACCCTGGCTCTCTCAGGACACCGGACGCCCGCGACCGTCGACCGGGACTGCCTGGCCACCGCCCCGGCGTGACGACACGGCGGCGGGGCGAAGGGGGCAGGGGTGGATCAGGCGGCCTGCAACTCCCGCGCGGGAAGCCGGCCCGCGCGTACGGCCCGGGTCAGGGCCTGGTGGTCGCGCTCGTTCTGGTCGGCGTAGGCCTCCGCGAAGGTGGCGAGGGCCCGGTCGAACGACTCACCGCCGCCCAGGTACGCGGCGATCGCGATCCGGTCGCCGGACCGGGCGTGCGCACGCGCCAGGGTGAACCCGCACAGCGCGCCGAACGCCCGCATGTCCTTCGGCCGCATCCGCTCCGGCATGGCGATGCCCTTCCAGTCACGCAGTTGACGGACGTAGAAGTCGCGCTGCTTGCCGTCGAACCCGTCCACCCGTTCCCAGCCGAGGAAGATGTCGCTGGTGGCCTGCATCAGCCGCTGGCCCGCGACGACCCGCTCGCCCTGGTTGGCGTACTTGCTCGCGCCGACGTGCGGGGCGAGGACGGACGCGTCGGCCTCCTTGGCCTGGAGGAAGAGGGGGTCCCGGCCGTCCCGGCCGAGCAGGAGGAAGATCCAGCACCGGGTGCCCACGCTGCCGACGCCGACGACCTTGCGGGCGACGTCGACGAGCCGGTAGTCCGCGAGGAGCGAGCGCCGGTCGGACGACAGGGTCCTGGCGTACCGCTCCAGCAGACCCCTGAATTGGCGTTCGAGACCGGCGCGCTCGATGTCCGGCAGCAGATCGGAGACCGGGATGAGCAGCGGGGGGTCCGCCGCGATCCTGGGCCGGCCGTCGACCGTCTCGGTGAGCTTGTCGAACACCTGAAGACTGTCGCGGGTACGAGCCTTGGCCAGGGCCTGGCTCAGATTCCGTTGGCTGCGCTTGCCCAGCCGGCCCGCGGCGAGGGTTTCGAGGACGTCCGCGCCGACCTTCGCGTACCAGACGTCGAGGTTGCCCGCCTCCGCGAAGCGGTTCATCGACTCGCGGTACTGACGGACGGTGGCCCGCACGATACGGGCGCGCTGGGCGTCGTCGAACCCGTTGGCCCGGCCCGCGATGACGAGACTGGCCGAGAGCCGCTTGACGTCCCACTCCCAGGGGCCCGGCAGCGTCTCGTCGAAGTCGTTGATGTCGAACATCAGCTGTCTCTCCGGCGAGGCCAGCAGCCGGAAGTTCAGCATGTGCGCGTCCCCGCACAGTTGCGCCGTGAGACCCGAAGTCGGGCTGCCGACCAGGTCGGAGGCCATGATCGCGGCGGCGCCCCGGTAGAAGCGGAACGGGGACTCCATCATCCGGCCGTAGCGGATCGGGACCAGTTCGGGCACCCGGGCCGCGGACTGCGTCTCCAGGATCGACAGCGGGTCCGGCCGGTGGGGGGACGGCTTGTACACGGCGTGGCCCGACCGCGGCGAGCGGCGGCGCGCCGCTTTGCCGAGGGCCGCGCGTTCCTCGGGTGTGGCGTGGGGTGCCACGCGCATCGCCGTGGTCGCGTTCTGGGACATCGAGCCCCTCCTGCCTGTGGTGCTGCGGCCCGTACGGTCAGCCCCGGGGCTCGATCCCGGCCTCGGCGACGGCGATGGCGATGCCGAGGGCGGTGGAGATGTTCCCCGCCGCCGTCATGACGCGGGCGGTACCGACGATGGGCGCGATGGCGACCAGTACGTCCTGGAGCTGCTCGGCGGTCAGACCGGACCGCAGGGCCGGGTCGATGTGCGCCACATAGGAGATGGGCGGGGCGTCCGACGCGGCGAGTGCCGCGATCCGCGTGAGGATCAGCATGTCCGGGGGCAGCCCGCACCGCTCCAACGAGTCGACCGTCATGGCGGCGAGGGTGTCCAGAACCGGGGTTTCAGATGCAGTGGACATGTCTAATGCCCTCCAGGTGAGGTGCGAGCCGGGGGGAAGACAGGAGGGAGGGGCTCCGGGTTCCGCGAGCTCGGGACTTCCCTCAACGGTAGAGCGGGTCCGGGCCGCGCGCACGGGATGGGCTGGTGGGCCCGGTGGTGCGGCCGTTTCGGCGGGAGCCATGCGGATGTCTCGGATGTCCGTTGTCGCCCATGGCAGCAGAATGGTCACTGTCCACCCGTTGGGTGAGGGATGGGAGACCTCCATGAAGGACCTCAAGTTCGAGCAGAAGCGCTCGCTGTCACGTCGTGAGGCGGCCGACCAACTCAAGGCGCTGGCCGAGGCCCTGCGGGAGGGCGGGGAGGCCGACATCGATCTCACCCCCGGCACGCTGAGCCTGCGGATCCCCGACGACCTCCGCAGCGAGATCGAGGTCGAGATCGGCGACGGCGAGGTCGAGCTGGAGATCGAGTTGAAGTGGCGGACGGCGGGCAGCCGCACGGCATCGAGCGAAGCGGCGAATCCGGCCCCGGACAAGCCGACGCCCCGCAGGAGCACACCCGCCAAGTCCGCCCGAGGCGGCCCGAGCAAGCCCAGAACGACGAAGCGGTCCCCCGCGAAGGCCTCCTGAGCCGGGCGAACGCGTCCGTGTCAGGCAGGTCATCCGTGTGCGGGGTGGGTCAGGGTGTGATCGGGGATCTCTCCGGGGCGGCCCCCGATGCCTGGGCGGGTGGCCGTCCGGCAGTGTGAGGGCATGACCTCGATTCGCATGTCACGCAGGGCTTTTGGGGGCGTCGGCCTGTGGGGGACGGCCGCGCCGGCCGCCGCCTCGGTGCCGCCCGCGCCCCGGTTGCGCGTCGGCGGCACGGGCGGCGGCCGTTGGCACGGCAACGCGGGGGTGGCCGACCAGCCGGATGATCGCCCGTGTCGTCGGCCTGCTCACCCGCGTCACCGGCGCCGCGGATGCGGCGCCCCGGGCATGACCGAACACGCTGGTCACAGCCACGCGTCGCGCCTCCCCTTCCTACGAGGCGCCCCCCGGCAGCAGGTTCGGCAGGGTCGGCGGCTTCGGCAGGCGCAGTGTGGTGAGGGCGGGCGGGGTGTCGGAGTTCGCTTCCGAATCGGTCGGGGTGTCGTCGCCGATGGACATGATCGAGCCGTTCTGCTCGGCGTCCGGGGAGACGCCGGGCTCGGGCTCGTCCGGCTTCCGCGCATCCGGCGTCGGCGCCTTCTCCTTCGCCTCCGGCTCCTTCGTGACCGGCTCGGTCTCGGCGGTGGGCGCCTCGGAGCCGGAGACGGAGAGCGACTCGGGGCTGGCGGTGACGCCGTCGGTGAGCCAGCGCTGGGTGGTGGAGTTGTCCCGGCCCTTCACCACGACATCGGCCTTGGCCTCGGTCTCCGTCGGGGCGACGGCCAGCCCCTCACCCCACCGGGGCAGCAACTCCCCCTGCGCGCTGAAGTCGTAGCGCACGTCCTCGCCGCGCCTGGAGTCCTCGTCGGCGCAGGTGCCGAGCACGACGACACCGGCGTCCACCTGGGAGTCCAGGCACAGCTCCGGATTGGCGACACTGCGCAGCAGCCCGTCCTTCTCGTAGGACCACTTCTGGGTCCAGTCGGAGGAGCACACGGCGAGTTCCGTGGAGGCGCCCTTCACCGCCTTGCCGCCCTGGATGTCGAGGCACAGGTCTGCGGCCTGGTTGCGCAGCCGGGTCTGCTGGGGTGCCGTGGGGCGGCCGGCCTTCGCGGGCGGCGTCGGCGAGGCGCTGGTGCCGCTCTCGTCGCCGGTGTCGGGCGCCGTGGCGACACCGGCGCCCGCGCTGGTGGACGCGGCGGGGTCCGCACCGCTGCCGTCGTCGGACAGCAGGGCGGCACCGAGGATGGCGGCGAGCACCGCGCCGGAGGAGACGCCGACGGTGAGCAGGGCCCGGGGGGAGCGTGCCCCGGCGGTGATCCGGCGGCGCTGGGCGGGGATCTGGGAGAGCAGACGGTGCTTGCCACCGCCACCCGAACGTCTCGAGTTCCCCTTGAACGGCGCCCGGCCGGGCCGGGAGTCGAGATAACGCCGCGCGCCCCAGCCGAGCACGGCCTCGGCGATGACCCCGCCGAGTCCGCCCTCGAAATGACTGAGCTGTTCCGCCGCGTAACGGCAGTAGCGGCACTCCAGCAGATGCTGCTGCACATCGGGGAGCAGGGCGCCGCCGCGGCGAATCGGCACGTCCAGCAGGCGGTTGTAGAAGCGGCAGTCCTTGGAGGGTGCGAGTTCCCGGTGGGCGCGCACACAGCCCTCGCGGAATTTCTCGCGCGCCTGCTCCAGTGTGGCCGTCGCGCTGTCGGCGTCCAGCCCCAGCAGACCGGTGGGTATGGTTATCGTTTCGGCTTCTACCTCGGTGTGCCACAACAGACACTGGGCGACGGCCGGGAGAGCCTGGAAAGACCGCTCGACGAGCTTGCGATTTTCGGGCGTCATGGACTTCGCCGCCCGCATACCGCGGCCTCCGGCAGGCTTGCGCAGGTCCGGCAGAACGCCGGAGACACCTTCCTCGGCGGACCACTCCTTGACGGTGTCCCGCGCGGCCACAAGCAGCCTGGGCCGCAACGCGACACCCGACTCGCCCCGCATCAACCCGTCGAACACCCGGTGGAAGGCCGTCGCGGTGACCATCGAGGCGACACTGGACCCCGAGGCGAGGCAGATGACGGCGTAGTCGTACGTCGGCTGCCAGTGCCGTGCCATCAACAGGGCGGCGGGATCGCCGGTGCCGCCTTCCGGCCAGCCTCGCAGCCGGGCGGCGAGAGTCTCGTCGGACTCCCCGGGGACCGGTCCCGGCGCGGGCGCGAAGGCAGGGCGGGGAGGGTGGGGGGTGTGCACAGAGCGGGTTCCTTCCAAGGCACAAGATGGCACACGGAGTTGTGACCGCCGAAAAGGGCCCTGGATTGGTGCGTACCTTTTGGCGGGCGCCGGGAAAGCGGCCGGGGACTGAGCCGCACGATGGCCGTCGACCTCGAGCCCTTTCGGACTCTTCGGTGGCCCGAAAAACCAATTGGCCTTTCAGGCCGGGCCCTTACCCATGCGCAGGAAGGTCACCCTTGCACAAGTTACTCGTGGCTAACAAGGCACTTGGACAACATCTGCATCACTAAAAGCAGGTCAGATGACCGGAACACAGCACTCCGATTCGCAGAACGAACCCTTCCGGTTCCCTGGTGGATTCCTGGTCCAAGCGCCCCGTGTGAACCGCGCGCACGCCTCGATGGCCTACGCACTCTCCCGGTACGAGGCGGGCTGGTTGTTGACTGAAAACGGCCGACTCGCTTGGGCCACGCGCGGAACGGCGGCTCTCCCGCGCGAAACGGGCCGCCGACCTTGTTCCTCCCGCCCTCGGTCGGCGGCCCCGGCGTTCCGCGTCAGATCTGCCAGGAGCGGAGGCAGTCCGCCGCCCCGTAGACATCCGTCTTCCCGGAGATCAGATCGCGGGCGAGGTCCACGAGGGCCCCGTAGGGCGGGTTGATACCGACACCGCTGACGAACATGTACGCGACGGCCGTGGCGCAGGCGAACCGCGCGTTGGCGGCCGGCAGGGGCTTGAGCACCGCCAGGGTGTGCAGCAGCGCGGCGGCCCGCCAGGCCGGGTCCGAGTCGACCCCGAGGCGTGGCGGGTCGACCCGATGCCTGGCCACGGCGGCCACGAGGGCGGAGAAGTCGTTGATCGTGGGCTGCTCGGGGAGGACCTCTTCGTGCCGTTGGAGCAGCCAGGGCACGTCGATGTGGATGACGGGAGCCATCGGTCAGACGGCCCGTCCCTCGACGGTGCGCGAGACGGGTTCGTCGTCGGGAAAGGCGGCGGCGAACTCGTCGGCGTGCGCGGTGAAGAACCGCCGGAAGGCCTCGGCCCCCTCCTTCAGCGCCCGGTGGCGCACGATGTCGGCCGCGGCCGCCTCCCGCACGAGCGCCTTCATCGACGTACCGCGTTCCTTGGCGATCTGCCGCAGGTCCTCTAGCTCGCGGTCGCTGAACTCCACATTCAGAGCTGGCATGCGCCAACGGTACCGCTCGGGTACTTACCCGTAAATATTCCCAGGTCAACGCAAGTTTCATGCGGTACCGAAAAGGGTGCGGCCGACGCCCCTGGCTGGGGTGCCGGCCGCCCGGGACGGATCAGGAGCTCAGGTCTGGTCCGCCACGAACGAGGCCATGCGGGCCAGCGCGGCGTTCCAGTTGATCGTGTGCTCGTTGGTCGACCAGGACTGGATGTCGTCGATGTAGCAGAACTGACCGACGCAGCCCTGGAGTTTCCCCTGCGCGAAGGGGTCCTGGATCCCCGAGTTGGCACCGCCCGCGAGGGTGCCCGCGGGCGGGTTCGGCTGGGTCGGGTCCAGCTGGTGGGCGTACCACCGGGCGTGCTGGTTGTGGGCGTTGACCTCGCCGTATCCGGTGACGTACGAGATGTTGAGGGCGTTGCGGCCGAAGAGGTAGTCCATGCTCTGGAGCGCGCCCTCGCGGTACTTCGACGCCCCGGTGAGGTCGTACGCGGAGGCGATGACGACCGCGTTGTTGAGGATCTGGTGGTTGGAGCCCCAGTCGTAGAGGTTCTTGTCGGGGGCGTACGGCAGGCCGTACGGGTGGTCCTGGAGCGTCGCCAGGTAGCGGTCGGCGCCCTTGATCACGGACTGGCGGACCTTGTCCCGGCCGGGCAGCTTGTTCGGTACGAGCGCGAGGTCGAGGCGCCCGGCGGCGGCCGTCCTCGCCCAGTCGAAGCCGATGGGCCCGAAGATGTCGGCCGTGTGCACCGGTGAGCCGAGGACGAAGTCCGCGTACTTCTTCTCGCCGGTGGTGAGGTAGAGCTGGGCGGCCGCCCAGTAGAACTCGTCGGCGACGTTGTTGTCGGCGTAGGCGCCGCCACCCGTGCCGTCGCTCTCGGAGGCGTACATCTCGGGATGCGCCCGGGCGGCCTCCCAGGCGGTGCGGGCGGCGGCGAGGTTCTTCGCCGCGTAGGCACGGTCGAAGGGGCGGTAGAGGCGGGCCGCCTGGGCGGCGGTGGCCGCGAGGTTCAGGGTGGCCGCCGTGCTCGGCGGGTGCAGTTCACGCTTCTGCGGGTCGTCGGCCGGCATCAGCGGCAGACCGGTCCACTGCTCGTCGTGGATCTTGTGGTGGGCCATGCCCGCGAGCGGCTTGCCCTGCGGCACCTGCATCTTCAGCAGGAAGTCCAGCTCCCAGCGGACCTCGTCGAGCAGGTCGGGGACCTTGTTGCCGCTCTCGGGGATGTCCAGCGAACCGTCGCCCAGCTTGTGGGTCCGCCCGGTGCGGGCGTACAGGGAGCGCTCGTACGTGCTCAGCACCTCCCAGGTGGAGATGCCGCCGTTGACGACGTACTTTCCGTGGTCGCCGGCGTCGTACCAGCCGCCGGTGACGTCGAGGGTGTAGTCGCAGACGCCGGGCTGGCAGGGCACGTCGTCGTCGCCCTTGTTGGGGGCGGCGTTGAGGTGTCCGGCGGCGCGGCCGTAGCCGGGGCGCAGTTCGTCGCGGATCGCGATGCCGCTGCGCTGGGTGTAGTAGTACTTCAGCGAGTCGAGCCGGAGCTTTCGGTAGGCGCTCGGGTCGATGTCGAAGGGGCGGCTGGTCTCGCCGTCGACGACCAGCGTGAAGCCGGTGCCGCGCTTGCGGTAGGAGCCGAAGTCGACGGAGTGGACGTTCTGCCCGGAGGAGGCGTCCACGCCGCGCGGGCGGGTGGAGCCGCGGGCGACCACGGAACCCGAGGCGTTCTTGAGTTGCCACGGCAGTTTGGCGGTGGCCTCGGTGACGAGGGTGGCGTTCTTCGGCCCGGCGGGCAGATAGGCGACCTGGTTGACGCGTACCCGTGGTCCGGTGTCGGGCTCGTAGACCTCCGGCGGCACCCCGCCGAGCAGGGACACGTCGTCCATGCAGAAGGTGAAGGGGTCGGCGTTGCCGCCCACCTGGAAGCCGACCTGGGCCTGGGGGGTGTCGACGGGTGAGGTGAAGGTGTACGAGTAACGGTCGCCCGAGACGTTCAGCTGCGGGCTCACCTCGAAGTAGGTGTCGTACGGCGCGGCCTGGAGGCCGACGATCGCCCGCAGGACCTTGCCCTGGGGCACGCCGGAGGCGGAGAAGCTGAACCGGTAGGACTCGCCCTTGACCAGGGTGATGTCGTTCTGGCCGACGGCGGCGTCCCAGCGGTTGGCGGTGCCACCGGGGATCTCGGCGCACAGGCGGCCGTCGGTGAGGGCGGCGGTGACGTTGCCGGTGGTCCACCACGGGGCGGTGGTGGTGTCGAACGTGCCGTTCTTGACCTGTTCGACCTCCTCGGCCTGGGCGGACCCGGCGGGCAGCGCGGTCAGTGCGGCCGCGAGCAGGGTCGTCAGGGCGAGCAGGGTGGTTCTACGTCGTTTCACGTCTGGGCTCCTCGGGGGAGGTGGGGGCGCACAGCGGTGACACGAGGCGTGGGAGCGCTCCCAGATGCGGACGATGGCCAATGCTGTTCGAGACATGACAGCCCGTCAACGGTCCGGACGGGACGGGTTTTCCGACCGGGAGCGGAACGACCGGATCCACCGGGGCGGAGCCGGCCGTTCCGTCCTGTCGCCCTGGTGCTGTGGGGGCTCCCGTCGCCGAGGGGCCCACGAGCCATCACAATCGATCGCGATCCAACAGAATCGGGCGAAGTGCCTCAGGGGCGCCAGGTGTCCCGCGCGTCACTCACGCCCGTACCGGCGCGACGACCCCCGCAGAATGCGGTTTCGAGCCCCCTTTCGCAGCAGAGCACATAGGCTTGAATTCACCCGTAAGCCCGTTCGGTACGGCGGAATGGAACTCGCGACGATGAGGACCCGCAAGGTAACGCACGGTGACACTGCGTATGCCCTGGACGGTGCCGCCACCGCGCGGGCGGTCCTGGACGGCGACGGCCGCGTCGTCGAGTGGAACGAGGGGGCCGAGCGTCTGCTGGGCCGGTCCGCGGCGGACGTCGTCGGACGACCCGCCGCCGAGCTGCTGGCCCCGGAGGCGTCCTGTCTGCCGCCCCCGCCGGGCAGCCTCAGCTGGAGCGGCACGCTCGCGCTGCGTCACCGCGACGGACACACGGTGACGGTGTGGCTCCTCGCCCACCAGTGCGGGCCGAAGGACGGGGACGGCAGCGGCGGCTGGCTGGTTCTGTGCCCGTTGGACGACCCCGGCCCGCTGGTCCGCGACGATCCGCTGGCCGCGGCGGTCATGGTCCAGTCCCCGTGCGCCATGGCGGTGTTCGACGACCGGCTGCGGCTGCGCGGCATCAACGACGTGATGGCCGACGCCGTGGGCATCCCCGAGAGGAAGCTCCGGGGACTGCACATGTCGGAGATCGTGGGCGGCCGACAGGGCGAGAAGCTGGAGGAGCACCTGCGCGAGGTCCTCGCCCTCGGCCGACGCAAGGACGTGCAGACCTTCCTCCGGGCCGCCGACGAGAACCGCGCCCACGCCTGGTCGGCGGCGATCGCCCCGCTGTGCGACGACACCGGCCGGCCGATCGGGGTCTGCGTCACCGGGCACGACATCACCGAGCAGTACCTGGCCCGTCAGCGGCTCCAGCTGGTGAACGAGGCGAGCATCCGCATCGGCACCACCCTCGATGTCCGGCGCACCGCCCAGGAGCTGGCCGACGTGTGCGTCCCGGCCCTCGCCGACTTCGTCAGCGTCGACCTCATGGAGTCCCTGGACCACGGGGACGAACCGCACGAGGGCCCGCTGTCCGCGCCCTTCACCCTGCGCCGCACCGCCCACCAGTCGATCACCCCCGGCAGCCCCGAAGCCGTCGTCGAGCTCGGCCGGACCGACGTCTACCCGGCCACCTCACCACAGGCGGCCTCACTGTCGGTGGGCCACACGATCGTCGCGACCGACCCCGCCAACACGCTCGTGGACTGGCTCGCCTGGGACCCGATACGCAGCGCGCGGGTCAAGGAACTGGGCGTCCACACCACCATGTCGGTGCCGATCCGGGCCCGCGGCACGACGCTCGGCGTGGCCGTCCTGACCCGCTTCAAACGCCTCGACCCGTTCACCCAGGACGACGAGCTGCTGGCCGAGGAGGTCACGGCACGGGCGGCCGTCTGCATCGACAACGCCCGCCGCTACTCCCGCGAGCGGGAGACGGCCCTCGCCCTCCAGCGCAGTCTCCTCCCCCAGACCCTGCCCCGCATGCCGGCCCTGGAGGCCGCCTCGCGGTACCTCCCGGCCGCGCAGGCCGGGGTCGGCGGCGACTGGTTCGACGTGATCCCGATGTCAGGGATGCGGGTCGCCATGGTCGTCGGCGACGTCGTCGGACACGGCGTCCAGGCCTCCGCCACCATGGGCCGGCTGCGCACCGCCGTCCGCACCCTCGCCGACGTCGACCTCGCCCCGGACGAACTGCTGACCCACCTCGACGACCTCGTCGTCCGGCTCTCCGAGGAGGCCGGCAGCGAGGGCGTCACCGGTGAGGTGGGCGCCACCTGTCTGTACGTCGTCTACGACCCGGTGACCCGGCGCTGCACCTTCGCCCGCGCCGGCCATCCCCCGCCGGTGGTGCTGGACCCGGACGGGCGGCCGATGGAGGTGCACGTGCCGTCGGGGCAGCCGCTGGGCCTCGGCGGACTGCCCTTCGAGTCCGCCGAACTCGAACTGCCCGAGGGCACCGTCATCGCCCTCTACACCGACGGGCTGATCGAGACCCGGGACCGCGACATCGACGCCGGCCAGGAACTGCTCGCCGACGCGCTCTCCGGCCGCAAGGGGCCGCTGGACGATATCTGCCGTGAGGTCGTCCAGTCGCTGCTCCCCGCGGGCGGCGCCCCCGACGACGTGGCGCTGCTCCTGGCCCGCACGAGAGGGCTGCGGCCCACCCAGGTCGCGACCTGGTCGATCCCCGCCGACCCGGCGTTCGTCGCCCGCACCCGGCAGTACGTGCTCACGCAGATGGCGCTGTGGGGCATCAGCGAGGCCGCGTTCACGGCGGAGCTGGTGGTGAGCGAGCTGGTCACCAACGCCATCCGGCACGGCGCCCCACCGATCCAGCTGCGGCTGATCCACGACGAGACCACCCTCATCTGCGAGGTCTCCGACGGCAGTGGCACCGCCCCGCACCTGCGCCGGGCGAAGACCTTCGACGAGGGCGGCCGCGGACTGCTGCTGGTCGCCCAGCTCACTCAGCGGTGGGGCAGCCGGCACACCGAGGAGGGCAAGACGATCTGGGCGGAGATGACCCTGTCGGAGGAGTGACGTCGGTCCCATGAGGATCCGGCGTGACGTCGGTCCCCTGAGGATCCGGCGCGACCGGAGGAAACGGACGCGTCCGACCTGCGCCTTTCCGCCGGAGCAGCCGCCCGGCCCGCGTCCCGGAACGCCCGTGGAAGCCGTACGCCCGTTCGTCGCGCGCTCGTTCACGGCGGTAATGTTCGTCAGTCGCCGTGCCGCCGAAGTCCCGAAAGTCCTTTTGTGAACACCGCCCTCGCCGAGGTCCTCTCCGTCTTCCTCCTCATCGTGGTACTCGGCGCCGCGGTCGCCCGGCCGTTCGGGCTGCCGGAGGCCGTCGTCGCCGTACCGGCGGCCGGGATCGCGGTCGCCACGGGCGCCGTCTCCCTGGACCACGCGCGGGACGAGGCCGAACTGCTCGGACCGGTGCTCGGGTTCCTCGCGGCCGTGCTCGTGCTGGCCAAGCTGTGCGACGACGAGGGGCTGTTCAAGGCGTGCGGAGCCTGGATGGCGCGGGCCTCGGCGGGGCGCCCCCAGCGGCTGCTGGGCTCGACGTTCGTGCTGGCCTCCGGGATCACGGCGGTACTGAGCCTGGACGCGACGATCGTGCTGCTCACGCCGGTGGTGTTCGCGACCGTCGCCCGGCTGGGCGCCCGCCCCAAGCCGCATGTGTACGCGACCGCGCACCTGTCGAACACGGCGTCGCTGCTGCTGCCCGTCTCCAACCTGACCAACCTGCTGGCGTTCACCGCGAGCGGTCTCACCTTCACCCGGTTCGCGCTGCTGATGGCGGCGCCCTGGGCGGTGGCGGTGGCCGCCGAGTACGTGGTGTTCCGGCGGTTCTTCGCGGACGACCTGGGTATGGCGACGCCGGTGGAGGAGACCGTCGAGCGGCCGCGGATGCCGATGTTCGCGCTGGTCACCGTCGTGTGCACGCTCGCCGGGTTCGTGGTGACGTCGGCGCTCGGCATCGAGCCCGCGTGGGCGGCGCTGGCCGGTGCGCTGGTGCTGTCGGTGCGGGCGCTGGTGCGGCGCAGCACCACTCCGGTGGCCCTCTTCCGATCGATCTCGCTGCCGTTCCTGGCGTTCGTGCTGGCGCTCGGCATCGTGGTGCGGGCGGTGGTCGACAACGGCCTCGCCGACGCGCTGGGCCGGGTGATGCCGTCCGGTTCGGGCCTTCTGGCCCTGCTGGGTGTCGCCGCGCTGGCCGCGCTGATCGCCAACGTCATCAACAACCTGCCGGCCGTCCTCGTCCTGGTGCCGCTGGCGGCGCCGCTCGGCACGGGCGCGGTCCTCGCCGTCCTCCTCGGCGTCAACATCGGCCCCAACCTCACCTACGCCGGGTCGCTGGCGACCCTGCTGTGGCGGCGCATCGTGCACCACCACGACCACGACGTGGACCTCCGCGAGTTCACCCGGCTGGGGCTCCTCACCGTCCCGGCGGCACTGGGTTCGGCCGTGGTGGCGCTGTGGCTGTCGCTGCGCGTGTTCGGAGGCTGACCGGGCTCGTGCGGCGCCGGCGGCCGGACCGAAGAGTCCGACGCGGCCGGTCGCCGCTCAGCCGCCGTCCCTGAGCGTCTGCCGGTACGCGCCCGGCGGCAGCCCGTAGCGCTGCCGGAACACCCGGCTGAAGTGGAACGGGCTGCCGAACCCGGAGGCCCTGGCCACCCGCTCCACGGGCAGTTCGGTCGCCTCCAGGAGCCGCGCGGCATGCAACAGGCGGGCGTGCAGCAGCGCGCGCATCGGGGAGTGGCCGACCTGCTCGGTGAACAGGTGGGCGAACCGCGACGGGGAGAGCGCGACCCGCTCGGCGAGGGAACGGACGGTGTGCGGGGCGCCGGGGTCCGCGGTGATCAGGTCCTGCGCGCGCCGGACCCTCGGATCGGCGTCGGACCGGTGGGGTTCCGCGCGGGCCGCGGTGAGCAGCACGATCTCCTCCAGCGAGCACAGGGCGAGTTCGCGGGCCGCGGTGCCGTGCGCCACGGCGACCTCGCCGTCCGCCGGGGCGCCGTCGGGCGGCGGGGGTGTGCCCTCCCCCGTCCAGCGGGCGTCGGCGAGCATCCGGCGGAAGGCGGTGTCGACGCGGTCGCGGCTGCCGTCGGGCGCCGGGGTGACGGCGTACACCCGGTCGCCGATCTCGTACGGCCGCAGCCACGCCGCCCAGGACGCCCTCGGCTGGCAGTGCACCCACCAGAACCCCCAGTGCCCGGCGCCGGGTGCGACCGCGTAGTGATGGGGCACGCCGGGCCCGAGGACGACCAGGTCGCCCGGGTGCGCGAGCGTCCCGGCCGCGCCCTGGCGGAGGACTCCCCCGCCGCCCGTGGTCCAGGTGAACAGCCAGCTGTCGGCGCCGTCCGGCCGGTTGACGGCGTAGGGCGGGCGCTGGTCGAAACGGCCGATGATCACCTGGCCCGGCGGCGGCGACGGATCCGCGGGCGCAGCGGTCTCGGACAGGTCGTCAGCACGCACAGGCATCCTCCCGAAAGGCGCTTCGACCTAGCGTGAAGCACATCGGACACCGAAGGGAAGGGGCGCTCGGATGGCAGCCACAGGCAAGGTCGACTTCGAGGAGAACGGTTATCTGGTGGTGCGGGACCTGTTCTCCCCCGTCGAGATCGGTCAGCTGTGCGAGCGGTTCACGGCGCTGCGGGCGGGCGGCCCGATCCCCGGTCACTTCCAGCCCCGCCCGCCGGCGGCCGACGGACCGGCCGACCCGCTGCACACCCACCCCCGGGTGATGCACCCGCACCGCATCGACGACATGTCGCTGCGGGTGCTCCTCGACGCGCGGCTGCGCGAGATCCTGGAGGAGCTGCTCGAGGAGGAGGTCCTGGCCGCGCAGAGCATGTTCTACTTCAAGCCGCCGGGTGCCCGGGGGCAGGCGCTGCACCAGGACAACTTCTACCTTCGGGTGGAGCCGGGCACCTGTGTGGCCGCGTGGATCGCCTGCGATGTGATCGACCGGGAGAACGGCGGCCTTGAGGTCGTGCCGGGGACGCACCGCATGGACCTGTTCTGCCCGGAGGAGGCCGACGAGGAGTTGTCCTTCGTCCGCGAGTACGTTCCGCCGCCGCCCGGACTGACCCCCGTGCCCGTCGACATGGCGCCGGGCGACGTGCTGTTCTTCAACGGCAGTCTGGTGCACGGCTCACAGCCCAACCGCACCACCGACCGCTTCCGGCGCTCCTTCATCGGCCACTACGTCGGCCGCTCCACCGAACGCATCGGGCGGTACTACGAGACGCTGACGATGAGCGGGGAGCCCGTCGCGCTGGCGGAGAGCGAGGGCGCGGGCCCGTGCGGCACGGAGTTCGAACCGTCGGGCGCCCACTGATCTCCGCCGGCACCGGGGGTCGGCGTCGGGCGCCGTACAGCGGGCGGGGGGGCGGCGGGCGCCGTACGGCGGGCGGCGGGCGGGGGGGTCAGCCGAGTTCCAGCAGCCCCCGTCGGACGGCCTCCGAGACCGTGCTCGCCCGGTTCTCCGTGCCCAGCTTGCGGTAGATGCGGACCAGGTGCGTCTTGACCGTGGCCTCGGTGACGTGCAGGGAGGCGGCGATGGAGCGGTTGCTGCCGCCCCGCGCCAGCAGCCGCACGACCTGGATCTCCC
This sequence comes from Streptomyces sp. NPDC030296, assembly GCF_055572815.1. Taxonomy (NCBI): domain Bacteria; kingdom Bacillati; phylum Actinomycetota; class Actinomycetes; order Kitasatosporales; family Streptomycetaceae; genus Streptomyces; species Streptomyces sp. NPDC030296. The sequence goes on from NZ_JBVICQ010000010.1 coordinate 176,424, forward strand.
GTTCGCTGAGGAGGGTCCCCGGTTCGGCCAGCGGACCGGCGAGGTGTCCCGCCACCTCCGGGGCGAGGCCCATCCCGCCCGCGGCGGCGGCGCGCACGGCACGGAACAGTTCCTCGGGCGGGCCCGCCTTGAGGATGTAGCCGCGGGCGCCCGCCTCCATCGCGCGCAGGACGTCGCCCTGGCCGCTGTAGCTCGTGAGGACGACCACGCGGGTCTGCGGGGTGCCGGCGACGATGCGGCGGGTCGCGTCGAGTCCGTTCAGCCGGTCGCCCGGGTCGGTGTCGGGCGTCAGACGGAGGTCCATCAGGACGACGTCGGGGTGGAGCCGGGCCGCGAGGCGGACGGCTTCGGCGCCGTCGCCCGTCTCACCGACCACGTCGAAGCCGGGCTCACCGGTGAGGAGGGCGCGCAGCCCGGCCCGTACGACGGTGTGGTCGTCGACGATCAGGACGCGGAGCGGGGCGAGGTTTTCGTTCACCGGCCGCCCGCCCGGCCGGCCAGGGCGGGGGCGCCGACGGGGAGGGTGGCGCGGGCGAGGGTGCCGCGTCCCGGAGCGCTGTCGAGGGTGAGCGATCCGCCGAGGGCGCCGAGGCGCTCCCGGCCCGCGCTCAGCCCGTGGCCCCGGTCGCCGGGGCGGGTCGGTGCCGTCGCGGTGTCGAAGCCGACGCCGTCGTCCCGGACCTCGACGGTGACCGTGTTCTGTTCGCGGTGGTCGAGGGTGACCCACACATGGCGGGCGCGTGCGTGTTCGCAGGCGTTGGCCACCAGGCCCTGGGCGACGCGGAGCAGGGCGGCGGCCCGGTCGGCGGTGAGGGCGGCCGGGCGGCCCTCCACGCGGAACACCACGTGGGCCGGTGTGCTGGTGCGGCGGGCACAAAGGGAGCGCAGCGCGGTCCCGAGGTCGTCGTGCTCCAGGGCGGGCGGGGTGAGGTCGCGGATGATGGTGCGGGTCTCGGCGAGGTGGGCGCCGAGCGCGTCGGCGACCGCCCGGACCTGGGTCCTTGCGAGGTCGGGGCGGCGGTCCCAGTCGCGGTCGGCGGCCTGGAGGAGCATGCGGCTGCCGGCGAGTTCCTGGGCGAGCGTGTCGTGCAGATCGCGGGCGATGCGGGCGCGTTCGGCGAGTCGTCCGGCCTCACGCTGACCGCGCGCCAACTCCTCGCGGGTGCGGCGCAGTTCGCCGAGGATGTGCTGCTGGCGCCGGTAGAGGGCGACGGTCGCCCAGACCGCGGCGGCCGGCGGCACGACCCGTTCGATGTCGAAGGTGCCGGTGGCGCGGGCCACGAAGAGGACGACCAGGGCCGTGATCACGCCGACCGCCGCAAGGGCCGCCCGGTCGCCGAACATCCTGAGCGCGAGGATCGCGAGCGGGACCGCGAGCCAGGTGTAGCCGCTGCCGTGCTCGGCGGGGACGGCCCAGGAGATCCAGCACCACAGGCCGAGCAGCGTGCCGAGCCAGACGGGTCTGCCCCGCCGCCCCAGCCGCCCCCAGAGGGCCAGTCCGCCCACGTACCCGACGGCGAGCAGCACGGTCGGGGGCACGACGATCCAGCACAGCGCGGAGTTGAGGTCGACGAGCCGGATCAGGCCGCCGATGACGACGGTCAGGAACACCAGGTCGGGCAGCCGTCCGGGCGAGAGCCGGCTGCGGCGTACGACGGCGGGGACGGCGATGGCGGGGACGGCGATGGCGGGCACGGCGGCGGTTCCCTCTGCGACGGTCCGGGCGGGCGAGGAGCCAGCCGAGTGTAGGCAGTTGATCGTGTGACCGCAGTAAAGGATGACGCCGTGCCCGCTGTTTTGAGTCAGCCGGTCAGCGACCGGGGTGCAGACCCAGGGAGCCCGGCGTGGGGTCGCCCTTCACCTCGCCGAAGTAGAGGGCGAACGTCTGCTTCAGCCGTTCGACGTTCGCGCGGTCCTCCATGAAGCGGGGGAAGCCGTCGACATGCGCGTTGCCGTACTCCCAGACGGGCTTGAGTCCGCCGGCCGGGGTGACGTCCGTGCGGACGGACCAGCCGTTGAAGGAGCCCCGCTGACGCTCGGCGGACAGCGACCAGTTGAGGTACAGCTTGGCGGCGGTCGGGTGGGCGGCCCCGCGCAGGATCGCGGCGCGCTGGCCCCAGGCCATGAAGGGGTGCCCGTCGGCCACGGCCCAGCGGGTGGGGGCGCTCGCGGGGGTGGTCAGTGAGCCGGAGCCGCCGACGCCGATGACCTTCTGCCCGGCGTTGACGGCGGCGCCCGGGGAGTGCGAGCCCCGGTTGAACTGCGGCTGCTGCGCGGCGAACCTAGCGATCCAGTCCCAGCCGTACGCCTGCTGGTAGAGGGAGAAGAGGTAGAGCACCGCGTCGTCGTCGTGCGGGTAGGAGGACGCGATGCGGCCCTTCCAGCGCGGATCGACCAGCTCGTAGGGCGACTTGGGAGCGTCGGCGCCGGCCGCGGCCACGTCGTACAGGTAGCTGAAGCCGATGACCGACACGGCCGTCCACGCGCCGTCCGGGTCGCGGAAGGGCCGGTACACCTTCGAGAACCCCGCGGGCCGGTACGGCAGCAGTGCGCCGAGGTGCTTCCAGCGGGTGAAGTCCTGGAGGGTCTGGAGCTGGACGACATCGGGGACCAGGGTGCCGGTGGCGAGCTGGTTGTCGACGCGGACGTCGTGGTACTTGCTGTAGTCCACGACGACCGTGAGGTCGATGTCGGGGAAGCGGGCGCGGAACGCCGCGGCCGTGCCGTTCTGCTGGGTGGCGGTGTCGCCGCCCGCGTAGACGACGAGCCGGCCGCCCTCGGCGACGGCGGCGCGGTACAGCTCGTCGAGCGACCGGGTCTCCTCGCCGCGGGCCGCCGAGGACCGGCTCGACACCGCCTCGGGGGTGGCGGCCCGTGCGGTGCCGCCGACGGCGAGTCCGCCGAGCGCGGCACCCGCCGAGGTGGTGAGGATGCGTCGTCGGCTGGGATTGCTGGCCATGGGGGGTACGGTCCTTTCCGCGGCTCTGAGTCGTTCGGCGTGCCGCCGGGGCGGCGCCGTCAGTCTGCGGCGGGGTGAGGATCTCGCGCGTCGCCCGAAGGCCGATGACCGGTTCAACCGTTCGGTTGAACGGGGTGGCTCTCCGTCGCCAGCAGGTCCAGCGCCCGCTCCCACCGGAACTCGGGGCGCACGCCGTCGGATCGGACCTCACCGGCGTACGGGTCGCCGAACCGTACGCCCATGCCGCGCAGTCGCTCCAGGCTGGCGCGGTACGCCGGGTGGGCCGCCAGCGCGTCGGAGACACAGGGCAGGACGGCGATGGGGACGCCGAGGCCGTACGCCTCGCAGAGGGTGCCGAGGGCGAGGGTGTCGGCCGTGCCCGCCGCCCACTTGTTGAGGGTGTTGAAGGTGGCGGGCGCGACCACGACGGCGTCCGGCGGTGGGAAGGGCCGCGGGTCGCCCGGGGAGCGCCAGGCCGAGCGGATGGGGCGGCCGGTCCGTGCCTCGACGGCCGCCGCGTCGAAGAACCCGCCCATGGCCACGGGGGTCGCGAAGACCCCGACCTCCCAGCCCCGTCGCTGTGCCGCCGCGATGAGTCGGTCGACCTCGGCGGCGATCCCTGCGGCGCAGACGACGACGTAGAGGAAGGGCCGGTCGGGGGCGGGCTCCGGGCTCTGCCGGGTTCCGGGCGCGGTGTCGGTCATCGTGGAACCCTACTGAACCGCCAGCCGCCGGGCGCCCACTCGACGAGACGTTCGACGTCCGCGGCGGTCGGGGCGGGGCAGTCCGTCCAGCCCGACAGGAGGGAGGCAAGGAGGCGGCGACCCCGGACGGGCGCGAGCCACGTCCGGGCCCCTCCCCCGTCTCAGCCCGTCAGGGCGGTCACCCGGCGCATGACCTCCTTGCAGAACGCGCCCACCCCGTCGGGGTCGTCGATGAACTGGTTCGGCTTGACGCAGAACGTCGTGAACCCCTGCTCCAGTTGTTCCGGCAGGCAGGCGAGGGCCGCGCCGAGGTCCGCCGGGGAGCGATCGTCGGGGAAGACCGCCTGGGTGCCGCCGATCATCTCCAGCTCGGCGATGTCCCGGCCGGCCGCGGCCATGGCCTCCTTCAGCGCCTGGATGTCCTGCGGCGTGGGCCGGCCGAGCGGGTGGAAGCCGTGGCCGTACCGGACCAGGCGGCGCAGCACCGGGCCGTGCAGCCGCTGTCCGCCGAACCACAGCCGGGGCCCCTCGGGCCGGTACGCCTTGGGCTCGAAGTACACGTCCCGGAACGGGTAGTGCTCGCTCTCGTGGGAGATGGGGGACGGTCCCCACGCCTTCGCCCAGACGGCGAGGTGCTCGTCGAGCAGCCGCCCCCGGCTGCCGAAGGACACGCCGAGCGCGTCGTACTCGTCCTTGCTCCAGCTCACCGTGGGCTGCACCAGCAGCCGTCCCTCGCTGATGAGGTCGAGGGTGCCCAGCTCCCTGGCCATCAGCAGGGGGTGGCGCAGCGGGGCGAGCACCGCGGCGGCGGCGAGCCGCAGGCGCTCGGTGACGGAGGCGATCGCGGCGAGCAGCAGCAGGGAGTTGGGCCAAGGGGTGTACGGGTCCTGGTTGCCCGGGAGGGCGTAGTCGCGGGGGTTGCCCATGAGGCCCGCCGCCCCGGCGTCGGGGCCGAGCACGATGTGCTCGCTGACCATGACGGAGTCGAATCCGGCGTCCTCCGCCTCGCGGGCCCACCGTACGGCCGTGGGCAGATCGGCCCGGCCGCCGGTCAGCGTCCAGTTCTCGCTCAGCACGAGCAGCATGCGTGGTGCGGCGACCATGACACCCCCATTTCATTTGTGTCCAAACAAGATAAGGAGGCCGGGATTCCCGGGTCAATACCTGTCCAGGTGGATACTTGTGCGCCTACGGCGGCGTCGTGTCCGTCCGCCGTCCCCGGTCCGGCGCCGAAATTCGATTGCACTGGCGGGGCGCCCGCCCCCAAGCTCTGCCCATGTACATCACCGATGCCCTCCTGCCGCCGACCTCCGCCGCCGCTCGTCCGGTGCGGGGTCAGCAGCAGTCCGGCCGACCGTGGGGACCGACGCCGCCCCGGTCATGACGGCCGCGCTCGTCGCGGGACTCCTCGCGGGCTATGGCATCGCCATCCCCGTCGGAGCGGTCGCGACCTATCTGGTCTCCCTCACCGCCCGTACGTCCCTGCGCACCGGCGCGTGCGCCGCTCTCGGCGTCGCGACCGCCGACGGGCTCTACGCCCTGGTCGCCGCCCTCGGCGGTACGGCGCTCGCGGTCGCCCTCCAACCCGTGCTGGTGCCGTTGCGCTGGGCGTCCGCCCTGGTGCTCCTCGCGCTCGCGGTGCGCGGCGCGGTCACCGCCCTGCGCCAGTACCGGGCCCGGCGGCTGCCCGGTCGGCAGCAGGGGGACCCGGTGGGCCCGGCACGCGCGTACACCGCGCTCCTCGGGATCACCCTCCTGAACCCCACCACCGTCGTCTACTTCGCCGCGCTCGTCCTGGGCAGCCGCGCAGCCGAGGCCGTACGCCCGCTGGAGCAGGCGGTGTTCGTCCTCGCCGCGTTCCTCGCCTCCGCGAGCTGGCAGCTGCTGCTGGCCGGTGGCGGTGCCCTGCTCGGCCGCGCGCTGACCGGGCACCGGGGGCGGCTGGCGACGGGGCTCGTGTCGAGTGCCGTCATCGCGGTGCTGGCGGCACGCATGCTGCTGCCGTCCTGAACACCGGGGGGCGGGCGCCGAAACCGTTTCCGCGCCCGGCCCCCGGTGAGGATGAAAACGGCGGGGGCGTGTGTTGAAGACGGGGCGGTATCCGGACCCGACAGGAAGGGACTGTTGCCCCATGCCTCTTCAAGGCGAGTATGTGCCGAGCCCCACGCAATGGGTGCGGGACCAGGTGGAGTTGTACGAGAGCTCGGGCGGCACCGAGGGGACGACGCTGCTCGACACGGGGATGCCCGTCGTCATCCTCACCACCCGCGGCGCGAAGAGCGGCAAGATCCGCAAGACCCCGCTGATGCGCGTGGAGCACGACGGGCGGTACGCGGTCGTGGCGTCGCAGGGCGGCGCGCCCAAGCACCCCGTCTGGTACCACAACGTCACGTCCGACCCGCACGTGGAGCTCCAGGACGGCGCGACCCGGCAGGACATGACGGCCCGTGAGGTCACCGGGGACGAGAAGGCCCTGTGGTGGGAGCGCGCGGTCGCCGCGTACCCGCCGTACGACGACTACCAGAAGAAGACCGACCGGGAGATCCCGGTCTTCGTGCTGGAGCCGGCGACGGGCGCGTAGGAGAGGCCGGTGCGCCCGGTCGAGGGGAGAAAAATCCGCGGAGCGACGCGCATGATCCCCCGGACGCCGGGCATCCGAGTCTCAGGCCCCGCCGCGTTCCCCCGTCGCGGCGGGGCTCTTCGCTGTCTTCCCGCCCCCCGCGGCCCCCTCCCCCGGCTCTCCCCGCTCGGCCTGCCGCGCCCGCCGCGCGGCACGGGCGTCCGTCACGTCGAGGAAGATCTGTTCGGCCTCGGGGACGATGTGGGCGATGGAGCGCTTGATGCGTACGGCGATCTCCTCGACCCGTTCGCTGTCGAGACCGGGGACGAGGTCCACGCGGGCGGCCACCAGGGTGGAGTCCAGACCGAGCTCCATGGTGAGCAGGGCCTCGACGCTGTCGATCTCGGGCTGCGCCTCCAGCAGGGCACGGATCCTGTGGCTCGCCTCGGCGCCCGCCGCGCGCCCGATGAGCTGCTCGCGGGCGTCCCGGCCGAGCCAGAACGCCACGTACATGAGGAGGGCGCCGATCCCGAACGAGGCGAGCGCCTCCCAGAGCACCTGACCCGTCACCATGTGCAGGGCCATCCCGGCGATCGCGAGGGTCACGCCCAGTACGGCGGTGCCGTCCTCGGCGACGACCGTCCGCAGCGCCGGGTCCCGCAGGCCGCCCGCGCCGCCGCCCTGTGCGCGCACCTGGTGCAGGGCGCGCAACAGGGAGGCGCCCTCGGAGAGCAGGGCGACGCCGAGGACGGCGAGCCCGGCGACATAGCCGTCGTAGGAGTCCTCCGAGCCGCCGACCAGGGCGTGGAAGCCCTGGAAGACGGAGAAGCAGCCGCCCATGACGAAGATGCCGACGGCGGCGAGCAGGGACCAGAAGAAGCGTTCCTTGCCGTAGCCGAAGGGGTGCCGGCTGTCCGCCGGGCGGCGGCTGCGGCGCAGCGCGGCGAGGAGGAAGACCTCGTTGAGGCTGTCGGCGACCGAGTGCGCGGCCTCGGAGAGGAGGGCCGGGGATCCGGCGAGCAGTCCTCCGATGGTCTTGGCGACGGCGATCACGAGGTTCGCGCCGAGCGCGACCAGGACGGTGACGCGGGTCCTGCGGTCGGCGCCGTCCGCGCCGCCCCGCCGCGGGGTCGGCTCACACAGCTCGGCCGCACCGTCCCCGAGCCCGTCCCGCGGGCCGGGCACCGCACCGTCCGTACGATCCGGCGCGGGCTCCGACCCGTCGAGCCGCGCCCCCTCCGCGTCGCGCGCTGCGCACTCCCGCCTGCCGAGCCCTGCGCCGTCCGCATCGCGCGGTGCGTGGTCCGGCGTTTCGAACCCCGTCCCGTCCGCATCGCGCGGTGCGCTCTCCGACCCCCCGGGCCCCGTCCCGTCCGTATCGCGCGGTACGCGTTCCGGCGCTTCGAGCCCCTCGTCCACATGGCGAGGTCGGCGCTCCGGCCCGTCGTGCCGTGATGTACCGCCCTTGCCGCTCCCAGCCGTCGCGGTCCCGGGCGTTCCGTCGCCCCCCGTCTCCTTCCCCGGTGTTCCGTCCCCGTGCATCCCGTGCCCGGGTATCCCGGTGCCGGGCCGTTCCCGCCCCATGAAGCTCCTCCTGGCCCCCGCCGTCCGATGTGTTCGTCGGCCTCGTCGTCCTCGTGGCCGTCACTGTCCGGTCACCTGTGCCCGACTGCCCCGGCCGTTCCCGCTCACACCGTGGGGGTCGCGGAAATCGGGGAACCCGCACCAGGGCACACGTATCGAGGCGAGCGGATCGGGAAGGGCGAGCACGGTGAGTGGCGGCGAGGGCAACGAGGAGTACGGCCGGAGGCGGTTCGAGCGGTCGGCGAGCCATTTCACGGACCGCATCACCGCCGACGGCCGGGACGGCCGGCGCGTGGAGGCGGGCCGGTACCGGCTGGTCGTCAGCAGGGCGTGCCCCTGGGCGAGCCGGGCGGTGATCTCGCGGCGGCTGCTGGGACTGGAGGACGCCCTGTCGATGGCGATCGCCGACCCCGTCCAGGACGACCGCAGCTGGCGGTTCACTCTGGACCCGGACGGACGCGACCCCGTCCTCGGCATCCGGTTCCTGAAGGAGGCGTACGACGCGCGGGAGAGCGACTACCCGGGCGGGGTGAGCGTCCCGGCGGTCGTGGACGTGCCGAGCGGGAAGCTCGTCACCAACGACTACCAGCGGCTCACCCTCGACCTCGCCACCGAGTGGACCGCCCTGCACCGGCCGGGCGCGCCCGAGCTGTATCCGGAGGGGCGGCGCGACGAGATCGACGCGGTGATGGCGGAGGTCTACGAGGACGTCAACAACGGCGTGTACCGGGCGGGCTTCGCCACGGAGCAGAAGGAGTACGAGGAGGCGTGCGCCGCGGTGTTCCGGCGGCTGGAGGCGCTGTCGGAGCGGCTCGCGGGGCAGCGGTACCTGGTCGGGGAGACGATCACGGAGGCGGACATCCGGCTGTTCACGACGCTGGTGCGTTTCGACCCCGTCTATCACGGTCACTTCAAGTGCAATCGCTGGAAGCTGGCGGAGGACCCGGTGCTGTGGGCGTACGCGCGTGATCTGTTCCAGACCCCCGGGTTCGGTGACACCGTCGACTTCGACCACATCAAGCAGCACTACTACCGGGTGCACACGGGCATCAACCCGACCGGCATCGTGCCGCTCGGGCCGGATCTGTCGGGGTGGCTCACGCCGCACGGCCGCGCGGATCTGGGCGGCCGCCCGTTCGGCGACGGCACGCCGCCCGGACCGGTGCCCGCCGCCGAGGTCGTGCCCCCGCGGGGGCGGGCCTGACGCCGGCCGTACGGCGACGCTTCAGACCGCAACGCGAAGGAGGAAGGCCAAGTGTCCAAGAAGAAGAAACTGCCCCTCGCCTACAAGCCCGTCGGATTCGCCCTCGGCTGGGTGAGCGGTGCGCTGGCCTCGATGGCGTTCCAGAAGACGTGGAAGGTGATCCGGCACGAGGACAACGCCCCGGACGCGCTGGACCGGGATCGCGGGTGGGGCGAGATCCTGCTGGCGGCGGCCGTGCAGGGTGCGATCTTCGCGGTCGTGCGCAGCGCCGTGGACCGCACGGGCGCGAAGGCCATCGAGCGGTCCACCGGCGTGTGGCCGGCCCCGGAGAAGGGGGGCCGGGACTGAGCCCGACGGGGGTCAGCCCTGCTTGGGGGCCGTGGGGTGGTCGCGGCGCAGGGTGAAGGAGTGGCCGGCCGGGTCGGAGTAGCCACGCTCCTCGAACGGCCCGGCCGGCTCCTTCGTGTCGACGGGACGGCCGCCCAGCGAGACGATGCGCCGCTCGGCCTCGTCGAGGTCGTCGACGTAGAAGTCCAGGTGGGCCTGGAGGGAGTTCTCGGGGCGCGGCCAGCTCGGCGGCGTCGCGTTCACGTCGCGGCGGAAGGCCATCCGGGTGCCGCAGGCCCCCTGGATCTCCACGCGGTTCGCGGTCGCGTCCGTCTCCTCCGCGTCGAGCAAGTCCTTGTAGAACGCCGCGAGCTTCTCGGGCTCGGCGCAGTCCAGCACGACGAGTCCTGCCCGTACCAGTGCCATGTCTCTCCTCCGCGCGGTCTCCGGACGCGGGCGGACCCCCGGCGCCCATACGCTCCCCGGGTACCCCGAACTACCGCCCCCACCGGCGTACGGACCCCCTCTGTTTCCTGGACACTCGTCCAGCTATAGTGGACATCTGTCCAAGAAGTCGGTGACGGTGCCGAGTGGGTTGTGGAGGCTGTTGAGCATGGAGATCCTCGCTGGTGCGCTGGTTGCGTTGGTGGCGGTGGAGCACCTGTACATCCTGGTGATGGAGATGTTCCTGTGGCAGAAGGCGCCGGGGATGAGATTCCACGGGTTCGACGCGGACATGGCGCAGCGAACGGCGGCGATGGCGGCCAACCAGGGCCTCTACAACGGCTTCCTCGCGGCGGGCCTGGTGTGGGGCCTGATCGCGGACGACCCGACCGGGTTCCGCGCCCAGATCTTCTTCCTGAGCTGCGTCGTCGTCGCCGGTGTGTACGGCGCCGCCACCGCCAACCGCCGGATCCTCGTCATGCAGGCGCTGCCCGCCGCGCTCGCCCTGGCCGCCGTCCTCGTCGCCGGATGACCGCGGAGGACCCCCGGGCCGCCCGCACCCGGGCCAAGCTGCGGGAAGCCCTCCTCGACGAGTGCGCCCGGCGCCCCCTGGAGGAGGTCAGCGTGGCCGCGCTGGTCCGCCGGGCGGGGGTGGGCCGGGCCACGTTCTACGTGCACTACGCCGACCTGGAGGCGCTGGCGGTGGACGCCTGCGCCGATGTCGTACGGGAGGCCGTGGAGGCGCTGCACGCCTGGCGCGGCCGCCCCGACCCGGTACGGGCCCCCGCGGCCCTGGTGGAGTTCTTCGCGTCGCTCACCCCACGCACCGCCCTGTACCGCACCCTGCTGGCCCCCGGGGGCAGCGGCCCGCTCGGGCGGGTGCTGTACCAGGACCTGCGGGCGTACAGCCTCCGCGAGCGCGAGCTGGCGGGGGCCGCGGACGCGCCCCTGGTGGCGTCGGCCGTGGCCGCCACCTTCGCGGGGGTCCTCGCCGACTGGCTGCACGGCAGGATCGAGGCCACCTCGGAGGAGATCGCCCACCAGTCGTGGCAACTGCTCGTCGCCCTGCACCGCAGCCGGTGAGCCCCTCCCCACGCCCACGCGATGAGCCCCCGGTCAGGCGCAGCCGTGGCCCTCGGCCACCCGGGGCCACAGCTCGACGCCGTCCGGGGTGCGGACGTACGCCTTGGACGGGTCGTCCTCGACCAGCCACAGCTCCCAGTCCTCGGCCTCGTAGCGGTACCCGGTGTCGCGGGCCGCCTCGGGCAGGGCGACATCGCCGTCGTAGGCGGAGGTGAGCATCCCGTCGGGGAGGACGCCCTCGGGGTCACGGCCGTACAGTGCGCTGCCGTCGGCCCGGTCCCGGCCGGTCGACAGGAAGTGGGCCTTCTGCCAGTCGCAGTGTTCGGCGCCCTCGGAGCTGTGCACGGTCGTGATCGGCACCCGCCGGCCCTTGACGTCGGTCCAGATCTCGTACCACTGGGAGTCGGTGTAGCTCGCGGGCAGTTCGGCCGGGTCGCAGGACGCACTGGTCTCGGGGCCCCAGCCGGGGCTGTTGTCGCGGTCCTTGGCGACGATCACGGCGACCTTGGTGCGGCCGTCGACGTCGTACGAGAAGAGGGCCCGGTCCTTCTCCTCGCGCTCCAGGCGGTAACCCTCCCGCGGCACGTCGGGCTGCTCGATGTCGAAGTACGCCTCCAGCCCCTCCTCGGGTGTCCCTCCCCCGTCGTCCTTGCCCCAGCCGCCCGGACCGCCGCCGCCCGAGTAGAGCTCGCCGTCGCACTCCAGCGCCCGTCCGGCCGCGCCCGACTCCGTCCGCATCGCGTCGGCGTCGTCCTCGTCGACCTCCTTGTGCGGCACGTACAGCGGTCCGTCGTACGGAGTGGCGGGCGGTGTCCCGGTGATCACCGCGCTGTTGTCCCCGCCGGCGCCGCAGCCCACCGCCAACCCGGCCAGGGCGACCGCCGTCACCATGAGCCCTCTGCGCATTACCCACCCCTGCTCGTTGCGAACATGCTCTCCCTCCTCCGACGCCGCAGAGGCCCCGGACGTTCGACGGCCCGGCGGATGACCTGGTACGCGGTCACCCACCGGGCCGGAGCCACGCGGGGAGTGCGCGGCTCGGAGGGAGGACTCGGGTCAGAACGTCAGCACGGGCTTGATGCTGGTGCCGTCGCGCATGTCGGCCACCGCCCGGTCGATGTCCTCGAACTTGTAACGGCTGATCAGGCGCTCCAGCGGGAGCTTGCCGTCCTTGACCAGCTGGACGAGGACGGGGATGGCGGTCTGGATCTCGTTGTCGCCGAGGGTGAGACCGACGACGCGCTTGCCGCCGAGCATGCCGTTGACGTCGAGGGAGACCTCGGTGCCGAACGGCGGGGCGCCGACGATGACGAGGGTGCCGCGCGCGGCCAGGGCGTCCACGCCCTTGCGCAGGACGAAGACGCTGCCGGTGGTCTCCACGGCGCCGTCGACGCCCTGACCGCCGGTGATCTCCATGACGGCCTCGGCGATGTCGGCGACCTCGCTCGCGTTCACCGTGTGCGTGGCCCCCAGCTCCTTGGCCAGTTCCAGGCGCCCGGCGACCTTGTCGACGGCGATGACCGTGGTCGCCGGGGTGAGGGCGGCGGCCATGGCGGCGGACAGGCCGACGGCTCCGGCGCCGAGGACGAGGAGCGTGCTGCCCGCCCGGGGCTCCAGTACGTTCCAGACGGCGCCCACACCGGTCTGGACGCCGCAGCCCAGCGGGGCGATGGAGTCCAGCGGGACGTCGGGGTCGACCTTGACGAGGCCGCGCTCGTCGACCAGGGCACGCTCGGCGAAGGACGACTGGCCGAAGAAGTGGCCGCCGAGGTCCTGCCCGTCGCGGCTGATGGTGCTGGTGCCGTCGGCGCGACGGCCCCCGATCAGGTTCAGCGGCAGCCAGGTGGCGCAGTACGCCGGGTGGCCGTCACGGCAGTTGCGGCAGCCGCCGCAGGAGGTGAAGGACAGCACGACGTGGTCGCCCGGCTCGACGGAGGTGACACCCGGGCCGACGGCCTCGACGACACCGGCGCCCTCGTGGCCGAGGACGCCCGGCAGGGGGAAGGGCAGCGCGCCGCTGGCGACACCGAGGTCGGTGTGGCAGAGCCCGGCGGCGACCATGCGGACCAGCGCCTCGCCCGGCCCCGGCTGGTCGAGGACGACCTCGGAGAGGGTGAAGGGCGCGCCGCCGGACTCGACCACGGCGGCACGTGTGGTGGTGGACATGCTCGTGTACTCCTTCTTCGGCGGCGGGCCGCCGCAGCACCGCGGCCCGCCTGTGGTCCCGGGAGGGCGCTCAGTCGAGCGAGACGACGACGGACTTGACCTTGGTGTAGGACTCCAGGGCCTCGGGCCCGTACTCCCGCCCGAAACCGGAGGACTTCACACCGCCGAAGGGCACGGCCGGGTCGAGCATGGCCCAGTCGTTGATCCAGACGATGCCCGCCTCCAGCTGGTCGGCGACGCGGTGGGCGCGGGCCAGGTCGGTGGTCTGGAGGCCGGAGGCGAGGCCGTACGGGGTGGAGTTGGCGAGGGCGACGGCCTCGTCCTCGGTGTCGAAGGGCTGCACGGTGAGGACCGGGCCGAAGATCTCCTCCTGGACGACGCGGGAGTCGTTCGCGAGGTCGGCGATGACAGTGGGCTTGTAGTAGAAGCCGCCGTTCAGGTCGAGGCGCTCGCCGCCGCAGACGATGCGGGCGCCCTCCTTGCGGGCCAGCTCGACGTACTCCTCGACCTTCCTCAGGTGCCGCTCCCCCGCCATCGGGCCGACCACGGTCTCGGGCTGCCGGGGGTCGCCGACAGGCACACCGGGCACGGCGTCGGCGAGGATGCCGACGACGGTCTCGTACAGCGGGCGGGCGACGAGCAGACGGGGGCCGCCCATGCAGAACTGGCCGGTGTTGAAGACGAAGCCCTTGATGATCGCGCCGACGGCCTTCTCGATGTCGGCGTCCTCGAAGACGATGTGGGCCGCGTTGCCGCCGAGTTCCAGCGTGACCGGCTTCAGGCCCTCACCGGCGACGCTCGCCGAGTGCCGGCCGACGGCGGTGGAACCGGTGAACGCGATCTTGTCGACACCGGGGTGGCGGAGCAGTGCCTCGCCGGCGACCGGGCCCGTGCCCGTGACGACGTTGTAGACGCCGTCCGGGACGCCGGCCTTCTTGAGGAGCTCGGCCATGTAGAGGGCGCTGAGCGGGGTCTCCTCGGCGGGCTTGTGGACGACCGTGTTGCCGGCCGCGAGCGCCGGGGCGATCTTGCTGCCGGCGAGGATGAGCGGGAAGTTGAAGGGGGTGATCGCGCCGACGACGCCGATCGGACCGCGCTTGGTGTAGGCGAGGCGGTTCATGGGGACGTCGCGGTTGCCGCCGTCCAGGGTCCAGGCGAGGGAGGCGTAGTACTCGTAGTCGTTGGCGGCGTTCGTCACGTCGACGGCGTGGCAGAGCGTGATGGGCTTGCCGACGTCCTGGCTCTCCAGTGCGGCGATGTCGTCGGCGTTCTCACGGATCAGCTGGGCGACCCGGTGGAGCACCCGGCCGCGTTCCCGGCCGCTCAGCCGGGACCAGGCTCCGCTGTCGAAGGCCTCACGCGCGGCCCGTACGGCGTCGTCGACGTCGGCGGCGCCCGCTTCCGCGACGGTCGTGACCACCTGCCCCGTGGACGGGTCGACCACGTCCGTCCGTGCCCCGTCGGCCGCATCGCGCCACTGTCCACCGATGAACAGCCGCCCGGGTCCGCTCTCGAAGGTGGTCGTCATTGCCCACTCCCCAGCCTTGATCGCCAAGAGTTCAACAAACAGGTTTCCTGTTGGTCGCAGTCTCAACACACACAGGTTTCCTGTCAATGCCTTACGCTGACCCCCATGGTCGGCACCAAGGCACCCCCGTCGCTGCTCTATATGGTCAAACAGGTCGAGCTGGTTGTCCGCTCACACCTGGACGAGCTGGTGAGACCGGCCGGGATCACGGCCCTGCAGTACACCTCCCTGACCGTGCTGGAGCGGCACGACGGGCTCTCGGCGGCGCAGCTCGCCCGGGACTCGTTCGTCACCGCCCAGTCCATCGCGGACCTGGTCCGCAGCCTCGAGAACCGTGGCCTGGTACGCCGGGAGCGCAACCCGCACAACCGGCGCGAGCTGCGGATCCTGCTCACCGCCGACGGGCGCGAGCTGCTCGCCCGCTTCGCCGAACCGGTGCGTGACCTGGAAGAACGCATGATCGGCGAGCTCACCGCGCACCAGGCCGAGCAGTTCCGGCAGGCCCTGTCCAAGGCATGGCAGGCGCTGTCGTAGACCGTGGTGCGCGAAATTCCGGACGACCGGCCGAAGAAATCAAAGACATATGTCAATCGAACATGCTGAAATTCACCCTGACGGGGGTAACTTGCAGAGCGGGGACGGGTTTTGCCCTCACACAGTCCGGTTGGAGGCGATGCCGTCGTGTCGAGCGACCCCACACCTCCGGGCACCGGCCATCTGCGCGTGCGCGAGGACCGCGGCCGCACCGTGCTCGAACTCCACGGGGAGATCGACATCGCGGCGGCCGTGGAGATCATCCCGCACCTGGACGCGCTGACCGGCCGCCCCGGCGCACGGATCGTCATCGACCTCAGGCACGTCGAGTTCTTCGACTGCTCCGGACTGCGCCTGCTCCACCGGGCCCGGCACCGGGTCCTCGACCGGGGCGGTGAGCTGCGCCTGGTCTGCACCCATCCGCTCACCCTGCGCGTCCTCCGGGTCACCGGCCTGTCCCGGCTGCTGCCCCCGGCACCCTCGCTGGACGCGGCCCTGGAACAGCCCGAGGCCACCTCGGGCACGTTATGACGCGCTTCAGAGGCCCTTTCCTCGCGAAACCGCCTCTGAAGCGCGAACCCGCCCGCCGCGAACCCGCCCGCCGCGCCCGCGCGCTCAGTGACCCGGCAGCGCGTCGAACAGCGCGCTGACGGACTCGCCGTTGTGGATCCGGCGCACGGCCTCGGCGAAGGCGGGGGCGATGGAGAGAACCCGTAGCTTCTCGGTGCGCTCCTCGACGGGCACGGGCACCGTGTTGGTGCACACGATCTCCAGGACGTCCGGCTGCTCCCCCAGCCGTTTGAGGGCCCCCGCCGCGAACAGCCCGTGGGTGCAGGCCACCCGGATCGAGCGCGGCCCCAGCTCCCGCAGCCGTTGGAGGAGTTCCAGGACGGTACTGCCCTTGGCGATCTCGTCGTCGAGCACGATGACGTCCCGCCCGGCGACCTCGCCGATCACCGAGCTGATGCTCACCCGGTCGTCCGCGAAGCGCTGTTTCGCCCCCGCGGCGACCTGCGCGCCGATCATCCGCGCGAACGCCGCCGCCTCCTTGGCGTTGCCCAGGTCCGGAGAGACGACCGTCGTACGGCTCAGGTCGTACTGGCGGAAGTGCGCGGCCAGCTCCCGCAGCGCGTGCAGATGGTCGACCGGCACCGAGAAGAAGCCGTGCACCTGAGGCGAGTGCAGGGTCATCGTGAGCACCCGCCCGGCCCCCGCCGAGACCAGCAGATCCGCGACAAGACGACCGCCGATGGAGATGCGTGGGGCGTCCTTCTTGTCGGAGCGGGCGTACGAGTAGTGCGGCATGACGACGGTGATCCGGCCCGCCGAGGCGCCGCGCGCCGCGTCGCACATCAGGAGCAGTTCCACGAGGTGCTCCTGCACCGGCGCGACCAGCGGCTGCACCAGGAACACGTCCCGCTCCCGGCAGTTGCCCTGGAGCTGCACCTCCAGACAGTCGTTCGCGAACCGGCTCACCCGGGACGGGCTCAGCGGCACCCCGAGGTGCGCGCAGATCTCTTCCGCCAGTTCGGGGTGGGCGCTGCCGGTGAAGACGGCGATGTCACGCACGGTCGGCTCCTCGCATGAACATGATCAATACGGGTGGCGCGGCTCATGCTACTGGCCGTCCCTTCTACGCCGATTCGGGCATCGGCTCCCGGGCGGAGGACGCCGCCGGTCTACGGCGAAGTACGGACAATCTCCAACTCCGCGTTCCGCCAAGGTCCCTGCGGGCATTCGTTGAATCAGGAAGGAGGGCCGTCGACATGACGACGTCCATCAAGCGCACCCGTCTGCCCGGCTGGGCCAAGGTGCTCATAGCCGTGGTGGTCCTCATCGTGGTGCTGCTGGCCGCGCTGAGGCTGCTGGTCTTCAAGGGCTTCGACGACATGTTCGGCACCGAGGAGCACGACCGCTCGGGGCCCACCCTGCTCCGGTCCATCCAGGACATGAGCCGCTACGAGGCAGCCTCGGGCAACTTCCAGGTGGTCGTCGACCTGGAGAAGGACGCCAAGTACCTGCCGGACGCGATCCGCGGCACCCGCACGCTGTACGTCGGCGCGGGCACCGTGGACGCCTATGTCGACCTCGGCAAGGTCGGCGACGACGACGTGAAGGTGAACAAGGACCGCACATCGGCCACCATCAACCTCCCGCACGCCAGGCTCGGCGCCCCCGCCCTCGACACCGAGCACTCCTACGCCGTCTCCAAGCAGCGCGGCCTCCTCGACCGTCTCGGCGACCTGTTCTCCGACAACCCCAACAGCGAGCAGGCCGTCCAGCGGCTCGCCGTCAAGCACATCGGCGACGCCGCGAAGGACAGCCGGCTGACGGACCGCGCCGAGGCCAACACCACCGACATGCTCGAAGGGCTGCTGAAATCCCTGGGCTTCAAGGAGGTGAAGGTGACCTACGGCGGCTGACCCGCCCACCGGCACCTCCCGGAGCGCGCATCGCGGGCCGCTTCGGGGGTAACCGCCTTGACACACAAGGAAGTTGAAACGGGGAGGGTTGGATGGCCCGTACGACATCACGTTCCCGGTCCACCGTCTCGGGCCGCCGTTCGCCGACCGCGCAAGGCGATCGACGGCCCCTTCCGCTGCCCTTGCGGGTGCTGGTGATGGCACTGGCCTTCGCGGCCATGGTGGCGTTCGGCGCGGTGCTGGCGGGGCTCACGCTCCAGCCGTCGCCCGCCTCGGAGACCCTCACACACAGCAACCTGCGCCCCGGCAGCTCCCTGGAGCTCTACTGGCACCACCCGTCTCCGCGTGACGCCCTCAAGCAGCTCGGCGGGAACGTCCTGCTGGGGGTGCCCTTCGGCATCCTGCTGCCGGTGCTGGCGCCGGGGACCCGCGGACTGCTGCGGGTGCCCGCGCTGACGGCCCTGATGATGCTGCTGGTCGAACTGGTACAGGGCGCACTGGTGACCGGCCGCGCGTTCGACATCGACGACGTCATCCTCAACACCACGGGAGCCCTGCTCGGCTATCTGCTGCTCGGCCGGCGGCTCGGCAGGGCCGTGCACGCCCCTGCGGTACGGAAGCAGCCGAAGACCACGCGCGGTGGCACCGCCGGGCGGCCACGGACGGCCCGCAAGGCGGCGTTCCGCAAGATCGCCTGGCGCCTGCCCCGCCGGGCCAAGGGAGGGGGCGGCGCCGCCGAACGGGCTAGCGCGGCGTCCAAGTGAACTTGTCGCCGCCCACCCAGCGCACCTGCTCCGGGTCGTCGAGGTCATGGACGGTGATCCCGTACGCCGCGGCGGCCTGGAGCACGTCCGTCATCGCCTTGGCCTCGCCGACCACCTGACCGTCGATCTCCACGATCCGGAACGGCGGCGTACCCGGCTGCACGCCGAGCACCATGACCCGCGGGTGGGAGATATAGGGACTCGCGATTTCGGTCATGTCTAGAGCGTAGGCCCGTTCCGCCGTCCGTGACCGGGCGGCGGACGGCCGCCGTGCGGGTACCCGGCGGCTGGGCGAGTCTGTAAGCGGAACGCTGGAGGTGCCATGGATCCCGTCGAGGCCCTGGAGCGGATCGCCTTCCTGCTGGAGCGGGACCGGGCCCCCACCTATCGCGTACGGGCGTTCCGTACGGCCGCCGAGGTGCTCGGCGCGTTCCCGGCGGACGAGGTGGCCGAGCGGGCGGCCTCGGGGTCGCTGGAGTCGCTGAAGGGAATCGGGCCGAAGACCGCGCAGGTGGTACGGGAGGCGCTGGCCGGGCAGGTGCCGGACTACCTGGAGAAGCTGGAGCGGGAGGCCGAGACCCCGCTCACGGACGGCGGCCACCGGCTGAGGGAGCTGATCCGGGGCGACTGCCATGTGCATTCGGACTGGTCGGACGGGGGCAGCCCGATCGAGGAGATGGGCCGGACCGCCGCACGTCTCGGCCACGAGTGGGCGGTCCTCACCGATCACTCGCCCCGGCTGACCGTCGCCCGTGGCCTGTCCCCCGAGCGGCTGCGCGAGCAGCTGGACGTGGTGGCCGCGCTGAACGAGACCTGGGCGCCGTTCCGGCTGCTCACGGGCATCGAGTGCGACATCCTCGACGACGGCTCGCTGGACCAGGAACCCGAGCTGCTGGACCGCCTCGACGTCGTGGTCGTGTCGGTGCACTCCAAGCTGCGGATGGACGCCCGGTCGATGACCCGGCGGATGGTCGCCGCGGTCCGTGACCCGCGCTCCGACGTGCTGGGGCACTGCACGGGGCGGCTGCTCACCGGGCGGGGCCGGCCGGAGTCGGAGTTCGACGCGGACGCGGTGTTCACGGCCTGCGCGGAGACCGGCACGGCCCTGGAGATCAACTCCAGGCCGGAGCGGCTGGACCCGCCCCGGCGGCTGCTGCGGCGGGCGGTGGAGGCCGGGGTGCTGTTCTCCGTGGACACGGACGCGCACGCGCCGGGGCAGCTCACCTGGCAGATCCACGGGTGTGCGCGAGCCGAGGAGTGCGGGGTACCCGAGGACCGGGTGGTGACGACGTGGGGCGTGGAGGATCTGCTGCGGTGGGCCCACGACCGGAAGGTGCCCGCGCCGGGCGCCCCGCGGGGAACACCGCCCCTTGCGGAACGCGAGAAGTGACACCCGATGCGAGGAAAGGTGCGTCATGGCCAAGGCCGCTGTGTTCGATGTCGACGGGACCCTCGTCGACACCAACCATCTGCACGTGGTCGCCTGGTGGGAGGCGTTCCGTCAGGCCGGGCACCAGGTGGCGATGCATGACATCCACCGGGCGGTGGGGCTGCCGTCGCGGGACCTGATCACCCATGTGCTGGCCGGGGAACCGAAGCCGGAGGAGAGCGACGCGCTGAGCGCGGCGCACAAGGCGTTGTACGGGACGTACTTCGAGCGGTTGCCCCCGCTGCCGGAGGCCGGACGGCTGCTGCGGCGGCTCGACGGGCAGGGCTGGCGGGTGGTGCTGGCGACGTCCGCCAGTGGGCCGGAGCTGGCCGCGCTGCGGCGCGCGATCGGCGCGGACGACGCCATCATGGCGACGGCGAGCGCGGAGGACGTGGCCGAGGGCAAACCGGCCCCCGACCCGGTGGAGCACGCGCTGGAGCTGGCGAAGGCCCCGGCCGAGCGGTCGGTGTTCGTCGGGGACACGGTGTGGGACATGCGGGCCGGTGTCCGGGCGGGGGTCCGCTGTGTGGCCGTGCTCAGCGGGGGCATTCCCCGTCCCGAGCTGGAGGCGGCCGGGGCGGAGATGGTGTTCCGGAATCCGGCCCATCTGCTGGCCGCGCTGGACGACAGCCCGCTGGGCCGCGAGGAATGACCTGACGAGGGCCGCCGCGGACCCGTCCCGGCGACGTGACACGGATCACTCGCGAGACCCTGATCGGAGGGAACAGCCACGAGTGGTTGCCCGTTGAACAAACCGTGGGTGTGGATGGGACAGTGTCCCCGGGCCTCACCTTTTGCCCACAGGGAAGATCGTTCGGCTGAAGCCCTGTGGAGCGTTTCGCCGAGAGGCGACCGCCATCCGCACCCACACACAGACCGCCCCGACCGTGATTCCCCCGTCCGGTCGGGGCTTCTCTTTTGCGTGACCCTTTTCGCGTGAGCGGGAGCGTCAGTCCGTGAGGTCTCTCGGCCCGTACAGGGCGGCGGGCGCACCCGTCCGCAGGGCCCAGTAGCGGTCGCCGTACGACCAGTGCCACCACTCGGTGGGGTAGTTGACCAGCCCGGCCTCCGTAAGGGCGGCCCCCAGGGTCTCCCGGTGGGCGCGGGCCTCGGCCGGGATGTTCCCGGCGCCCGTGTAGCAGGCGCCCGCGCTGTCCTCGGGGCTGGCGTTGACCGGCGTACCGCAGTCGAGTTCGCGGCCGTCGGCGTCGACGAGGGCCAGGTCGACGGCGGCGCCCGCCGAGTGCGGGGCCAGCTCGGGCGGCGAGACATAGCGGCTGGCCGCCGTGCGGACGCGGGCGGCGTCCCAGTCGGGGTGCAGGGCGCGCATCTCGGCCGTGTACTCCTCGAAGTAACGGCGTTGCAGGTCCGGGGGCCGGTACCCCTCGACGAACAGCAGGCGCAGACCGTCCGGCAGCAGCGACTGGGCCCGGACCAGCCTCTCCAGCACGCTCGCGCGCAGATGGGCGTAGGCACCCGTGGCGTCGGCCTTGCGGGGGTCGACCGTCAGGGCACCGTCCCGGCGTACGTCGACGAGCGGATCGTCGCAGTCGTGCACGGGTACGGCCGCGACCTCGGGATCGGACATCAGGATGATCTCGGTCATGGGGGTGATCCTCTCGTGGGCGCGTCGGGGCACCACGGGAATCGGCCAGACCGGCGCCCGCCGGGGAGGGCCGCCGCGTGCATCGGCGTGGGCCGGGTACTCGTGGGCGGCCCTGGAAGTCGCGGCGCGAGAGGAGTCAGCGGTGAACAAGGAGTCCGGCGACAGGATCGTGATCACGGGCGCCACCGGCAATGTCGGAACGAGCCTGGTACGGCTGCTCGCGGAGGACGAGCGGGTCGGGCAGGTGCGGGGCCTCGCCCGTCGGGTCCCCGACTGGTCGCCCGAGAAGACGGAGTGGTCGGCCGTGGACCTGGGGTCCGGGGACGCCGACCTGACGAAGGAGTTCGAGGGGGCGACGGCGGTCGTCCATCTCGCGTGGGCCTTCCAGCCCACCCACGACCCGGCCACCACCTGGCGGACCAATGTGCTCGGCAGCATGCGGGTCTTCGAGGCGGTGGCGGCGGCGAAGGTCCCGACCCTGGTGCACGCCTCCTCGGTCGGCGCGTACTCGCCGGGTCCGAAGGACCGGTCCGTCGACGAGTCGTGGCCCACCCACGGCTGGCCGGACGCCGCGTACTGCCGGGAGAAGGCGTATCTGGAGCGTGCCCTGGACTCCTTCGAGTACGAGCATCCCGAGGTGCGGGTGGTGCGGATGCGGCCCGCGTTCCTGTTCAAGCGGGAGTCGGCGAGCGAGCAGCGCCGGATCTTCGGCGGACGTCTTCTGCCGGGGCCGCTCGCCCGGCCCGAGCTGCTGCCGTTCCTGCCCGACATTCCGGGGCTGCGGGTGCAGGCGCTGCACACCGACGACGCCGCCCACGCGTACCGGCTGGCGCTCCACTCCGATGTGCGCGGCGCCTTCAACCTGGCGGCCGAGCCGCCCGTGGACGCGGGGCTGCTGGGCGAGATGACGGGGTCGCGGCCGATGCGGCTGCCGCGGGCCGCCGTACGGTCGGCGGTCGCCGCCGCGTGGAACCTGAGGCTGCTGCCCGCCTCGCCGCACCTATTCGACGCGGTGCTGCGGCTGCCGCTGATGGACTGCAGCCGGGCCCGTGACGAGTTGCACTGGCGGCCCGAGCGGACGGCCGTCGAGGTGCTGGAGGAGTTTCTGGAGGGGCTGCGACAGGGTGCCGGCGCCGACACGGAACCGCTGCGGGGCCGGAAGGTGGGCTGAGCGGCCACCCCGAAAGGTGCGCCCCGAAAGGTGCGCTGATCAGCCGCCCGGATCGGACGGCTGAGGAGCGTGCCACCCGGACATGACGGCGCCTCCCCGGGTCCCACCGGGGAGGCGCCGAGTCTTCGTGGCCTCAGCGGCCGTGCGGCCGACCGCCTCACGGCGACGGCCGCGAGCCCTCCGGATCAGTCGGACGGCTCGTCGGGGACGGGCTGCTCGGGGTGGACACCGCCCGAGCGGGGCGCGCCCTGGCGTCCGGTGCCCGCCTCGTCCGTGTCCGGCACATCGGTGCCGGTCTCCTCTGACGCGGCCTCGTCCTCGGACCCACCGGTCCCCTGCCCGGGGGCCACCTCCCAGGGGTCCTCGCCCTCGGTCGCCTGCTGATCGGGCAGGTCCCTCGGGATCGGGTCACCGTTCTCGCCGGGACCCTCCAGCCGGTGATCGGTCACGGCGTGCTCCCTTCCTGTCGTGCACCGCGCGCGAGTACCTCGCGGCGATCGGCTGAAACCCGTGGGCCCCGACCGGCGCCGCCCAGTTCGTCGAGGGCGGCCGTCAGGTGGGGCGCGACCCGCTCCCGCCGCCAGGCGATGTCGTCCGCGTCCGCCTCGCGCGGCACCGTCTCCACCAGCATGATCAGGCAGAGGTAGCTGCGGTAGAGGGCGTAGCGCCGGGCGGCGCCCGGAGACAGGTGGGGGTCCCCTCCCGCTTCCTGATAGCCCGCCAGGAAGTCCGTGTCCTGCCGGATGTCCCCGAGCAGAGCGAGGGAGACGAAGTCGGCGACCGGGTCGCCCCAGAACATGCGCTCGCCGTCGATCAGACCGCCCACTCGGGCGGACGCCCCGTGCTCCACGAGGATGTTGCCGTCCCACAGGTCGAAGTGGACGAGCCTCGGCACGGTCACCTCGTCGAGCGCGTCGTAGGCGTGCCGCGCGGTGCGGGCCATCTCGTCGACGGGGCGGGGCAGCCAGGCCGCGTAGCGGCGGGCGTCGTCGAGCACGGCCTCGTACATGGTGGTGAAGGCGGTGCGCCAGTCGGGGGCGAGGGGGCCGAGGGCCCCGGTCGGGTAGCCGAATCCGGGCCCGGTGACCTTGTGCAGCCGGGCCACCAGGCCGCCCAGCTCGCGGCGCGCTCCCGCCTTCCGTTCCGCCGTCAGTCCCTCCCATCCGGCGCCGGGGCAGTGACTGAGCAGCACATGGCGGCCCGTCGGCGCGTTCTCGTCGAGGGCGGCGCCGACCACCCTTGGCACGGGGACCCCGACGGTCCCGGCCGCACGGCAGAACGCGGCCTCGCCGACGAGGAGGTCACGCTCGTGGGACAGGCCGGGGGCGGTGGACGGCGGAGGGATCTTGAGCACCAGCCGGGTGCCGTCGGTGAGGCGGAGTTCCTCGACCGTGTTGTAGGTGCCGCCGCCGAGCGGCAGCCGCTCGGCGAGGCTCTCCGGCGGCAGTCCCGCCGCCGCCAGGACGAGCCGAGCACGCTCCTCCGCGTCCACCGCGGTCCCCCTTCGTTCGCATCCGGGCACGGGGGCCCACTGTGCCAGTCGGCCCCCCGGACCGCACGGGGGTGACGGCGTCGTGGGGCGGAACCGCGCCATGGACCTCTTCGACCGCATCCCGCTGCCGGCGGCGGTGTGCGAGGTGTACGGCCGGGTGCTCCTGGCGAACCCGGCGATAGCCGGGGAGGGGGTGCGACACCGGGCCGGCTGTGTGGGCGGGACGTGCTGGAGCCGCTCCGTCCGCGGGAGGCGGCGCGGGTGGAACGGACCGCCCAGGCACTGCGCCTGCGGCACCGGTCGCGCTGTCCGGTGTCCGTGCGGTGGGACGCGGCGGACGAGGTCCGTCGGCACGGGGAGATGACGGCCGACCCGATCAGCGACGGCCCGGGCACCACACCCTCGTTGCTGGTCCTGGTCCTGGTCCGGGTACGGGGCGAAGCGGCCGAGACCGCGCAGCGACCCGCCGATCCCCCGGCGAGTCCGACCGAGGCCCGCGTCCTGGCCCCCCGGGGTGTGGCCGCCCGCCCCCGCCCCACGACGAAATTCATTGGCCCCTCCCCCGAAGTCTGAGTAGCTTAGGCAAGAACCTAGTGGCCCTAGGTTTTAGCCATCGAGCCACGTCCCACAGCCCCTTCCGGAGGACCGCCATGAAGCCGCTCACCGAGCAGGAGATCCGCAGCTCGTTCATCAACTGCTCCAAGGGCGAGGCGAAGCGCATCTCCCTCCCCCGCGACCTGGACGAACGCCCCTGGGACGACCTGGACTTCCTCGGCTGGCGGGATCCCGGCGCGCCCGACCGCAGCTATCTCGTCACCGAACGCGACGGTCGGCCCGTGGGGGTCACCCTGCGGTTCCCCTCCGCCCAGCGCGGCTTCCTGCACCGCAGCATGTGTTCCCTGTGCCTGACCACGCACCGGGGCAGCGGGGTCTCACTGATGACGGCCCGCAAGGCGGGCGCGGCCGGTCGGGAAGGCAACTCGGTAGGGGTGTACATGTGCGCCGACCTGGCCTGTTCCCTCTACGTGCGCGGCAAGAAGGCCCTCGACACGGGCAGCCGATTCGAGGAGAGCCTCACCACGGAGGAGCAGATCGCCCGGACGGTCGGCCACCTGAGCGCCTTCCTGGACAAGCTCTACGCCTGATCCTCCTGCCGAATCGTTTTGGTGATTAGGGTCCTCGGTCAGGAGTTCGGTGTACCGGCAAGGGGAACAGCGCAAGGATGCGAGACGTACGTGGCGTAAGGGCCCTGATGCACACAAAGGTGTCCCAGTGGCGACAGGATCCGGTGGTCGTGCAGTCCGTGCGGTCGGCCGCGGCCGCATCGGTCGCCTACGCGGTGGCGGTCTGGTTCAGCACGTCACCGGCGCCGCTGACGGCACCACTGACCGCGCTCCTCGTCGTCCAGGTCACCCTCTACGCCACGCTCACCAACGGCATCCGCCGGGTGAACTCGGTGGTCGCCGGTGTCCTCGTCGCCATCGGCTTCAGCGCGGTCGTCGGCCTGACCTGGTGGAGCCTCGCCCTGCTCATCCTCGCCTCACTGGCCGTCGGCCATCTGGTCCGGGTCAGCGAGTACGTACCCGAGGTGGCGATCAGCGCGATGCTGGTGCTCGGGGTGACCAGCGTCGGGGACACGGCGTGGACCCGGGTCCTGGAGACACTGATCGGCGCCGTCGTCGGACTCGCCTTCAATCTGCTGCTGGCTCCCCCGGTGTGGGTGGAGGCGGCCGGCGAGTCCATCGAGGACCTGGCCCGTCGTATGCGGCGGCTGATGAACCGCGTCGGTGAGGAGGCCGCCGGCCGCCCCGCCTTCGAGGTGGCGGCGGCCCGGCTGCACGAGGCCCGTGAGCTCGACTTCGACATCGTCGAGGTCGACGCGGCCCTCAGGCAGGCCGAGGACAGCCTGAAGCTCAATCCGCGGGTCCGGGAAGGACTGCTGCACCGGGTCGTGCTGCGCACCGGCCTCGACACGCTGGAGATCTGCACGGTGGTGCTGCGCGTGCTGGCCCGCACCCTCACCGACCTGGCCCGCGAACGGGAGCCCAGCCCGCTGTTCTCCCCCGAGGTGGGGGCGACCCTCGAACGGCTGCTCGGCGAGATCGGCGACGCGGTGGTCAGCTTCGCGGTCCTCGTCACCACCGACGTCAGCCGCAGCGCCGAGTCCGCGGAGGACCGCCTCGCCGCCGAGCTGTCGACGGCCGCCTCGACCCGCGACAAACTCGCGCAACTGCTGCTGGAGGACGTCCGTCGCGACCCGAGCGAGTGGCAGCTGTACGGCGCCGTGCTGACCGAGGTCAACCGCATACTGGACGAGCTGGACACCCAGCACCGCTCCCAGCGGCTGCTGGAGGAACTCGACCGCTGCACCCGCGAGCAGCGCGAGCGCTCCCCGCGCCTCACCGGCCTGAGCGAGCGCCTGCGCACCGCGCTGCCCTCCCGGCGGAACCGCTCCGGCCCCGTCGGACGTACTAAGTCACAAGGCACGACGCGATGACGAGGGGAGCGTACGGAATGGCCGACGGCACCGTGCGGATCGACGGGACGACACTTCACCTGCCGGGTGGTGTGCGGGTGCGCTTCATCCGCACGCTGCGCCTGCCCGAGACGGGCACGCACCAGCTTCCGCCCGGTCTGGGCGACTTCCCGATCCGCCGGGTCGAGGACTATCCGCACACGGCCCCCGAGGAGATGCGGGCGCGTGGCGGGGTGATGCTCCCCGTGTATCTCCGCGAGGCGATGTGGCTGCACTTCGGCGGTTCCCTGGAGCCGGCCGCGCTCCAGGTCGGCGTCGGCAAGGTGTGCGCGGTGTCGGGTGAGCCGTGGAGCAACCGGCTCAGCCGGAAACCGCAGAACTACGTGGTGCTGCCGCGTCAGCCGTGGCTCGACGGCATCAACTCCGGGAAGGGCACGGTCCGCCAGTTCGTCGCCGTCCCGCTGGGGCTCGGCGCGACGGTCGAGGGACAGGTCACCGGCGAGGAGGTGTTCGGCGGGGTGCAGTTGCAGTCGTTCCCGCTGAACGACACCCAGCTCGCCGTCTGGCGGGAGGCGGAGCGGCAGCGGGCCGCGCGGGAGCGGAACTTCGGCCCGGTCGGCGGTTACGGCGGCCCGGTACCGATGCCGCCGCCGGGCGCCGCCCCGATGCCCGCCCCCATGGCCGCGCCGCCCGGTGGCGCGCCCCTGCCTCCGCCGGCGCCGGGCGGCGCGCCCTTGCCACCGTCGGCGCCGGGCGGCAGCCCGATGGCGTTCGCGGCGCCGGGTGCCGCGCCGGCGGCCCGTGCGGCGGTGCCACCGCGGGCCCCGGCCGCGATGGGACTCGGTGTCGGCGGTTCGATGCGCCAGGAGGTCTACCAGGACACCTGGCCGCGCGGCAGCTGGGCGGAGCGGCCGGCCGGCCGGGTCTTCGTGCACCTCGTCACCCCGCCCGAGTGGCGCCGGATCACCGGTGAGGCCCCGCCGCCGTCGCCGGTGGACCGCGCTGCCTACACGAACGCGGGCCCCTGGTTCGACTACTACGACCAGGACGGGGTCGACGTCGAGCCCGCCGACGCGCTCGGCGCGGTCAAGCCGGTCGGCGACTGGCTCGGCACCGACCTCGACCCCTGGCAGCCGCCCGCCCCTGGCCAGATCAAGCCCCTCGGCGACGCCCCGGGCAGGCCGATCCAGGACGGCGACTGGTAACACCCCGACGGCGCCTGTTCTGGCGGGTCGACCCGCGCGGGCGTGAGCCGGGCGGGGGGCAAGGGCGAAGGTCGGGACCGGACAAAGAGGGGGCCGAGCCGGGCTCGGACCTGCCTCGGGGCCGGGGCTCGGACCCGGCCCGGACCTCGGCTCGCGCCGGCCCTGGCCGGCCCTGGCCGGCCCTGGCCGGTCGGGGCAGGTGGGGGCCGGTCGGGGCAGGTGGGTCTCGTGCTGGGGCGAGCAGGGCTCGTGCTCGTCGGAGTTCTCGGCGGCGGACGTCGCTTGGCACGCGGCGTCCGCCGTCCACGTTTTGCCTCGGGCCGCTCGGAGCCGTCAAGGTGGGTTCGGACGGGACGAGCGAGACCTGGGGTGCGACGGATGACGAGTGAGGCGGGGCGGGAGCCCGGCGCCTGGAGCAGGCGCCGGGTGCTGGGCATGCTGGCGGCGACGGCCGTACCGGCGTCCCTGGCGGGGTGCTCCGGGTCCGAGGGGACCACCGGCTCCTCGTCGTCACCGTCGTCGTCCGGGCCGTCGTCGTCCGCGCCGTCGGCGAGCGTCCCGGCTGCGGAGGCCGGTTCCCCCTCGGTGTCCCCCACGCCCACCGGCCCGAGGCCGTTGTTCCTCGGTACGTACACCTCGGAGGAGGGCGGCGGCACCGGTGTCGGCGTGGCGGTGTACGACGCCCGCAGCGGCCGGATCACGGGCCGGGGGACGATCGACGGTGTGGGTGACCCGTCGTATCTCGCGGTCCACCCGGACGGCCGGACGCTGTACACGGTGAACGAGCGCCCCGAGGGCGGGGTGACCGCGGTACGGCTGTCCGACCGGAAGGTCCTCTCCACCCGGAGCAGTGGCGGCGAGGCCCCCTGCCATCTCTCGGTGCACCCCGGCGGACGGTGGCTGCTCAGCGCGAACTACGGCACGGGCAGTGTCGCCGTGCACCCCGTCGAGCCCTCGGGCGCCCTCGGTGAGCGTACGGACCTGGTCGTGCACAGCAGCCCGGCGCCCGGTCCGGGGCAGCAGGGGCCGCACGCGCACCAGGTCGTCACGAGCCCCGACGGCGGTCATGTCCTCGCCGTCGATCTGGGCACCGACACGGTGTACACGTACCGGCTCGACGAGAAGCGCGGCACGCTGAGCGAGGTCTCCCGGGCGCGGACCCGGCCGGGCGCGGGGCCCCGGCACCTCACGTTCCATCCGGGCGGCCGGTACGCGTACCTCGCAAACGAGGTCGACGACACGGTGGTGGTCTGCGCCTACGACCCGGACAGCGGCCGGCTCACACCGGGCGGGCCCCGGTCCACGGGGACGGGGTCGGGCACGAACTATCCGGCGCAGCTGGTGGTGACGCCGGACGGCGCGTACGCGTATCTCGCCAACCGGGGGCACGACAGTCTGACGCGCTACGCGGTCGAGGCGGGGGGTGCCCGGCTGCGGCTGCTGGACACGGTGCCGGTGGGTGGGGAGTTCCCCCGTCAGATCGCCCTCTCCCCCGACGGCGGTCTGCTGTTCGCCGCGCTCCAGCGGTCGAGCGCGGTCAGTGTCTTCCGGGTCGATCCGGACTCCGGTGAACTGCGGCGGGCGGGTGAGCCGTTCGCGTCACCCGTCGCCGTCTGCGCGCTGCCGCTGTAGGGCGCGGGGGCAGGAGGCGGCGCTCGCCTGGGACAGCAGGACGTGCATGCGTTCGGTGAGCTGCGCCATGTCGTCGGCGGGTTTGTGGAACGTCAGGCGCACGTCGCCGTCGGTGCGGGCCCGTTCGACGCGCAGGGTGAGGCCGTGGCGGTCGACGGCGAGCGGCTGGACGCGTACGGCGCCGTGCAGGCTGTCGTGGGGGACGAGCCGGGTGAGCCGCTCGACGGCGTCGGGGTGGGCGTCGGCGAGGTGGGTCAGCAGCCTCGGCTCGGCCGTGGCCAGCGGGTCGGGTGCCGCGGCGGCGAAGTCGTCGAGGTCGACGACGACGGCGCCGGACGGCTCGCGCAGCACGATCCTGGTGGGCCGGAACTCCAGGTCGCCGTCATTGGGCGCGAACCAGCCGGCGAGCCACAGCCGGGCCCGGATGCGGCCCCGCACCGGGACGGGCGCGACGTCGGCGAACTCCAGCACGGCGGACGGCTCGCCGCGCGGCGCGCAGATCGCGGCGGCCATGAGCGTGCTGTCCTCGGGGACGCGCAGGATCACCCGGCCGTCCTCGGTGACGGTGTGCGCGCCGACGAACTCCTCGCGGCCGCCCTCGGCGGTCACCGCGCAGGACCACGCCGCCGCGAGCACCGAGCGGGCACGCTCCGCCGCGGCGGGCGCGGCCGTCCAGGTGTGACGGTCACCCATCCCAAACCTCCCTTAGGTAAGCCTTGCCTAACTTATCGAAGATCCGGGCGTACGCCAACCACGCCCGCCGATCCGGCAGGACGTGGTCCTCAGCTCAGGGAGCGAGCACCCCGAACAGCGCCCGCACACACAGGTCCCGCACCTGCCGCCGCGACAGCTCCGAGCCCCGGAGCCACTCAAGGCAGACGGCCGTGGTGAACGACAGCCACCCGCGCACGGCGAGCCGGGTACCGGGCCGCCCGTCCAGCGCCGCCCCGAACTCCGCGTCCGCGGCGAGCGCCTGGAGGATCTGCGCCTCCTGGGCGGCGAGCGCCCGCTGGTAGACCCGGCGCACGACCTGGTCACCGGTGGCGTCGGCACGATGGAAGGCCCGGAAGCCGTGGGGATGCTCGTCGACGTACGCGAGGAAGACGTCGAGCCCGTTGGTGAGCCGCTCGCGGGCCGAGCGCCCCGGCGCCGGGGTCATCGTGCGCAGCATCCGCTCGCTCTCGCACTCCACGACGGCCGCGAAGAACTCCCGCTTGTTCGGGAAGTAGTGGTAGAGCAACCCCCGCGAGACGCCGGCGATCTCGGCGACCTGCTCGATCCACACGTCGTCATACGGACTCTCCGAGAACAGCCGGGCCCCGACATCGAGGAGCTGCTCCCGCCGCTCGGCGGTGCTGAGCCGGCGGCGCGGACGCTCCCCCTGCTTGGCTGCCATGGCGTCACCTTACTTGACGTGAGTTCAACAACAGGTCGAGACTGAGCGCGTTATTGAACCCGAGTACAACAGCTTCGACAGGGCCTGCGCACGAGGGAGACGGTGCCATGACGGCGACGACGGGGACCACGGCCGCCAGGGGTTTCCGCAGCGCGGAGCTGAGCTGGCCCGAGCTCCACCGGATACCGCATCCGCCGCACCGGCTGCCCCTGATCGGCGACGCCCTCGGCTCCAACCCCCGTACGCCGGTGCAGGACTCCATGCGGCTCGGCCGGCGGCTCGGGCCGATCTTCCGGCGGAAGGCGTTCGGCAAGGAGATCGTCTTCGTGGGTGGCGCGGCTCTCGCGGCCGACATGGCGGATGAGTCACGGTTCGCCAAGCACGTCGGGCTGGGGGTCGCCAATCTGCGGCCGGTCGCCGGGGACGGGCTGTTCACGGCGTACAACGACGAGCCCAACTGGCAGCTCGCCCACGACGTCCTGGCGCCGGGCTTCAGCCGGGAGGCCATGGCCGGGTACCACCCGATGATGCTCGACGTCACCGAACGGCTGATGGACCACTGGGACCGGGCGGGTGCGGCCGGTCGGCCCGTGGACGTGCCCGGCGACATGACCAAGCTGACCCTGGAGACGATCGCCAGGACCGGCTTCGGCCATGACTTCGGCTCCTTCGAACGGGACCGCCCGCACCCCTTCGTCTCCGCGATGGTCGGCGTCCTCGCCTACGCCCAGCGCCGCAATGTCGTCCCCGACCCGCTGGCGCCGCTGCTGCTGCGGGCCGCCTCCCGGCAGAACGCCGTGGACATGGCGTTCCTCAACGACACGGTGGACGCGGTGGTGCGCGCACGCCGTTCGTCCGGGGTCGGCGGCGGGAACGACGGCGCCGGGGACCTGCTCGACCGGATGCTGGAGACCGCGCACCCGGAGACCGGGGAACGGCTGGCCGCCACGAACGTGCGCCGCCAGGTCCTCACCTTCCTGATCGCCGGGCACGAGACCACCTCGGGCGCCCTGTCGTTCGCCCTGCACTACCTCGCCCTGCACCCCGAACTCGCCGCGCGCGCCCGCGCCGAGGTGGACCGGGTGTGGGGCGACACGCCCAGGCCCGGCTACGACCAGGTCGCCAAGCTGCGCTACGTACGCCGGGTGCTCGACGAGACGCTGCGGCTGTGGCCGACGGCGCCCGCCTACTCGCGGGAGGCCCTGGAGGACACCGTGCTCGGCGGTGCCCATCCGGTGCGGCGCGGCGGCTGGGCGCTGGTGCTGACGACGATGCTGCACCGGGATCCGGAGGTGTGGGGCGCCGACGCCGAGACGTTCGACCCGGACCGCTTCGACGCGGCGGCCGTCCGCGCGCGGCCCCCGCACACCTACAAGCCGTTCGGCACGGGGGCACGGGCCTGCATCGGCCGCCAGTTCGCGCTGCACGAGGCCACGCTGGTGCTGGGACTGCTGCTGCGCCGTTACGAGTTGCGGCCGGACCCGGCGTACCGGCTGAGGGTCACCGAGCGGCTGACACTGATGCCGGAAGGACTTCGGGTACGCCTGGAGCGGCGCCCGGGGTACCGGCCCGAGGCCGTGGACACCGCGCCGGGCGCGGGCGCCGAAGACGGGGTCGAGGGGTCGCACGTCACGGGCTCGCGGGCGGGTGCGTCCCGTCACGCTGCCCAGTGACCGGGGCGGGTGACTGACGCCGGGAGCCGGGTGGCGGCGCTGCCCCGGGCCGCGTTGATCTGCGGCTGGGTGAGGAAGAACGCGCCGGTCAGGTCGGCGTCGGTGAGGTCCGTGTCGCGCAGGTCCGCACCGATGAGGTCGGCGCCCCGCAGATCGGCGCCGGTCAGGTCGGCGGCTATCAGATAGGCGCCGCGCAGATTGGCCTTCCGGAGGTCGGCGCCCTTGAGACGCGCGCCCATCAGGTCGGCTCCCCGGCGGTTCTTCGCGCGTCCCGCGCCCGCCCGCACGAGGTCGCTGACCTTCAGCAGCACCTCGTTGACGCGCTGCCGGTGCGCGGCGACATCGAGCTCCGCCAGTTCCTCGGCGGTGCGCCGGGTCAGCCGCTCGGTCTCGTCGAGCGCCCGGCGGACCTCCGCGTGGGCCGGGCGGGCGGCGGGCAGTGTCAGGGCCTCGGTCAGGTACCAGAGGAGTTCGTGCAGATGCCGGACGACCGGGAACACGTCGAACATCCGCCGGGCGTGCTCACGGCCGCCCGAGCGCCAGTCCCGGCCGCCGAAGGTGACCTGGGAGACCTTCTGTCCGGCGCCGAAGCAGTCGTAGACGGTGCAGCCGGTGAAGCCCTCGTCCCGCAGCCGGGTGTGGATGCCGCACCGGAAGTCGTCGCGGAGGTTCCCGCAGGGCTTGCCCGCGGCCTTGTCGACGGCGAAGTCCGCCGAGGCGGCGAAGGGCAGCGCCACACAGCACAGCCCGAAGCAGTTGCCGCAGTCGGCGCGCAGGGATGGTCGTTCCATGGGGATCACCCTAACGACGGCGGCCCGGGGCCGGGCGCGCCGCTTCAGCGGGGGAACACCTCGAAGGCCACGGCCGGAGTCCCGCCGAAGCGTTCGCCCGCCGCCCGGGCGTGGCCGGTGAGGAAGTCCCGGGCGTAGGTCTCGGGGTCCTGGTCGGTCAACGTCTCCAGGTAGGTGCGGTGTTCGAGGAGGGAGGCCACGGCGCGGTCGAGGCCGGGGGTCGCGTCGACGGCGTGGGTGGGGTGCGGGGAGCCGGCGACGGCCACCCAGCGGACGCCGTCCCACGGCTCCAGGCCCCGCTCGACGAGTTCGGGGAAGATCCAGCGGTTCCCGGCGTCGCCGGCGGCGTCCAGGGTGGCGCGGCCCACCGCGACGTGGTCGGGCGTGTTCCAGACGGTGCCGCCCCAGGTGTCGCGGTGGTTCAGGGTGATCACGAGTTCGGGGCGGTGTCGGCGGATCGCGGCGGCGATGTCCCGGCGCAGGGCGGTGCCGTACTCGATGACACCGTCCCGGTGGTCGAGGAACTCCACCGCCGAGACACCCACGACGGCCGCGCCGGCCCGCTGCTCCCGCTCGCGCAGCGGGCCGCACCGCGCGGGCTCCAGGGTGTCGATGCCCGCCTCGCCGCGGGTGGCCAGGACGTACGCCACCTCGCGTCCGGCGTCGGTCCAGGCGGCGATCGCCGCCGCGCAGCCGTACTCGAGGTCGTCCGGGTGGGCCACCACGGCGAGGGCGCGCCGCCAGTCGTCGGGCAGCGGCAGGAGCCGGTCGGTCGGTGCGTCGGCCATCGTCACTCCTCGTCGCGCGCCAGCGCCAGCAGCCGGTCCAGGACCCGCGGCCCACCGGCCCGTACGCCGTCGTGTTCGAACTCGTCGGTCACCCAGGTGCGCAGGCCCCGGACGGCCCGTGCCGTCTGAAGCGAGTGGGCCGTGTCGACGTACATGTCGTCGTGGTAGATCGCGGCGGCGACCGGCACCTCGTTGACGGCGAGCCGGTCCGGGTCGTACAGAGGTGCCCAGCCCCGCTCCCGCGCCAGGTCCTCGGCCGTCTCGCGCAGTGGGCGCAGGGCGGGGTCGTTCTCGAACATCCAGGGGTGCACGGACTCCCCCGTGAACAGCAGCGGGCCGTCACCGGTCAACGTCTTGGCGGCGTCGAACTGCGGGAACCGCACCCGCACCCGCTCCGCGGCCCAGTCGGTGGGGCCCGGGTCCTGGCCGTAGATCGCCTCGTGGAGGAGGGCGTACAGCGGGTGGCCTGCGTACGACAGGAGCCCCTGGACCTCCTCCTGGAAGGCGTCGGAGAGGGCGGGTCCCCGCGGGGTGCGCACGAAGGCGTCCTCCAGCAGGAAGTGCAGCCGGTGGCTGCCGTCGGAGCGGCCGAGCATGATGCCGAGCGACTGGAACGCCTCGACGGTGAACCGGTAGCCGTTCGGCAGGACCACGTCGTGCTGGAGCAGGTGCTCGGCGATCCGGCGGGCCCGCTCGACGTCCTGCGGGTAGCGGGCGTAGTGGGCGGCGACCTTGCGTTCGATGCGCGGGTAGGCGGCGTGGTAGACATCGTCGGCGGTCGCGTCGAGGGAGGGCAGTCCGCCGGTGATGAGGGCGGTGCTCAGCCCCTCGGGGGCGAAGGACAGATAGGTGACCGCGCAGAAGCCGCCGAAGCTCTGGCCGAGGACGGTCCAGGGGGCGCCGCCGGTGACCTCTCGGCGGATGGCCTCGCAGTCGCGGACGATGGAGTCGGCGCGGAAGCGGGCGAGGTAGTCGGCCTGCTCGGCGGGGCCGCCGCGCAACGGGAGGGTCTGGCGGTTGGCCGGGGTGGAGGCGCCGGTGCCGCGCTGGTCGAGGAGCAGGACCCGGTACTCCTTCAGGGCCCGGTCCAGCCATGCCTGGCGGCCGACGAAGCGGTTGGCGCCGAAGCCGGGGCCGCCCTGGAGATAGAGCAGCCAGGGCAGGTCCTGGCCGGCCTTGTCGCCCGCGACGACCTCACGCCCGTACAGCTCGATCCGCTCCCCCGCCGGGTCGTGGTGGTCGAGGGGGACGCTGAAGCGGCGGTCGGTGAGGACGACACCGGGCTGCCGGTAGCTGACGGACAACGGGGCTCCTTGCGCGGACGGATTCCAGGCCGTGATCCAGTCCAGCACAGATTCTCCGCTCCGCCGAGCCCGTGGATCAAGAAGATCCCGCTCTGTCCCGTGCCGGGTTGCTGATTTCCCGGTCAGTCCGGGCGGCGGTGACGGCGCCCCGTCGGCTGAACGGCCGGTCAGCGCGCCGAGAGGCTGGAGCGGCGCACCACCAACTCCGGCTGGAGGACGACCCGCCGGTGCTCGTGCGGGGTCGGCGCGGTGTCGGCCTCGGTCTCCTCCAGGAGCAGCTCGGCGGCGAGGGCGCCCATGGTGCCGGCGGGCTGGCGCACGGAGGTGAGGGGGACGGCGGCCGCGGCGGCGAACTCGATGTCGTCGTAGCCGACGATGGCGAGGTCGTCGGGGACGCTGACCCCGGCCGCGTACATGGCCTGCAGGACGCCGAGGGCCAGCAGGTCATTGGCGCAGAACACGGCGGTCGGACGTTCCGCGAGGCCGAGGAGGCGGGCGCCCGCGTCCCGCCCGGCGGCCACGTCGAGGCGCTCGGTCGGCAGTTCCCGCAGGGAG
Organism: Streptomyces sp. NPDC030296; assembly: GCF_055572815.1. Taxonomy (NCBI): domain Bacteria; kingdom Bacillati; phylum Actinomycetota; class Actinomycetes; order Kitasatosporales; family Streptomycetaceae; genus Streptomyces; species Streptomyces sp. NPDC030296. The sequence continues at coordinate 212,222 of NZ_JBVICQ010000010.1, forward strand.
TCCGGGCCGAGGCCCGCCTCCTCCAGCGCCTTCAGGGCGCCGGTGCGGCGGTCGCGGACCTGGTTGAGGCCCGAGGGGCCGCTGACGTAGGCGAGGGAGCGGTGGCCCGCGTCCACCAGGTGCCGTACGGCGAGCGCGCCGCCCGCGACGTCGTCGACGGAGACCGAGCACTCGGTGGTGCCCTCGGCGACACGGTCGACGAGGACGAAGGGGATGCCGTGGCGGCGGAACGCCTCGATGTTCCGTCCGGTGGCGTCGGCGGGCGTCAGCAGGACGCCCCGGACGCGCTGCTCGGCGAAGAGCGACAGGTACTCGGACTCCTCGCTCGCGCTCTGGGCGCTGTTGCAGACCATCACGCCGAGCCCGGCGTCGCGCGCGGCCCGCTCGGCGCCGCGCGCGACGTCGACGAAGAAGGGGTTGCCCATGTCGAGCACGAGCAGTCCCATGATCCGGCTCCGCCCGGCTCGCAGCTGGCGCGCCGACTCGCTGCGGACGTAGCCGAGGCGGTCGATCGCGGCGAGCACCCGGGCCCGGGTCCCGGAGGCCACCGAGTCCGGCCGGTTGATGACGTTCGACACCGTGCCGACGGAGACTCCGGCGGCGGCGGCGACGTCCTTGATACCCACCGACTGGGCCATGGGGCGGGGACCTCCAGGAAGGTGCGGAGCGGCGGGCACACGTTCACATTACCGTCGGGTCACCACAGGAATGGCCCGGTCAGGTGCGGGAACGCTCCCCTCGCCCAGGATTCAGGCGGGGAGGGCGAAGTCGATGACGCGGAGCGCCGACGGCGTGGTTCCGCTGGACTTCACCTGGTACATCACGGACAGGACATTGTCCTGTGCGATACGGGTCTCGTCGATGACGACCTCGCCGAAGGCGTTGAGACCGCTGGGGTCGAACAGCGACTTCCAGTCGGTGTACCCGGAGGCGGCGGACGCTCCCCATATCCGGCCGAAGGGCAGGACCGCGTACGCGTTGTCGTACTTGTCGAGGGCGAGCTTGGTGCGCTGGCTGGAGCCGAGGGGTACGGGGATCTCGGTCTTCTGCCAGGTGCCGGAGGCGTTCCTGCGGACGTGGAAGGCCCGGCCGCCCGCGGTGCGGTCGGCGACGTAGTTCGTCGTGCACTGGCCGAAGCGGCCGGGGACATAGCTGATGATCGCGTGCGGGCGGCCGGCGGAGTCGGTGAACTGGCTCTCCTGGTTCATCAGCGAGTGGTCCGGGTTGAGGGGGTCCACCACCAGGCCGGAGTCGGTGACGGCGACCTTGTCGGAGCCGCCGGTGGTGCCGACGACGGTGCCCGCGTTGTTGCGCCAGGTGCGGCCGCGGTCGTCGGAGTAGACGTAGCCGGTGTCGTGGTTGGTGATGCCGCCGCCGTTGCACATCACGGCGCCGTTCTGCTCGCGCCAGGTGAAGAAGGAGTGCAGCCGGCCGTTCCGGTCGTAGTCGATGCCGTGCAGGTACATGTTGCGGGCGGTGGAGGAGCCGTGCTCGCTGGTGTAGGTGCCGGTGGAGCCGCTCCACTCGCCCAGGTTCGTCCAGGACGAGCCGTCGTACTCGGCGAGGGCGTTGCGGCCGTTGCCGGAGACGCCGGCGCGGTAGCTGAGCTGGAGCTTGCCCTCGGGCGTCGAGACGAACTGCGGATAGGTGAACTGCGAGGTGAGGGCGAGCCCGTCGAGGGTCGACCGGGGGGCGCCGAAGCGGCTCGCGGTCCAGCTCAGGCCCGCCGGGTTGTCCAGCAGACCGGCGACCGACTTGACGTAGGTGAAGCCGTCGCTGTGGGAGTCCATGTTGAGGTGCAGACGGCCGTCGACCTTGGAGACACCCATGGAGATGACGTTGTGGGAGTCGTTGTAGCGCAGCGTGTGGCCGACCTTGACGGTGGACCAGGTGCCGGAGCCGACGGCGCGGCGGCCGACGACGGCGTTGCGGTCGGCGGTGTACCAGACGGCGTACTGGTGGCCCTTGTAGGTCAGGAGGCCGTTCTTCTGGAACGCGTTGTTGTTGACCAGCCCGTCGTACGAGACGAAGTAGATGGCCTGGCTGTCCAGCAGGGTGGTGCCGGTCTGGCGGACCGAGGGGCCCGGGTCGGCGGCGCGGGCGGTGGTGGCGCCGAGGGCGGGGGCCACCACGGCGCCTGCGAGGGCGGCGCCGAGCGCGGTACGTCTCTTCATCTCCGGGGACTCCGTTGTCGTGCGAAAGGGGGGAGGGGTGACGGGAGCGGCGGGGTGAGCCGGGGGTTCAGGCCAGGTGGAACACCTCGGTGAGGGGCTTCATGGCCTCGTCGGGGCGGGCGCCGTCGAGGGACTCGAAGAAGGGTCCCATCTCCTTCTGCCAGCGGGCGTTGACCTCGGTGGCCTCCATGCCGGCGAGGGCGGCCCGGAAGTCGTCGGTCTCCAGGTAGCCGACGAGGAGGCCGTCGTCGCGCAGGAAGAGGGAGTAGTTGTGCCAGCCGGTGGCCGAGAGCGCTTCGAGCATCTCCGGCCACACGGCGGCGTGCCGCTCGCGGTACTCGTCGATCCGGTCCTCGCGGACCTTGAGCAGAAAGCAGACGCGCTGCATGAGATACCGCTCCAGGGGGTGAGGGGGGTGGCGTCGACTCGGCTGCCGGGATCAGAAGTCGAACTTGTCGATGTTCTCCTTGGTGAAGACGGTGGGCTTGCCGAGGTTGATCACACCGTCCTTGCCGATGGTGTACTCGCCCATGTCGCCGGCGGTGAAGGTCTCGCCCTCCTTGCCGGTGATCTGGCCGGAGACCAGCGCGACCGCGGTACGGGCGGCCAGTTCGCCGAGCTTCGCCGGGTCCCACAGCTCGAAGCCCTCGACGGTGCCGTCCTTGACGTACTTGCGCATGTCGTTGGGGGTGCCGAGGCCGGTCAGCTTCACCTTGCCCTTGTACTTGGAGCCCGACAGGTACTGGGCGGCTGCCTTGATGCCGACCGTGGTCGGGGAGATGATCCCCTTCAGCTTCGGATACTCCTGGAGCAGGCCCTGGGTCTGCTGGAAGGACTTCTGGGCGTCGTCGTCGCCGTAGGCGACCTTGACGAGCTTGATGTCCTTGTACTTAGGGTCCTTGAGTTCGTCCTTCATGAACTCGATCCAGGTGTTCTGGTTGGTCGCGGTCTGCGCGGCCGACAGGATCGCGATCTCGCCCTTGTAGCCGATCTGTTCGGCGAGCAGCTGGACCTCGGTGCGGCCCAGGTCCTCCGCGCTGGCCTGCGAGACGAAGGCGTTGCGGCACTCGGGCTTGGTGTCGGAGTCGTAGGTGACGACCTTGATGTCGTTGGTCATGGCCTGCTTGAGGGCGGTGCACAGGGCGCCCGGGTCCTGCGCGGAGACGGCCATGGCGTCGACCTGCTGCTGGGTGAGGGTGTTGACGTAGTTCACCTGGCCGGAGGTGTCGGTGGCGCTGGAGGGGCCGACCTCCTTGTAGCTGGAGCCCAGCTCCTTGAGGGCCGTCTCGCCGCCCTTGTCGGCGGAGGTGAAGTATGGGTTGTTGACCTGCTTGGGCAGGAAGCCGACCGTCAGGCCCTTCTTCAGCTCGGCGTTCGGGTCGGCCTTGCCGGTCGCGCTCGCCGAGGCGGCGTCGTTCTTGACGTCCTCCTTGGTGGTGCCGCCGCAGGCGGTGGCCGCCAGGGCGAAGGAGGTGACGGCCGCGAGCGCCGCACAGGAGCGACGGAGGGTTGTCTTGCGCATGAGGATTCCTTGGATACGGAGGGACGGGCGGGTACGCGGGTGCGGAATCGGCGGTGGGGGCCCAGGGGGTAGCCGTCAGGAGGCTGGAGTGGGCGCCTTGGGAACCGGGGCTGAGGCCGCGCCGCGGCCGGCCCTCGCGACGGAGATCTGGCGTGCGACCCGGGGGCCGAGCACGGAGAGGACGAGCAGGACACCGGTGACGAGGATCTGCGACTGGGCGGAGACGTCCCGCAGGCTCATCACGTTCTGGAGGGTGCCGAGGAGGAACACGCCGGCGATCGCGCCGCCGAGGGCGCCCTTGCCGCCGTCGAAGTCGATGCCGCCGAGGAGTACGGCCGCGATGACGGACAGTTCGAGTCCGGTGGCGTTGTCGTAGCGGGCGCTGGCGTAGTGCAGGGCCCAGAAGATCCCGGTGAGGGAGGCCATCAGACCGGTGACGGTGAAGAGGATCAGCTTCTGGCGCCTGACGCGGATGCCGGTGAAGCGCGCGGCCTCCTCGCTGGCGCCGATCGCGAACAGGGACCGCCCGAACGGGGTGGCGTGCAGGGCGATCACGGCGATGACGAGCAGGACCAGGAAGGGGACGAGGGCCTGCGGGACGAAGCTGTCACCGATGCGGCCGGCCGCGAAGTCGAGGTACTGCGCGGGGAAGTCGGTGACCGCGTCGGAGCCGAGCACGATCTGCGCGACGCCCCGGTAGGCGGCGAGGGTACCGATGGTGACGGCGAGGGAGGACAGGCCGAGCCGGGTGACCAGCAGGCCGTTGATCAGTCCGCAGACCACGCCGAGGGCCAGACAGATCGGGATGATCGTCTCGATGGTCATGCCCTGGTTCCACAGGGCGCCCATGACCGCGCCGGACAGGCCGGCCGTGGAGGCGACGGACAGGTCGATCTCGCCGGACACCACGAGCAGGGTCATCGGCAGGGCGATCAGCGCGATCGGCAGCGTGTTGCCGATCAGGAAGGACAGGTTGAGCGCGTTGCCGAAGCCGTCGACGGTGGAGAAGGACAGCAGGAGCACGACGATCAGGAGGGCGCCGACGGTGGAGTCCCACCGCTTCAGGGCGGACCAGCGGCTCACGCGCGAGGACGTGGTGTCAGCCATGGCGGGCGTTCCTCTTCTTCAGGGCGGTCGCCACCCGCAGCGCGACCACGCGGTCCACGGCGATGGCGAGGATGAGCAGGACGCCGTTGATGGCGAGCACCCACACCGAGCTGACGCCGAGGGCGGGCAGCACGCTGTTGATGGACGTCAGCAGCAGGGCACCGAGCGCGGCACCGTAGACGCTGCCGGAGCCGCCGGTGAAGACGACACCGCCGACCACGACCGCGCTGACGACGGTCAGTTCGTAGCCGGTGCCCGTGCCGGAGTCGACGTTGCCGAAGCGGGCCAGGTAGAGGGCGCCCGCGAGACCGGCGAGGGCCCCGCAGAAGGTGTAGGCGACCAGGATCCGCTTGCGGACGGGGATGCCGGCGAGGCGGGCGGCCTCGGGGTTGGAGCCGAGCGCGTACAGCTCGCGGCCGCTGACGAAGTGCTTCAGGTAGTAGGCCGTCGCCACCAGGACCACGAACGCGATCAGGGCGAGGTAGGGCACCGCGAGGATGCCGCCGGAGCCGAAGTCGATGAACCCGTCCGGCAGGCCGGAGGCGACGATCTGCCGGGAGCCGACCCAGATCGAGTCGATGCCGCGGATGATGTAGAGGGTGCCGAGGGTGACGACGAGGGCGGGCACCTGGCCGAGGCTGACGAGCAGTCCGTTGAGCAGGCCGAAGCCGATGCCCGTCAGGACCGCCAGGAGCACGGCCACGACCGCGTTCCCGCCGCCCTGGAGACAGGTGCCGGCGGCGAAGGCGCTGATGCCGAGCGTGGAGCCGACCGACAGGTCGACGTTGCGCGTGATGACGACCAGGGACTGGCCGACGGCGACCAGCACCAGGATGGTCGCGTTGAGCAGCAGGTCCTTGATGCCCTGCTCGGTGAGGAACTCGCTGTTGCCGAGCTGGGTGACGACGATCATCGCCGCGAAGACCACCAGGATGGCGAGTTCACGCATCTTGAAGACGCGGTCCACGAGCCGGGCGCCGCTGGACCTCGGCACCTCGGCGACGGGGGTGTTCTCGGGGGCGGTCACCGTCATGCGGCTGCCCTCCCGGTGGCCGCGGCCATCACGGTTTCCTCGGTGGCTTCGGAGCGAGGGATCTCGGCGGTGAGCCGGCCCTCGTGCATCACGAGCACGCGGTCGGCCATGCCGAGGATCTCGGGCAGGTCGGAGGAGATCATCAGGACCGCCACACCGTCGGCGGCGAGCCGGCTGAGGAGGCGGTGCACCTCGGCCTTGGTGCCGACGTCGATGCCGCGGGTCGGCTCGTCGACGATCAGCACCTTCGGGCCCGTGGCGAGCCACTTGGCGAGCACGACCTTCTGCTGGTTGCCGCCGGACAGCGTGTTGACGGTGTCCGCGAGGCGGGCGTACTTCACCTGGAGTTTGACCGCCCAGTCGAGGGAGCGGCTGCGTTCGGCGCCGCGGTCCACCAGGCCGGCCTTCACGGTCGTGCGGAGGCCGGTGAGACCGATGTTGCGCTCGATGGACATGTCCATCACCAGGCCCTGGGCTCGACGGTCCTCGGGGACCAGGGCGAGCCCGGCGGACATGGCGGCGGAGGGCGCCCCGTTGGTGAGGGGCTTCCCGTCGACGGCGACCTCGCCCGCGTCCCAGCGGTCGACGCCGAAGACGGCCCGGGCCACCTCGGTGCGGCCCGCGCCGACGAGGCCGGCCAGGCCGACGATCTCGCCGCGGCGGACGTCGAAGGAGACATCGGTGAAGACGCCCTCACGGGTCAGCCGGCGCACGCTCAGGGCGACCTCTCCGGGCTCGACCTCCTGCTTGGGGTACAGCTCCTCCAGGTCGCGGCCCACCATGCGGCGCACCAGGTCGTCCTCGGTCATGCCGTCGACGGGTTCGCTGGAGATCCAGGCGCCGTCGCGCAGGGTGGTGACCCGCCGACAGATCTGGAAGATCTCCTCCAGGCGGTGGGAGATGAACAGGACGGCGGAGCCCTGCTCGCGCAGGGCGCGGACGACGCCGAAGAGGCGGGCGACCTCGCTGCCGGTGAGGGCCGCCGTCGGCTCGTCCATGATCAGGACGCGGGCCTCGAAGGAGAGCGCCTTGGCGATCTCGACGATCTGCTGGTCGGCGATGGACAGGCCGCGTGCCGGGCGGTCGGGGTCGAGTTCGACGCCGAGCCGCCGCATCAGGGCGAGGGTCGCCGCATGGGTGGCCTTGTGGTCGATCCGGCCGAGGGCACGCCGGGGCCGGCGGCCCATGAAGAGGTTCTCGGCGATCGACAGGTCGGGGAAGAGCGTAGGCTCCTGGTAGATCACGGCGATGCCCGCGTCGCGGGCGTCGGCCGGACCGTGGAACACCGTGGGCACTCCGTCGAGGAGCACCTGACCGGAGTCCGGTCGGTGCACCCCGGCGAGCGTCTTGATCAGGGTCGACTTGCCCGCTCCGTTCTCACCGGCGAGTGCGTGCACCTCGCCCGGGAACAGTTCCAGGGACACGTCCCGCAGGGCGCGTACGGCGCCGAAGGACTTGGAGATGCCCTTCAGCGCGAGAACGGGGGCCGGACCCGTGTCGGACCGGTCTGTCATGGGGACTCCTCGACGACGCCGGTGGCGGAGGGTCGAGCCCTCACCGCGTCGTGAAAGGTTTCAACTAGGTTGCCGGGACGTTAGGCACCCCACGCAGGTCACGTCAATGGGTTCCAGTCGAAAATCTTTCGACGGAAGAGGTCACGAAAGGGCCACGGGCAACGGTCTTGACCTGGGGGGTTGACAGTCGGACGAGCCACTCATAGTTTCCCGTGCTGAATCGTTTCAGACATCAAAGCCGGTAGGAGCCCTGACGTGACCGAGCTCGCCGCGGTGAAGGCCGCCCTCAGGACACAGGCCGTCGAGACGCCGTCGTGGGCGTACGGAAACTCCGGAACCCGTTTCAAGGTCTTCGCGCAGGCGGGCGTGCCCCGCAACCCCTGGGAGAAGCTCGACGACGCCGGAAAGGTGCACGAGTTCACGGGCGTGGCTCCCACGGTGGCCCTGCACATCCCCTGGGACAAGGTCGACGACTACGCGGCCCTCGCCGAGCACGCCCAGCAGCGGGGCGTGCGGCTCGGCGCGATCAACTCCAACACCTTCCAGGACGACGACTACAGGCTGGGCAGCATCTGCCACCCGGACGCGGCGATCCGCCGCAAGGCCGTCGACCATCTGCTGGAGTGCGTCGACATCATGGACGCCACCGGGTCCCGCGATCTGAAGCTGTGGTTCGCGGACGGCACGAACTACCCCGGTCAGGACGATGTGCGTGAGCGGCAGGACCGGCTGGCCGAGGGGCTGGCCGAGGTGTATGAGCGGCTCGGGGACGAGCAGCGGATGCTGCTGGAGTACAAGTTCTTCGAGCCGGCGTTCTACACGACCGACGTCCCGGACTGGGGCACCGCCTACGCCCACTGCCTGAAGCTCGGGCCGAAGGCGCGGGTCGTCGTCGACACCGGGCACCACGCGCCCGGCACCAACATCGAGTTCATCGTGGCGACGCTGCTGCGGGAGGGGAAGCTCGGCGCGTTCGACTTCAACTCCCGGTTCTACGCCGACGACGACCTGATGGTCGGCGCGGCCGACCCCTTCCAGCTGTTCCGGATCATGTACGAGGTGGTGCGCGGGGGTGGGTTCACTCCCGAGGTCGCGTTCATGCTCGACCAGTGCCACAACATCGAGGCGAAGATCCCGGCGATCATCCGGTCGGTGATGAACGTCCAGGAGGCCACGGCGAAGGCGCTGCTGGTGGACCGGGAGGCGCTGCGCTCCGCTCAGCGGGCCGGGGACGTGCTGGAGGCCAACGCCGTGCTGATGGACGCGTACAACACGGATGTGCGGCCGCTGCTGCGTGAGGTGCGGGAGGAGATGGGGCTGGACCCCGACCCGCTGAAGGCGTACCGCGCGTCCGGGTGGGCGTCGAAGATCGTCGAGGAGCGGGTGGGGGGAGAACAGGCGGGTTGGGGGGCGTGACCGCCGCGCTGCGCTGGAGCCGATGCCGCGTCTCGTCTGCCTGTTCTTGTTCGTTGCGGACCGCGGGCCGTTCGTGGCTGGTCGCGCAGTTCCCCGCGCCCCTGAAGGCCCAGGCCCTGCGGGCCTGAGAAGCACGGGGCGCAGCCCCTGCTTTTCAGGGGCGCGGGGAACTGCGCGAGAAGCCCCCCACTCACCCGCACCCGGCGACGCACCACCGAGGCCCGAGCTGAACCCCGTACCCCGTACCCATCTAACCGTAAGGATTGATCGCACATGGCAACCCATCCCGCAGCCGCAGCTCTGCTCGCCCGGTCCCGGCGGCTCGGTGCCGATCCCCGGAACACCAACTACGCCGGTGGCAACACGTCCGCCAAGGGGACCGACACCGATCCCGTCACCGGGGGCGACGTGGAGCTGATGTGGGTGAAGGGGTCCGGGGGCGACCTCGGGACGCTCACCGAGGCGGGGCTGGCCGTGCTGCGGCTGGACCGGATGCGGGCGCTCGTCGACGTGTACCCGGGGGTGGAGCGCGAGGACGAGATGGTCGCCGCGTTCGACTACTGCCTGCACGGCAAGGGCGGGGCCGCCCCGTCGATCGACACGGCCATGCACGGGCTCGTGGACGCCGCCCACGTGGACCATCTGCACCCGGACTCCGGGATCGCGCTGGCCTGCGCGGCCGACGGGGAGAAGCTGACCGCCGAGTGTTTCGGGGACAGCGTGGTGTGGGTGCCGTGGCGGCGGCCCGGCTTCCAGCTGGGGCTGGACATCGCCACCGTGAAGCGGGACAACCCGGGGGCCGTCGGCTGTGTGCTCGGGGGGCACGGCATCACCGCCTGGGGCGACACCGCCGAGGAGTGCGAGCGGAACTCGCTCCACATCATCCGCACCGCCGAGGCGTTCCTTGAGGAGAGGGGGAAGGCCGAGCCGTTCGGGCCGGTCGTCGAGGGGTACGAGGCCCTGGAGCCCGGTGCTCGCCGGGAACGGGCCGCCGCGCTGGCGCCGCACGTCCGGGCCCTCGCCTCGCAGGACAAGCCGCAGGTCGGGCACTTCACCGACTCCGACGTCGTCCTCGACTTCCTGGCGCGCGCGGAGCACCCGCGGCTCGCCGCGCTGGGCACCTCGTGCCCGGACCACTTCCTCCGTACGAAGGTCCGCCCGCTCGTGCTGGACCTGCCCCCGGCCGCGGGCCTGGACACGGTGATCGCCCGGCTGAAGGAGCTGCACGCCGGGTACCGCGAGGGGTACGCCGCCTACTACCGGCGGCACGCCGAGCCCGACTCCCCCGCGATGCGCGGCGCCGACCCGGCGATCGTGCTGATCCCGGGCGTGGGCATGTTCAGCTTCGGCAAGGACAAGCAGACGGCGCGGGTGGCCGGAGAGTTCTACGTCAACGCGATCAACGTGATGCGGGGCGCCGAGGCGGTCTCCACGTACGCGCCCATCGAGGATTCGGAGAAGTTCCGCATCGAGTACTGGGCCCTTGAGGAGGCCAAGCTCCAGCGGATGCCGAAGCCGAAGCCGCTGGCCACGCGGGTGGCGCTGGTGACGGGCGCGGGCAGCGGGATCGGCAGGGCGATCGCGCACCGGCTGGTCGCGGAGGGTGCGTGTGTCGTCGTCGCCGATCTGAACGGCGAGAACGCCGCCGCGGTGGCCGAGGAGCTGGGCGGGACCGACAAGGCCGTCGCCGTGACGGTCGACGTGACCGACGAGGAGCAGATCGCCGGGGCCTTCAAGGCGGCCGTGCTCGCCTTCGGCGGGGTCGACCTCGTCGTCAACAACGCCGGAATCTCGATCTCCAAGCCGCTGCTGGAGACCTCCGCCGAGGACTGGGACCTCCAGCACGACATCATGGCCCGCGGTTCGTTCCTGGTGTCGCGCGAGGCGGCGCGGGTGATGATCGCGCAGAAGCTGGGCGGTGACATCGTCTACATCGCCTCCAAGAACGCCGTGTTCGCCGGCCCCAACAACGTCGCGTACTCCGCCACCAAGGCCGACCAGGCTCACCAGGTGCGGCTGCTCGCCGCCGAGTTGGGCGAGCACGGCATCCGCGTCAACGGCGTCAACCCGGACGGTGTGGTGCGCGGGTCCGGCATCTTCGCCGGCGGCTGGGGCGCCCAGCGGGCGGCGACGTACGGCATCGAGGAGGAGAAGCTCGGCGAGTTCTACGCCCAGCGGACCATCCTCAAGCGGGAGGTGCTGCCGGAGCATGTCGCCAACGCGGTGTTCGCGTTGACCGGCGGCGAGCTGACGCACACCACCGGGCTGCACGTCCCGGTCGACGCCGGCGTCGCCGCCGCGTTCCTGCGATGAGCACGGCGGTGAAGTCGTACGCCGCGGTCGACCTCGGCGCGTCCAGCGGGCGGGTCATGGTCGGCCGGGCGAACCGGGACTCGCTGGAGCTGGTCGAGGCGCACCGGTTCCCCAACCGGCCGGTGCGGACGCCCGAGGGGTTGCGCTGGGACGTGCTCGCCCTGTACGCGGGGGTCCTCGACGGGCTGAAGGCGGCCGGACGGGTCGACTCCGTCGGCATCGACAGCTGGGCCGTCGACTACGGCCTGCTCGACGCCGACGGGGCCCTCCTCGGCAACCCGGCCCACTACCGGGACACCCGCACCGACGGCGTCGCCGAGAAGGTGTGGGCCACCGTGCCCGCCGCCGAGCTGTACGCGGCCACCGGGTTGCAGTACGCGCCGTTCAACACGCTGTACCAGCTGGTCGCCGCCAGGTCCTCGGCACAGCTGGCGTACGCGAGGCGGCTGCTGCTGATCCCGGACCTGCTGTCGTACTGGCTCACGGGCGAGTTGGGCACGGAGCTGACGAACGCGTCCACGACCCAGCTGATCGATCCGCGCACCCGTGACTGGGCGTACGGCGTGGCGGAGCGGCTCGGGGTCGACCTGGAGCTGTTCGCGCCGCTGCGGCGGCCGGGCGACCCGGCGGGGCTGCTGCTGCCGCGGGTGCTGGAGGAGACGGGGCTGACCGGGCCGGTGCCGGTGACGACCGTGGGGTCCCACGACACCGCCTCGGCGGTCGCGGCCGTACCCGCCACCGGTGAGCGGTTCGCGTACATCTGCACCGGCACCTGGTCGCTGGCCGGGCTGGAGCTGGACGCGCCGGTGCTGACCGAGGAGAGCCGGGCCGCCAATTTCACCAATGAGCTGGGACTCGACGGCACGGTCCGGTATCTGCGGAACATCATGGGCCTGTGGCTGCTGCAGGAGTGCGTACGGGACTGGGGGGACCCGGATCTCGGGGGGCTGCTGCGGGCCGCCGCCGGGGTGCCGGCGCTGCGGTCGGTCGTGGACGCGGGGGACTCGGCGTTCCTCGCGCCCGGCCGGATGCCGGAGCGGATCGCCACGGCGTGCCGGGAGTCGGGGCAGCCGGTGCCCTCCTCCCCCGCCGAGGTCACCCGCTGCATCCTCGACTCCCTCGCCCTCGCCCACCGGCGGGCCGTCGCCGAGGCCCAGGCGCTGGCGGACCACCCGGTGGACGTCGTCCACATCGTCGGGGGCGGTACCCGCAACGCCCTGCTGTGTCGGCTCACCGCCGACGCCTGCGGGCTGCCGGTGGTGGCGGGCCCCGCGGAGGCGGCGGCCCTGGGCAACGTCCTGGTCCAGGCCCGCACGCACGGTGTGGTGGGCGACCGGGCCTCGATGCGCCGGCTCGTCGCCCGCACGCAGCCGCTGGTGCGGTACGAGCCGCAGGGCGACCCGGCGGCCTGGCGCGCGGCGGAGGACCGGCTCGCGCGGGCGTGAGGGGCGCCCCGGCGGCGTGTGCCGGGTTGACGCCTGCTCCGGCGGCCGGTGCCGCTTCCTGTGGGCGCCCTCCCCTGCCCAAGGAGGGGCTCCCCAGGGACGGGCGGGCCCCGCGCGTCCCTGGGGAGCCCCTCGCCCTTCGAGCATTGACGTCGTACTCTGCTTTCATCCGATGATCGACCCTCGAGGAGCCGCGATGCGTGTCGCCCTGTTCCTGACCTGTGTCAACGACACGCTCTATCCGGACACCGGTCGCGCCGTGGTGAAACTGCTGACCAGGCTGGGCGTCGAGGTGGACTTCCCGATGGATCAGACGTGCTGCGGGCAGGCGCACTACAACACCGGGTACCGACATCAGGCGGAGCCCTTGGCTCGGAAGTTCTCCGATGTATTTGGCGGGTGCGAGGCGATCGTGACGCCGTCCGGGTCGTGCGGGGCGATGGTGCGGGAGCTGTATCCGCGGATGGGTGAGCGGGCGCGGGCCGAGGGCCGCGGCGACACGCTGGCGCGCGCCCTCGCGCCGGTCGTGCCGAAGACGTACGAGCTGACCGAGTTCCTGGTGGATGTGCTGGGCGTGACGGACGTCGGGGCGTACTACCCGCACAAGGTCACCTACCACCCGACCTGCCACGGGCTGCGCGGTCTGGGACTGGGCGAGCGGCCGCGCCGGCTGCTCCAGGCGGTGAAGGGGCTGGAGCTGGTGGAGCTGCCGGGGGCGGACGAGTGCTGCGGTTTCGGCGGCACCTTCGCCGTGAAGAACTCCGACGTCTCGGCGGCGATGGGCCGGGACAAGGTGCGCAACGCCGAGTCGACGGGCGCGGAGGTGCTGTGCGCGGCCGACAACTCGTGTCTGATGCACATCGGCGGCACCATGGCCCGGCTGCGCACGGGCATGCGGCCGGTCCACATCGCGGAGATCCTGGCGAGCACGGAAGAGGAGCCGCTGGTATGACCGGTCGTAAGGAGAAGACGGTGAACGGGGCCGTGACGAACAGGATCGGGGGTGACCGGTGAGCGGGACGTTCGTCGGGATGCCGGCGTTTCCGAAGGCGGCGCACGAGGCCGTGCACAACGCGACGCTGCGCGGCAACCTGCGGCACGCCACGCACACGATCCGCGCGAAGCGGGCCAAGGCCGTCACGGAGGTGTCGGACTGGGCGGAGCTGCGCGAGGCCGGCAAGCGGATCAAAGACCACACGCTCCGTCATCTCGACCGGTATCTGGTGCGGTTGGAGGAGTCGGTGACGGCGGCGGGCGGTACCGTCCACTGGGCCGCCGACGCGGACGAGGCCAACCGCATCGTGACCTACCTGGTCAAGGCGACCGGTGAGACGGAGGTCGTCAAGGTCAAGTCGATGGCCACGCAGGAGATCGGGCTGAACGAGGCGCTGGAGGCCGAGGGCATCCGCGCCTACGAGACGGATCTCGCCGAGCTGATCGTGCAGTTGGGCAAGGACCGCCCGTCGCACATCCTCGTCCCCGCGATCCACCGCAACCGGGGCGAGATCCGGGACATCTTCGCGAAGGAGATGAGCGAGTGGGGCCGCCCGGCCCCCGACGGGCTGACCGACACGCCCGCCGAGCTGGCGGAGGCGGCGCGCCTGCATCTGCGGGAGAAGTTCCTGCGGGCCAAGGTGGGCATCTCCGGAGCCAACTTCATGGTCGCCGACACCGGCACGCTGGTCGTGGTGGAGTCGGAGGGCAACGGCCGGATGTGCCTCACCCTGCCCGAGACGCTGATCTCGGTGGTCGGGATCGAGAAGATCGTGCCGACGTGGCAGGACCTGGAGGTCTTCCTCCAGACGCTCCCCCGTTCGTCCACGGCCGAGCGGATGAACCCGTACACCTCGATGTGGACCGGCACGACGGGCTCCGGGACGACCGACGGCCCGAGCACCTTCCACCTCGTCCTCATCGACAACGGCCGCACCGACACGCTCGCCGACGAGGTCGGCCGCCAGGCGCTGCGCTGCATCCGCTGCTCGGCGTGCCTGAACGTCTGCCCCGTGTACGAGCGGGCGGGCGGCCACGCGTACGGGTCGGTCTACCCCGGCCCCATCGGCGCCATCCTCAGCCCGCAACTGCGGGGCACGGGAAGCGAGATCGACGCCTCGCTGCCCTACGCCTCGTCGCTGTGCGGCGCCTGCTACGAGGTGTGCCCGGTGGCCATCGACATCCCGGAGGTGCTGGTGCATCTGCGGGAGCGTGTCGCGCAGGGCGGGCAGGTCACCGAGAAGGGCGCCAAGGTCGTCCTCAAGCCCGCGAAGGGCCACGCCGCCGAGCGGGCGGCGATGCGGGCGGCCGGCTGGGCCTTCACCCACCCCGCGGCGCTGCGCACCGGCCAGCGGCTGGCGTCCCGCACCCGCCGCTTCCACCCCCGCACGCTGCCGGGCCCCGGCATGGCGTGGAGCGCGAGCCGCGCCCTGCCGACGCTGCCGGCGGAACCGTTCCGCGACTGGTGGCAGCGGACGAACGGGGGGCGGACGGAACAGGGGGGCGCGGACGGGGGCCGAGCGGACGGGGGCCGAGCGAACAGTGAGAGGACCCGCCACGGAGAGGACAGCGGCAAGTGAGCAGCAGGGATCTGATCCTGGGTCGGGTGCGGCGCGCGCTCGCCGACGTACGACGCGACGACGCTCCCCCAGCGACCGACGAAGCTCGTCGGGACCCCCAGTACGAGCAGGCCGTTCCACGAACGTACCTCCGGGAACACGGCGAACGGACCGTGGCGGAGACGGTGGACCTGCTGGCCGAGAACCTGGCCGACTACCGGGCGATCGTCCACCGCACGGACACGGCCGGACTCCCCGGTGTCATCGCGGAGTTGCTGACGGCGCACGGCTCGTCCTCGGTGCTCGTGCCGCCCGCGCTGCCCGAGGAGTGGCTGTCGGCGACGGAGGTGACCCGGGTCGCCGACCGGGCCGAGAGCACGCCGCACCAACTGGACGAGGTGGACAGCGTGGTCACGGCCTGCGCGCTCGCGATCGCGGAGACCGGCACGATCGTCCTGGACGGCTCCCCGGACCAGGGCCGCCGCCGCATCACGCTGGTCCCCGACCACCACATCTGCGTCGTACGCGTCCCCGAGCAGGTCGTCGCCTCGGTCCCCCTGGCCCTGGAACGCCTCGACCCCACCCGCCCCCTGACCTGGATCTCCGGCCCCTCCGCCACGAGCGACATCGAACTGGACCGGGTGGAGGGGGTCCACGGCCCCCGCACACTGGAGGTGGTGCTGGTCGCCGGGAGCAGGGACGAGTGAGAGGGTGCCGCGTCCGGGTTGGGCGGGGCGCCGAGGCTCAACCGGACGAGGTGTGAGTCCGGCGCCGAAAAACGGGGGCCGTCGGACGCGACGGCCCCGACTTCGTACGTGAGCCGGCCGTGAAGGAATCCTGGCCTGGGATTGCGTGGCAGACGGTGGGCTGGACCGCGTCCGTCCGAGGGAACCGGCCTCGAACAGGGCACGCCGTGGTGAGCGTGGGTCCGCCGGCGGGCCATCGTGGTGCGGCAAACCGATGGCGCTACGGATGGGGAACGCGGATGTCCGAATCGACCCGGGCCATGGGCCGGCGCAGTCTGCTCCTCGCCGGCGGGGCGTTGGCGACCACCGTCGCTGCCACGGGCGAGTCCAGCGCTCTGACCAGGGGGGAAGCGGTGCCGCGGGGCTCAAGGAGCGGCAATGACGCCGACCGGGCAAGGATCGACGTCCACCACCATTTCACCGCTCCGGCATGGGTTGACTGGGCGGAGCGCGAGGGGCTGGTGCAGCGGCAGGAGCTGCCGTGGTGGGCGCGTTGGGATCTGGACTCCACCCTGGCACTGATGGACCGGGTAGGAATCAGGACCGCGGTCCTCAACCCGACCATGCAGGACCGGTACCGCACCGCGGCGCAGGCCAGGGAAGGTCTCACCGTCGTCTTCGAGGCGATGGCCGACCTGATGGCCCTCCACCCGGGCCGTTTCGCCGTCCTCGCTCCCGCTGTCCTGGACCATCCCGAAGTGACCACGTGGGCTCTCCGCCGCGCCTTCGACGAGCTCGGTGCCGTCGGAGCCAGCGTGAAAGCCAACTACAACGGTGTCTACCTCGGTGATCCCTCGTACGACCGCCTGCTCGCCGAACTCGACGAGCGCGCCGCGGTCCTCTTCACACATCCGCTCGACCTCCCGGGCGGAACACCCGGCGTGCCCACCGTCCCCGGAATTCCGAACTTCATGTGTGATTTCCTGCTGGACACCACGCGTGCTGCTGTGAACCTGATCCGTACCAGGACACTCGACCGCTACCCGCACCTGTCAGTCATCCTCCCGCACGCCGGAGGATTCCTCCCTCAGATCGCCACCCGCATGGAGGCCTTCGGCGGCTTCTGCACTCCGCCCCTCGATGCTGCCCGTGTACGGGACTACCTCCACCGCTTCTACTACGACACGGCGGGCCCGTCGGCCCCCTCGGGCACTCTGGTGGCCACCGCCGGCGCCGACCGGATCCTCTTCGGCACCGACTGGCCGGCCGCCTCCGCAGACATCATCACCGACTTCACGGTGCCGGCCATCGAGACCGACCCCGTCTTCACCGACCGTCAACGACGCGGCATCAACCGCGACAACGCGCTCCGCCTGTTGCCCACGCTGAGGCGCGACTAGGGCCGTCTCAAGTCGGCGCCAATCGAAACGCAGCGGCGCGCCCTCGCTCCGCGGCCTGTACCTGCTGTGGCCTCAGCCACCGCTTCTCCCCGCCAGCGCCTCCGCCGCCACCCTGAGGTCCGCCACCAGCCCCGCGTACGCGCCCTCGCGGTCGTCGGCGCGCAGGACGGCCGACGGGTGGAGCGTGGCGACGACATGAGGGCGGCCGTCCTGGTCCTCGTCGTCACCCGGCAACGGCAGCAGGGCGCCCCGGTCCTTGGTGACCCGGAAGGAGCTGCCCAGCAGTGCCTTGCCGGCGGTCGCGCCGAGGGCCACCACGATCTCGGGGTGCACCAGGCGCAGTTCGGCACGCAGCCAGGGGCGGCAGGCGGCGACCTCCCGGAGTTCGGGCGCCTTGTGGATGCGGCGCTTGCCGCCTCCCGGCGGTCGTACGAACTTGAAGTGCTTGACCGCGTTGGTCACATACGCCTCGTCCATGTCGATCCCGGCCTCCTCGGCGGCCCGCCGCAGCAGCCGTCCGGCGGGGCCGACGAAGGGCTCGCCCTGCCGGTCCTCCTGGTCGCCGGGCTGCTCCCCCACGAGGAGGATCCTCGCGGACTCCGGGCCGGCGCCGAACACCGTCTGCGTGGCGTCCTCGTGCAGCGGGCAGCCTCGGCAGTCGGCCGCCGCGCGCCGGTGTGCCGCGAGGCCGCCGCGACTGGGCAGGAACGGCCCGGCGTCGTAGGTCCGGCCGCCCTCCCGCGAGGCACTCGCGGCTTCCCTGTCGCTTCCGGCACGGCTGCCGCTGCCGGACCGCTTGTCGGCCGCAGACCGCGTGCCTCCGCTCGAAGACCGCTTGCCTCCGCTCGCGGGCCTCGTGTCTCCGCTCGCCGACCGTGACCGCGCGTCGCTCGTGGGTCGCGTGGGGCTCATACGGGTCCGCCTCCTTCACCGGAGCGGGTGGTCGGGGCCCGATCCGGGTACCCCGACCGACGCGGATCCACCCCGCCCCGACGCGGATCCACCCCGCCCGGCACCCGTCCGCGGCAGCACGCCCGCGCCCGCCTCGCGCCCCGCCCCGTCCCGCCCCGGGTCAGACGTCCGCCAGCACCGCCAGGACGTCCGCGTCCGTGAGCTGGTCGAAGTTGTCGTACCAGTGGCCGACCGCGCGGAAGCCGTACGGGCTGCGCAGGCAGATCACCACGTCCGCCTCGCCGCGCAGCAGTTCGACGGACTCGGGGGCGCCGACGGGCACGGCGAGGATCAGGCGCGCGGGGTGTGCCCGGCGGGCGGCGCGCAGCGCGGCGCGGGCCGTGACGCCGGTCGCCAGGCCGTCGTCGACGACGATCGCGGTGCGGCCGCGCAGGTCGAGGGCGGGTCGGCCGCCCCGGTAGCGGCGCTCGCGGCGGCGGAGTTCGTCCCGCTCCCGTGCGACGACGGGGGCGAGGTCGGCCTCGGTGAGCCCCAGGGCGGCGAGCGCCGACCGGTCGAACAGGGGCGGGGCGTCGCCGACGATCGCGCCGACGCCGAGTTCCGGCTGGAACGGCGCGCCGATCTTGCGGGCCACCAGCACGTCGAGGGGCGCACCGAGCGCCCGCGCGACCTCCCGGGCGACGGGGACGCCGCCGCGCGGCAGGGCGAGGACGACCGGGTCGGGCAGCTCGCCCCTCTCCCCCGGCGGGCGCAGGCGCGCGGCCAGCTCCCGCCCGGCGTGCGACCGGTCGCGAAAACGCGTCGCCGCCGGGGCTCCACCATGGCTCAGCTGCGGATTCATGGCCTACCTCCCCTCCAGTGTCGCCGCCCGCGGGCGGCCCGTCCACGCCGGGCGTGTCCGAAACCGTTCACCAAACTTGGGTCATTCGTTTTCTTGAACTATTCGTGTTTGAGGGGGTAGGTTGGTCGTCATGACCGAGCCCCAGACTCCGACCACCGCCGAGGAGCTGCGCGGTGCCGGCCTGCGGGTGACGGCCGCGCGGGTCGCTCTGCTGGAGACCGTCCGGGACGGCGACCACCTCGGCGTCGAGGCGATCGCCTCCGGCGTGCGCGATCGCGTCGGCCACATATCCGTCCAGGCCGTGTACGACGCGCTGGGCGCGCTCACCGAAGCGGGACTCGTGCGCCGTCTCGAACCACCCGGCAGCCCGGCCCTGTACGAGGGCCGTGTCGGGGACAACCACCATCACCTCGTGTGCCGGTCCTGCGGCACCGTGGTCGACGTCGACTGCGCGGTGGGCCACGCCCCGTGCTTGACGGCGTCCGACGACCGCGGCTTCGCGATCGACGAGGCCGAGGTCATCTACTGGGGCCTGTGCCCTCAGTGCTCGCAAGCCAACGCCAGCAGTTAGCACCGTGATCCACCCAGTTCGGAAGGACTCCCATGACTGAGAACCACGACGCGATCGTCACGGATCAGAAGGCGGAGGGTGCAGGCGGTTGCCCGGTCGCCCACGGCCGCGCCGCGCACCCCACTCAGGGTGGCGGTAACCGTCAGTGGTGGCCGGAGCGGCTCAACCTCAAGATCCTCGCCAAGAACCCCGCGGTGGCGAACCCCCTCGGCGAGGAGTTCGACTACGCCGAGGCCTTCAAGAACCTCGACCTGGCGGCAGTGAAGCAGGACATCGCCGAGGTGCTGACCACCTCGCAGGACTGGTGGCCGGCCGACTTCGGCAACTACGGCCCGCTGATGATCCGTATGGCCTGGCACAGCGCCGGCACCTACCGCATCAGCGACGGCCGTGGTGGCGCCGGCGCCGGTCAGCAGCGCTTCGCGCCGCTGAACAGCTGGCCGGACAACGCCAACCTGGACAAGGCCCGCCGTCTGCTGTGGCCGGTCAAGAAGAAGTACGGACAGTCCATCTCCTGGGCCGACCTCATGATCCTCACCGGCAATGTCGCGCTGGAGCAGATGGGCTTCGAGACCTTCGGCTTCGGCGGCGGCCGCGTGGACGTCTGGGAGGCCGAGGAGGACGTGTACTGGGGTCCCGAGACCACCTGGCTCGACGACCAGCGCTACTCCGGCGACCGCGAGCTGGAGAACCCGCTCGGCGCCGTCCAGATGGGTCTGATCTACGTCAACCCCGAGGGCCCGAACGGCAACCCGGACCCGGTCGCCGCCGCCCGCGACATCCGTGAGACGTTCCGCCGCATGGCGATGGACGACGAGGAGACCGTCGCCCTCATCGCCGGTGGTCACACCTTCGGCAAGACCCACGGCGCCGGCCCCGCGGACAACGTCGGCGCCGACCCCGAGGCCGCCTCCCTGGAGGAGCAGGGCCTCGGCTGGAAGTCCAGCTACGGCACCGGCAAGGGCGGCGACACCATCACCTCCGGCCTGGAGGTGACCTGGACGGCCACGCCGACCCAGTGGAGCAACGGCTTCTTCAAGAACCTCTTCGAGTACGAGTACGAGCTGACGGAGTCCCCGGCCGGCGCCAAGCAGTGGGTGGCGAAGAACGCCGAGGCGATCATCCCGGACGCGCACGACGCGTCGAAGAAGCACCTGCCGACCATGCTCACCACCGACCTGTCGCTGCGCTTCGACCCGGTCTACGAGCAGATCTCCCGTCGCTTCTACGAGAACCCCGACCAGTTCGCGGACGCCTTCGCCCGCGCCTGGTACAAGCTGACCCACCGTGACATGGGCCCGAAGTCGCTGTACCTCGGCCCGGAGGTCCCGGAGGAGACGCTGCTCTGGCAGGACCCGCTGCCTCAGGCCGAGGGCGAGGCCATCGACGCCGCCGACATCGCGGCGCTCAAGGCCAAGCTGCTCGACTCGGGTCTCACCGTCTCCCAGCTGGTCTCCACCGCCTGGGCGTCGGCGTCCACCTTCCGCGGCAGCGACAAGCGCGGCGGTGCCAACGGCGCCCGTATCCGTCTGGAGCCGCAGCGCGGCTGGGAGGTCAACAACCCGGACGAGCTGCGTCACGTCCTGAGCGTCCTCGAAGGCGTCCAGGCCGGGTTCAACACCGGCGCCAAGAAGGTCTCCCTGGCGGACCTGATCATCCTCGGTGGTGCCGCCGCCGTGGAGAAGGCCGCCAAGGACGCCGGCTTCGACGTGGAGGTCCCCTTCACGCCGGGCCGTGTGGACGCGACGGAGGAGCACACCGACGTCGAGTCGTTCGCCGCGCTGGAGCCGACCTCCGACGGCTTCCGCAACTACCTGGGCAAGGGCAACCGCCTCCCCGCCGAGTACCTGCTGCTCGACCGGGCGAACCTGCTGACCCTGAGCGCCCCCGAGATGACGGCCCTCGTCGGTGGTCTGCGCGTCCTGGGCGCCAACACCGGTGGCTCCCCGCACGGCGTCTTCACCGAGACCCCGGGCAAGCTGACCAACGACTTCTTCGTCAACCTGCTCGACCTGGGCACGACCTGGAAGTCCACCTCCGAGGACCAGACCCTGTTCGAGGGCCGTGACGCGGTCACCGGCGAGGTCAAGTGGACCGGCACCCGTGCCGACCTGGTCTTCGGCTCGAACTCCGAACTCCGTGCCCTCGCCGAGGTGTACGCGAGCGACGACGCCAAGGAGAAGTTCGTCAAGGACTTCGTCGCGGCGTGGGCCAAGGTCTCCGACCTGGACCGGTTCGACCTCGTCTGATCCCGCGGGGATCCCGATCCCCGGGTGACACGGGCCGGGGCTGATCCGGCCCCGTCCGACCCCGGCGTCCGGGCCGGCCCCCATGGGCCGGCCCGGACGTCCGCGTATGGACCTCCGTGTGCGGGCCTCCATGTGCGGGTGTCCGCGCGCGGGCGTCCCGCGGTGCCACGGGGCAGCGGTGTTATGTCTCCGACGCGGTGTTCGCCCCGCACGGGAACCGGTCGATCGCCGAGACCGCCGACGCCCTCGATTCCGGCCTGCTGCTCCTGCGGGACCCTGCGCGAACTCCACCTCGGCGCCACGGGCGAACTCCCTGCACTGGGAGATGCTGGCCCAGCTCGCGCAGGCGGCGAGGGACCCGGCGCTGCTCTCACTGGCCTCCGCCTGTCGCCCGCGGACACTGCGCCAGACGCGCTGGACCAACACCATGATCAAGACGATGTCACCGCAGGTGCTGACCAGCCTGTGACCCCGTCCGTCACGGGTGCCGCTGCTGCGTGGGCGCGATGACCAGCTCCTCTATCAGCGTCCGCTCCGGAAGCGACGCGCACAGCAGCACGGCGCGCGCCACATCCTCGGGCCGCACCATGGCCGCCCGCTGCTCCGGGCCCGGCGGTACGGCACGGGTGTCGTGGACCGGCGTGTCGACCGCGCCGGGCAGGACGCAGGTCGCCCGGATGCCTTCGTCGCGGTAGCTGTTGCGGAGGTACGCCATGAAGTTCCGCACGCCGGCCTTCGCGGCGCCGTACGGGGCGCCGCCGAGAAGGGTGGGCCGGATCGCGGCCAGGGAGGAGATCGTGACGATGGAGCCGCCGCCACGCTCGATCATGTCCGGGAGGACGGCCTGGGTGAGCAGATAGACCGCGGTGAGGTTGACGCCCATGACGGCGTTCCACTCGTCCTCTCCGGTCCAGCGGACGTCCACGACCCGGCCCGCGCCGCCCGCGTTGTTGACGAGGATGTCGACGGGCCCGGCCGTGTCCCTGGTCCAGGCGACGAGTGCCCGTACGTCCTCGGCGTTCTCGATGTGCGCGGGGCGGGTGAAGGCCGTGCCGCCGTTTTGCGTGACGGCGGCGGCGACCTCGTCCAGCACATGCCGGCGCCGTCCGACGAGGACGACGCCGGCGCCCTCCTCGGCGAGCAGCAGCGCCGTCTCCCGGCCGATGCCGGTGCCCGCGCCGGTGATCAGCGCGGTCTTCCCGGCCAGGGTTCGCGCCTGTTTGCGGTCCCCGATTCCCATGCCTCAGCCCTCCCGCCGGGGGCGCGTCGTGCGCCCTTGTACTGGCCCTCGAACTCGCCCTTGAACTGAGCATGCCCACCGGACGGGAGGTGCCGAGGTCAGGCGCCGTAGAAGGCCGGGCGGTCGACCAGGTGGACCTCGACGCGGCCACCCTCTGTCTGGGAGCGGACGGCCGCCTCGCAGATCGCCGAGACGGCGTACCCGTCCCAGACGCCGGGGCCGGTCGCCTCACCGCGGCGGGTGGCGTCGACCCACGCCTGGACCTCGCGGTCGTAGGCGTCCTCGAACCGTTCCAGGTAGCCGGGGGTGACCGTGCCGCCCCAGCGTCCCGCGGTGGTGACGAGCAGGTCGTGTCCGTCGCCGATGCGGGCCGTGCCGTGCTCGCAGACGGCCTCGGCCTGGACCTGGTAGCCGTAGCGGGCGTTGAGGTAGATCTCGACGTCGGAGAGGGCGCCGCCGTCGGTCTCCAGGACGACGAACTGGGGGTCGGCGAGGCCCTCGGGGGCGTTCCCGGACGGGCGGGGGCGCAGCACGGTGACGGCGGTGACCTCCTGGCCGAGGAGCCAGCGGGTGATGTCCATCTCGTGGGCCACGGAGTCGTTGATGGCCATGGCGCTGGTGAAGCCGGGCGGGTTCTCGGGGTTGCGGTGCCGGTTGTGCAGCATCAGCGGGCGGCCCAGGTCCCCGCCGTCCAGCAGGGCCTTGAGCCTGACGTACTCACGGTCGTAGCGGCGCATGAAGCCCACCTGCACCCTGCGGTGGCCGAGCCGCTGCTCGGCCTCCAGCAGGCGGAGCGCGGCGGCGGTGTCCGGGGTGAGGGGCTTCTCGCACAGGACGGGCAGGTCGTGAGCGAATGCGGTGAGCAGGGCCGCCTCATGGGCCGGGCCCGGCGAGGCGACGAGCACGGCGTCGACGCCCGGCGAGGCCAGCGCCTCGGCGGGGTCGGCGAAGGCGGTGCAGCCGTCGACGCCCGCGGCGATCGCCTCGGCCCGGTCGGTGTCGAGGTCGACGACGGCGGCGACATGGGCGCCACTGGTCACCTCGGTGATCCGGCGCACATGGTCGGCGCCCATCCGGCCGGTGCCGATGACGGCGACACCGAGGGAGCTCTGCTGGGTCATACGGGTCCTTCGCTCGACGGGGCGATCACCTGATCGCAATATTGTCCGCGCGTCGAACGATCACCCGTTAAGCTCCCCCGGCGCGTACGGCGCGCACATGGGGTGGGGAATCGGCGTGGGGACATCGGCGTGGGGGACATGAACGACCGTCAAGGGGCGCCCGAGAAGGGCACGGGGGCGTGGGGCCAGGCGATCCTGGCGTTCGTCCTGTTCGGGGTGGTGGCCGCCGGCCTGTGGCTGCAGGACGCCTTCGCCGGACCGGGCACGGACAGTGGGCCGGCCACCTGCTCGACCTCGGACGACGCCTCACCGGCGCCGAGGAAGCGGGTCTCCGGGGCGCAGTTGTGCGCCGCGCTGAACCGCGAGGACCTGCCGAAGCTCGTCGGCACACCGCTGGAGGAGGCGGAGTCCGCGTCGGGCAGCGAGAGCGAGTCCCGCTGGGCCGGTGGCACCAAGACCATCACCCCCGAGGCGAAGGTCGAACTGGAGTCCCACACCGTACAGATCTCGGCGTCGTACGACGATCTCCCGGTCGCGGAGTCGATCGACTATCTGGGCGCCGGGGCCCAGTCCAAGACGGTCCTGGGGCACAAGGCGGTGCTCTACTCGGGGCAGACCATCGCCATCTCCTTCCGGCTCGACGGCGGCGACGCCACGTCGGGACCCGGTGGTGTCGCCCGCCATCTGCTGGTGGCGAGCGACACCGAGGACAGGGGCGACACCTACGACCTGGTCATCTGGCGTGAGGACCGGCTGCCGCCGGACGACGCGGCGCTGTTCCGCATCGCCGAGAAGGTGCTGCCGACGCTTCCCGGCTGGAAGTCCGGCTGAGCCGGAGGCGCGTCAGGCCAGGGTCACCTCGACCGGCAGCTTCTTGATGCCGTTGACGAAGTTGGACCGCACGCGCGGGACGTCACCGGCGAGCCGGATGTCCGCGAGGCGGGGGATCAACTCCTCGAACATGATGCGGATCTCGGTGCGGGCCAGCAGATTGCCGAGGCACAGGTGCGGGCTGCCCTTGCCGAAGGTGACGTGGTCGTTGTTCCGCCGGGCGACGTCGAAGTCGTACGGGTTGCCGAAGACCTCCTCGTCGCGGTTGCCGGAGGCGAACCACATGACGACCTTCTCGCCCTCCTTGATGTGCTTGCCGCCCAGCTCCACGTCCCGGGTCGCGGTGCGGCGGAAGTGGTAGACGGGCGAGGCCCAGCGCAGGAACTCCTCCACCGCGACCGGGATCAGCGACGGGTCCTCCTGGAGGCGGGCCAGCTGCTCGGGGTGCTGGAGCAGGGCCAGCATGGAGTGGGAGATGGTGTGGCGGGTGGTCTCGTTGCCGGCCACCACCAGCAGCAGGAAGTAGTTGTCGAAGTCCTGCGCGGAGAGCGGGACCCCGTCGCGGGGCGTGGCGTTGACGAGGCGGGACACCAGGTCGGTGCCGTCCCCGCCGCGCCGCTGCCGGGCCAGTTCGCGGCCGTACTCGAAGACCTCCACCGAGGCGGGCGAGCGGAACGGCAGATGACGGTACTTCTCGCTCTCCTCGCTGTGCAGCAGGACGTCCGCGTAGTCGGGGTCGGTGTTGCCGATGATGCGGTTGCCCCAGTCGATGAGCTTCTGGTTGTCCTCCGGCGGCACGTCCAGCAGCCGGGCGAGGACGTTGATGGGGAAGTCGGCGGAGACGTCGGCGACGAAGTCGAAGGTGCCCTTCGCCAGGGCCGCGTCCAGGGTGGTGGCGGTCAGGCCGCGCAGGAAGTCGGTGTAGCCGTTGATCACGCCCGCGCCGAACTGCCGCTGGATCACGCTGCGCAGCGCGCGGTGGCGCACGCCGTCCATCTCCAGGATGGAGGCACGGGTCTTGATCTGGTCGTCGTCGACCTCCTCCAGGTTGACGAACCTGGTCGAGGTGAAGGTCTCGGCGTCCCGGTCGACGCGGGCGATGTCGGCGTGCCGGGTGACGGCCCAGAAACCGGAGTTGGGGGCGTCCTCGGGCTGCCAGTGCACCGGGTCCTCGTGGCGCAGGGTGTGGAACATGCGCCAGGGCGTGATGCCGTCGGTGAAGTTGCCGAGGTCGGCGAGGTCCACGTCGGCCAGCGGCAGGGGTTCCTGGAGGGCCTCGCGGACGGAGGGGAGGTGGGCGGAAGTGGTCATGGTCTTGGTTCTCCTGGACGTCACAGGTGGTAGGCGTACTCGGTGAACTCCCAGTCGGTGACGTGCCGGTGGAAGCGTTCGACCTCGTTCCGCTTGTAGCCGAGGTACGAGGTGGTGAAGTCCTTGCCGAGGACCTCGGTGAGGGCGGTGTCCGCCTCCAGCGCGTCGAGGGCGTCGGGCAGGCTCTTGGGCAGGACGGCCGAGCGGGCGGTGTCGTAGCCGTAGCCCTCCAGCGGAGCGGGGGGCTCCTCGCCCGCCCGGACCCCGAGGAGCGCGGCGGCGACCGTGCCGGCGATCAGCAGGTACGGGTTGGCACTTGCGTCGCCGAGCCGCAGTTCGAGACGGGCGCCCGAGCCGCGCTCCGGCGGGACGCGGACCATGGCACTGCGGTTGTCGAGCCCCCAGTCGATCAGCCAGGGCGCGAGGGTGTCGGGCCCGAAACGCTTGAAGGAGTTGACCGTCGGGTTGGCGAGGGCGGCGAGGGCCGGGGCGTGGGCGAGGACGCCGGCGATGGCGTGCCGGGCTGTGGCGGACAGGCCGTGGGCGCCGGACGGGTCGTCGAAGGCGTTCTTCCCGCGCTCGTCGTCGCAGGACAGATGGAGATGGAAGCCGGAACCGCCGGCGTCGTTGAACGGCTTGGCCATGAAGGTGGCGAGCCGGCCCTCCTTACGGGCGAGCTCCTTGACTGCGGCCTTGAAGCGGAAGGACCGGTCGGCGGCCGACAGCGCCTCGGAGTGGTCGAGGTTGATCTCGAACTGCCCGCCGTCGAACTCGTGGTTGCCGTTGGTGGCGCCGATCCGCAGGTCGCGGAGGTGGCGCAGGGTGCGCAGCAGATGGTTGTCGGGGTCGGCGCGCAGGCCGGCGGTGTAGACGACTCCGGCCGCGCCCGAGTAGCGCTTCCAGCCGCTGGGGGACGCGGGGTCCTCGTCGCACAGGAAGTACTCCAGCTCGGGTCCGACGATGGGGGTCAGGCCCTGTTCGGCGCAGCGGGCGAGCACGGTGCGCAGCAGGTCGCGGGGCGACTCGGGGGCGGGTGACCCGGTGGCCGGGTCGACGGTCTCCCCGAGGCAGGCGGCGACGCCGGGCTCCCACGGCAGCGGGACCAGGGTGTCGAGGTCGGGTCGTACATGGATGTCAGGCAGTCCGGCGTCGAGGCCGCCCGGCACCGGGACGACGTCCCCCTGGGGGGAGGTGTGGTAGACGGCCCGGCAGAAGGTGAGGCCGTGTGCGCAGGCCGTGGGGAGGCTGTCGAGCAGGACGTCCCGGGCGCGGTCGGTGCCGATGAGATCGGGGTAGGTCACGCGGACCACGTCGATGCCCTCGGCGGCGAGCCGCTCCTGGTGCTGACGAATGTCCGGTGTTGGGGATGCGCTCACCGTTGTCTCCTCGGCGGCAGGTAAATGATTTGAGCCCAAACGATAAGAAGGGGTCCAGGGGCCCGCAAGGGGTTGAGGTCAAAAAATTATCCACCTGGACAGCTATTGACCAGGGGTGTGCGGCTTCCTATGTTGTTTGGAGCCAAATGACCTGAGGAGGACCGGCCATGAAGGTCGTCGTCGACATGAACAAGTGCCAGGACCACGGCCAGTGCGTTTTCGCCGCCCCCGAGGTCTTCCAGCTGGACGCGAACGGGCGGCTGGCCTACGTCAGCGACCCCGACGACGCGCTGCTCGACGAGGTCGAGGAAGCCGCCGACGTCTGTCCGCTCCAGGCCATCCGGATCGAGGCCTGACCATGGCTCCCACCAGCACACGCGTCGTCGTCGCCGGCGCCTCCATGGCCGGTCTGCGCGCCGCCGAGCAGTTGCGCGCGGCCGGCTGGACCGGGGCGATCACGCTCGTCGGCGACGAGCCCCACATGCCCTACAACCGCCCCCCGCTCTCCAAGGAGGTGCTGGCCGGGAAGGCGCCCTTCGAGTCCCTCGCCTTCCGGCCCCGCGCGAGCGTGGCCGACGTGGAGTGGCGCCTCGGCACCAGGGTCGTCGCGTCCCGCCTCGCCGACCGGACCGTCGTCCTCGACGACGGCTCGGAGCTGTCGTACGACGGGCTGGTGGCCGCCACCGGCATGCGGCCCCGGCGGCTGGGCTGCCCCGGCCCCCTCGCCGGACGCCACACGGTCCGCACCCTCGCCGACGCGCAGGGCCTGCGGGCGGAGCTGACCCGGCCCGGTGCCCGGGTGGTCGTCGTCGGCGCCGGGTTCATCGGCTGCGAGGTGGCCGCGACCGCCGTGGCCCTCGGTGTCGCCGAGGTGACCGTCGTCGATCCGCTGCCGCTGCCCATGGTCGGCCCGCTCGGCGAGCTGCTCGGCCGCGCGCTGCTCGCCCGGCACGAGGAGCGCGGGGTGCGCTTCGCCCTCGGCAGCGGGGTCGCCGGCTTCGCCGGCGAGGACCATGTCACCGGGGTGATCCTCGACGACGGGACCGTACTGCCCGCCGACGTGGTGGTGGAGTCGGTCGGCTCGCTCGCCAACACCGAGTGGCTGCGCGGCAACGGCCTCGACCTGACCGACGGAGTGCTCACCGACGAGCAGCTGCGGGTCGGCGGACGGCCGGAGGTCGTCGCGGTGGGCGACGTGGCACGCTTCCCCAACGCCCGCTACGACGGCGTACCGCGCCGGGTCGAGCACTGGTGCATCCCCACCGACACCGCCAAGCACGCGGCCAAGGTCCTCACCGGCGCCACGCCCGCGCCCTTCGCCCCGCTGCCCACCTTCTGGAGCGACCAGCACGACTTCCGGCTCCAGTCCTTCGGCGCTCCCGTCCTCGGCAAGGACGACGTGCGCGTCCTGGAGGGCGACCCGGCCGGGGACGTCCTGGTCGGCTACCACCGCGACGACCGGCTGGTCGGCGTCGTCGCGCTCGGCGGCCCGGCCATCGCCTCCGCCGCCGCCCGCCACCGCGCCGACCTCCTGAAGCAACCCGCCCTCACCGCGTAAGGAACCGCCTCACCATGACGACCGTCCGTGGATTCCTCCACCCCAAGACGGCGACGGGCTCCTCGTCGCTGATCCCCTCCCCGCCCTGGCGCTACTCGGGCGACCTGCTCACCGTCGAGTACCGCACGGACCCGGCACGGGTGCGTGAACTGCTGCCGGAGCCGCTGGAACTCGCCGACGAGGACCCGGGCGCGGTGGCGCTGATCTGGGCCGACTGGCAGTCCTGCTCGGCGTCCGGCGAGGAACTGCTCGACCCGGTGCTCTCCCAGTACAAGGAGGCCTTCGCGGTCGTCCGGTGCGGGTACCGGGGGCGGACGTACTCGCGATGCGTGTACATCTGGGTCGACAAGGACTTCGCGATCGCCCGCGGGCTGCACCAGGGCTACCCGAAGAAGCTCGGTTCCATCCACCAGACCCGGCCCCACCCGTACGGGCCCGCTCCGCGGATCGAGGCGGGGGCCCGCTTCGGGGCGACGCTCGCCGCGGCGGACCGGCGGCTCGCCCAGACGGTGGTGACGCTGCGGGAGCCGTCGGAGACGAACGGCTTCGTCAACGCCCACCCCATGGCCCACCACCGGTGGCTGCCGTCGATCGAGAAGGGGAAGGGACTGGCGCTGGACGAGCTGATCGAGTCCGGCGCGGCCTCCTTCGAGGGCGGGCAGCCCTGGGTCGGCGAGGCGGAGCTGGAGCTGTTCGAGGCGCCGACGGAGGAGTTGGCGCGACTGACGGTCGAGGAGCCGATCGCCGCGTACTACCGGCAGGTCGGCGTGGTGTGGGACGGCGGGCGGCTGCTGGAGTCCGGGATATCGGGAGCGGCCGCCGACTGAGCCCGACGGTTGAGCCCGGCGGGCCGCCACGGGCCGCCCGTGGCACGCCGCGCCCCCGCGGCACAGCCGCATGTCGACACGTCCCGCGCCCCTGGGCCGGCGCACCTCCCCTTCGCTGCAAAGGACACCTCTCCCCATGTCTGACAAGATCGTCGTCGGCGGAGTCCCCGTCGACACCCGGCACTGGATCGGCGGCGAACGCGTCGCCTCCCCGGACACGTTCACCGACCACTCCCCCATCGACGGCGCCGTACTCGGCGAGATCGCCCGCGGTGGCCCCGCCGAGGCCGCGGCCGCCGTCGCCGCCGCGAAGGCCGCGTTCCCCGGATGGGCCGCGACCCCGCGGGCCGAGCGGGCACGGATCCTGCACGCCGTCGCCGACGGCGTGGAGAAGCGCCTGGAGGAGCTCGCCGTCGTCGAGACCACCGACAACGGCGCCCTGCTGCGGTCGCACCGGCGCGGCGTGATGCCCCGGGTGGCACACAACTTCCGGTTCTTCGCGGACTGGCTGCTGAAGCTGGAGCACGAGGACTTCGAGACGCGCGGGCACAGGAACCACGTGTCGTGGGACCCGGCGGGCCCCTGCGTCCTGATCACCCCGTGGAACGCCCCGCTGATGCTCGCCACGTGGAAGGTCGCCCCGGCGCTCGCCGCCGGCGACACCGTGGTGCTGAAGCCCGCCGAGTGGTCACCGCTGACGGCCTCCCTGCTCGCCGACATCGCCGCCGAGGCGGGACTGCCGGCCGGTGTGCTGAACGTGGTGCAGGGCTACGGCGCCGAGATCGGCGACGCCCTCACCTCGCACCCGGACGTGCGCCGCATCAGCTTCACCGGCTCGGTGCCCACGGCCCAGCGGATCGCCGGATCGGCCGCCGCCCACCTCACCCCGCTCAGCCTCGAACTCGGCGGCAAGTCCCCGCTGCTGGTGTTCGCCGACGCCGACCTGGACCTCGCCGTCGACCTCGCCGTGGAGCAGTACGACAACGCCGGGCAGGTGTGCCTGGCCGCGACGCGCCTCCTCGTCGAGGAGTCGGTCGCCGAGGAGTTCACCCGCCGCTTCGTCGAGAAGGCGAGCGCGCTGAAGCAGGGTGATCCACGGGACGAGGCCACCGACATCGGCCCGAACATCCACCCCCGGCAGCTGGAGAAGATCGACGGCTTCGTGCGGCGGGCCCTCGCGGACGGGGCGCGGGCCGTCATCGGCGGGCACCGGCTGGACGGGCAGTACTACGCGCCGACCCTGCTCACCGACGTGGCGCAGGACTCGGAGATCGTGCAGGAGGAGGTCTTCGGGCCGGTCCTCACCCTCCAGACCTTCACCGACGAGGACGAGGCCGTCCGGCTCGCCAACGACACCCGCTTCGGGCTGGCCGCCACCCTCGCCACCGGCGACCCCGCCCGCGCCGAACGGGTCACCGCCCGGCTCGTCGCGGGCACGGTCTGGGTCAACTGCTTCTTCGTCCGCGACCTCCGGGCGCCCTTCGGCGGCTCCCGCCAGTCCGGGGTGGGCCGCGAGGGCGGCACCTGGAGCTTCGACTTCTACTGCGACCTGAAGAACACGGTCACCGCGCCGAACGGATGGAACAACCATGGGTGAGATCGTCGGGGCGGGCCTCCTCGCCCACGTCCCCACCATCGTGCTGCCCGAGGAGGACCGGCTGGAGCTCAACGAGGGCAAGGAGATCACCCTCGTCACGGGCCTGAAACAGCTCCGCAAGGACGTCTTCGAGCGGGACGACTACGACACCGTCGTGGTCCTCGACTCGCACTGGGCGACCACCGTCGAGTTCGTGGTCACCGCGCAGCAGCGGCGGGCGGGGCTGTTCACGTCCGAGGAGCTGCCGCGCGGGATGTGCCGTATGCCGTACGACTTCCCCGGCGACCCCGAACTCGCCCGCGGCATCGAGAAGTTCGCCGACAAGCACGGCACCTGGATCACCGCGATCGAGGACGAGTACCTGCCGATCTACTACGCCACCATCAACCTGTGGAAGTTCCTCGGCGAGGGCCTGCCGGACAAGCGGTGGGTGACCATCGGGGTCTGTCAGACCGGCGACATGGAGGACCACCTGCGCCTGGGCCGGGCGCTCGCCGACGGCATCGCGGCCACCCCGGGCCGCCGGGTGCTGCTGATCGCCTCGGGCGCCCTCTCGCACACGTTCTGGCCGCTGCGCGAGCTGCGCGACCACGAGGCCAGCGACCCGGTGCACATCTTCACCCCCGAGGCGCGCGCGGCCGACTACGAGCGGATCGCCTGGTTCAAGGAGGGCCGCCACGACCGGGTCCTCGACACCATGGACGAGTTCTGGAAGTACAAGCCGGAGGCGAAGTTCTTCCACTACCTGATGATGGCCGGCGCCCTCGGCGAGCGCGCCTGCGTCGCCAGGGCCCGGCAGTACGGCGCGTACGAGAACTCGATCGGCACCGGCCAGGTGCACCTCTGGTTCGACCGGCCCGCCGACGGCTGGACCGCATCCCACACCCCCGTACAGGAGTCCTCCCATGCCTGAGTACCGCCGCATCCTGCTCGACGGCGCCGCCGTCCAGGTCACCGTCGAGGGGGACGAGCTGGTCGCCGGGGACGGCCGCCGCGTCAAGACCGAGGACGCGCACCACCTGCCCCCGGTCGTCCCTTCCAAGGTGATCGCGGTCCACCTCAACCACCGCAGCCGGGTCGACGAGTTCGGGATCGAGCTGCCGGACACGCCCACGTACTTCCACAAGCCGACCTCAGCCCTCAACTCCCACCGGGGCGCGATCGTCCGTCCCGAGGGCTGCAAGTGGCTCAACTACGAGGGCGAGGTCGCCATCGTCATCGGGCGGACGGCGCGCAACATCTCCCCCGCCGAAGCGGGCGAGTACATCGCGGGCTACACCGTCGCCAACGACTACGGCCTGCACGACTTCCGCGACACCGACGCGGGCTCCATGCTCCGGGTGAAGGGCTCCGACACCTTCTGCCCCCTCGGTCCCGGACTGGTCACCGACTGGGACTTCCACGGCAAGAGCCTGCGCACCTACGTCAACGGCGAGGTCGCGCAGGACGGATCGACCGACGAGATGCAGTGGGACATGCACTACCTCGTCGCCGACATCGCCCGCACCATCACCCTCTACCCGGGCGACGTACTCCTGTCCGGCACCCCCGCCAACTCTCGCCCCGTCCGACCCGGTGACGTCGTCGAGGTCGAGGTGGAGGGCCTCGGACGGCTCACCAACCACATCGTCACCGGCCCCACCCCGGTCCGTACCGACGTCGGCGCGCAGCCCACCGAGTCCGAGGAGGTGCTGTCCACCGCGCTCGGCGGCGACTGGGAGTTCCGCGGCATCCGCCCGCCCAAGCGCTGACACGGCCTAGTCCTGCCGCACCGGGCCGCCGCACCGGGCGCCCGGTGCGGTACGGCGGACCGCTCGGACGCCCCGCGGGGGCCCGGAACCGTACAGGTAGGGTCACCGGCATGACCGACTCCGCCGACGCGCCCAAGAGCCGGAAGCCACGCAAGCGCCTGCACTACGGTGAGGGGCGGGAAGCCCTGCTGAACGCCGCTGTCCGGGTGGTGGCACGGGGCGGACTGCGCAAGCTCACCTATCGGGCCGTCGCGGAGGAGGCCGGGGTCACCCATGGACTCGTCGTCCACCACTTCGGTTCGCGGGACGCGCTGATCGAGGAGGCGCTCGCCCACACCATCCGCACGTCGCTGAGCGTCAGCGCGCTCGAACCCGGCACCGGCAAGGTCGCCGACTTCTCGACGGGCCTTTCGGAGATGGTCACGGCGGACCCCGGGCGGCAGGCGTTCCAGTACGAGCTGCTGCTGGAGTCCCGCCGCCGCCCCGAGCTGCTGCCCCAGCTGAGGGCGCTCTACGACGAGTACTTCGACGCCACCCGGCGCGAGCTGAGCCGCATGCTGCCGGCCGGCGCCGACCAGGCGCTGGTCCGGCTGGTGTTCGCCGCGCTCGACGGTCTGGTGCTGCACCAGCTCGTGCTGGGCGAGCCGGAGGTCACGGACGCCGCCGTGGAGCGGCTGCGCGGGCTGCTGCGGCTCCTCGAAGCCGACGGCGCCGACCGCACCGACGGCGGGGACGCCGCCGAGTAGCCCTCATCTGCGCTTTCCGAGGCCCCGGACGACGTTTCGTCCGGGGCTCCGTCGTGTCGCGCGCCGCCATCGGGGCTCTGCGCACGGGGGTGTCCACCCAGTGGAAAATCTTGCTCTCACCCCCTTGCCAAACGGATAGTTCAAGCCCACGATAAGGCAACTCGTTTGACCCGAAACGAACCTCCATCCCTCCCCGTCCCGACAGGTGATCCGAGTGGACAGTCAGACGGCGGTCGCCCCGCACACCTCGCAAGGTTCCTCCACGGCAAGCAGGCTCAAGCCCGACTCCCTCGGCGTCCTGGGCATCCTCTTCTTCGTCCTCTCCGCCCAGGCCCCGCTGACCGGCATCGCCGGCGCCGTGCCCATCGCGGTCGTCATCGGCAACGGGGCCGGCGCCCCCGCCGCGTATGTCGCGGCCGGCCTGGTGGTCCTGCTGTTCTCCATCGGCTTCGTCGCCATGGGCCGCCACGTCGTGGACGCCGGCGCCTTCTACACGTACATCGGCAAGGGCCTCGGCCGGTCGACGGGCTCCGGCAGCGCCGGCGTGGCCCTCTTCGCCTACTGCGCGATCCAGGCCGCCATGTACGGGCTGTACGGCGCGACCATGAGCGGTCTCGTCGAGCACTACACCGGCATCGGCGTCGCCTGGTGGGTGTGGGCGCTGGTCACGATGGCGGTCGTGCAGGTGCTGGGCGCCGCCGGCATCGAGATGGGCGCCAAGGTGCTCGCCGTTTTCGTCCTCGCGGAGTTCAGCATCCTCATCGCCTTCGCCCTGGTGACCTTCTTCCGGGGCGGCGGTCCCGAGGGGCTCGGCTTCACCGACAGCTTCTCGCCGGACGCGGCCCTCCAGGGCGCCCCGGGTGTGGCGCTGATGTTCGCGGTGGCGTCGATGTTCGGCTTCGAGGCCACCGCCATCTACGGCGAGGAGGCACGGGAACCGAAGAGGACCGTCCCCCGGGCCACCTATCTGTCGGTCGCCGTGATCACCCTGTTCTTCGCCTTCACGTCGTGGATGCTGGTCTCCGCGCACGGCGCGTCCAGGGCGACGGCGGACGCGGGCAAGGCGCTGGAGAGCGGTGACGCCGCCTCCTGGGTGTTCACCCCGATCGCCGACCTGTTCGGCGCGTGGACCGGCGACGTCCTGCCGATCCTGCTCGCCACGTCGCTGTTCGCGGGCATCCTCGCCTTCCACAACTCCGCCAACCGCTATCTGTTCTCCCTGGGACGCGAGGGTCTGCTGCCGCACGGTCTGACCGCGCTCAACGGCCGTCACTCCCCCTGGGTCGCCGGTACCGTCCAGACCGTGATCGCGGTGGCCCTCGTCGTCCCGTTCGCGCTCCTCGGCAAGGACCCGGTCCTGACCCTCTTCTCCTGGTTCAGCGGGGTCGCCGTCCTGGCGATCATGCTGCTCTACTTCTTGACCTCCGTGTCCGTGGTCGTCTTCTTCCGCCGCTCCCGCGCCGACACCCGGCTCTGGAACACGCTGATCGCCCCTGTCCTGGGCGCCCTCGGTATCGCCGGCGCGATCTGGCTGATCATCGAGAACTTCACCACGCTCATCGGCGGCGACCCCACCACCGCCCTCTGGCTCCAGCTGACCGTGCCCGTCGTGCTGGCTCTGGGGCTCGTCGCGGCCCGGCTGACCCGACGGAGCCACGCGGCCGCCGGCTGATCCCGACGTCCCGCCCGGCGGCCGACGGCGGCGCCACTCCCTGGTGCCGCCGTCGGCCCACTCCCCTCCCCCACCGATCCGACCTGCCGTCCCCCTCCCCCCGACTCAGGAAGAGGAGAGCCGATGCCGGCCCTCGCCCACGACGACCTCCTGCGCAGCGCCAAGGACCTGGACCTGCCCGCCCACCACCACATCGACGGGGCGGACGAGCCGGGCGGCGGCACCGCGTTCACCGTCGTCTCGCCCCGCAACGGACACGTCCTGCGCGAGGTCGCCGACGCCCGCCCCGCCGAGGTCGACCTGGCCGTGGCCGCCGCGCGCCGCGCCTTCGACTCCGGTCCCTGGCCCCGCCTCGCACCCGCCGACCGCGGCCGGATCCTGCTGCGCGTCGCCGAACTCCTCGAAGAACACCGGGAGAAGCTGGCCCTCACCATCAGCCTGGAGATGGGCAAGCCGATCACGGAGGCGTACGAGATCGAACTGCGGGCCGCGATCAACACGTTCCGCTGGTACGGGCAGCTGGCCGACAAGCTCACCGACGAGTCCCCCCACACCGCCCCCGACGCCCTCGCCCTCGTCACCCGCGAGCCCGCCGGGGTCGTCGGCGCAGTCGTCCCGTGGAACTTCCCCCTGACGCTGGCCGGCTGGAAGGTCGCCCCGGCCCTCGCCGCCGGCTGCACGGTCGTCCTGAAGCCGTCGGAGAACTCCCCCCTGTCCGCGCTGCTCCTCGGCCGGATCGCCACCGAGGCCGGACTTCCGCCGGGCGTCCTCAACGTCGTCACCGGCGACGGGCCGGTGGCCGGGCGGGCCATCGGGCTGCACCCGGACGTGGACGTGCTGGCGTTCACCGGTTCCACCGCGGTCGGCCGCCACTTCCTGCGCTACGCCGCCGACTCCAACCTCAAGCGCGTCTGGCTGGAGCTGGGCGGCAAGTCGCCGAACATCATCCTTCCCGACGCCCCCGACCTGGAGAAGGCCGCCGCCACCGCCGCCTGGGGCATCTTCTTCAACCAGGGCGAGATGTGCACCGCGCCCTCCCGGCTGCTGGTGCACTCCTCCGTCGCCGAGCGCGTCACCGAGGCGATCGTGGCCCGCGCCCGTGACCTGCGCGTCGGCGACCCGCTCGACCCGGCGACCGAGATGGGCGCCCTGGTCGGCGAGG
This sequence comes from Streptomyces sp. NPDC030296, assembly GCF_055572815.1. Taxonomy (NCBI): domain Bacteria; kingdom Bacillati; phylum Actinomycetota; class Actinomycetes; order Kitasatosporales; family Streptomycetaceae; genus Streptomyces; species Streptomyces sp. NPDC030296. Next base: position 249,149 of record NZ_JBVICQ010000010.1, read on the forward strand.
CCCATCTGGAGCGCGTCCTCGACCACATCGGCACCGGCCGCGAGGAGGGCGCGCGGCTGCTGACCGGCGGCGAGCGCACCCTGACCGGAACCGGCGGCAGCTATCTGCGGCCCACCGTCTTCGACGGGGTGGACCCGGGCATGCGCCTGGCCCGCGAGGAGATCTTCGGCCCGGTCCTCTCCGTGCTGACCTTCGACGACCTGGACGAGGCCGTGCGCCTCGCCAACGCCACCGAGTACGGCCTCGCCGCCGGCCTGTGGACCTCCGACCTGTCCACCGCGCACCGGGTCTCCCGCGCCCTGAGGGCGGGCACCGTCTGGGTCAACTGCTACGAGGAGGGCGACCTGACCGTCCCCTTCGGCGGCATGAAGCAGTCCGGCAACGGCCGCGACAAGTCCGCGCACGCCATCGACAAGTACACCGAACTGAAGACCACCTGGATCCAGCTGTGACCCCTTCGCCCACGCGGCCCCTGACGCCCATGCGCCCCCTGACGCCTCATCGACCCCTGATCGCGATTCCGGCCCGGTTCGCCGCCACCACGTCCGCGCTCCGGTACGCCGCCGAGGTCAACGCCCGTGCCCTGATCGAGGCGGTGTGGCGGGCCGGCGGGGAGCCGGTGAGCGTGCACCCCGCCGCCGGGGACGTGGCCGCCCGCCTCGCCCGCTTCGACGGTGTCCTGCTGCCCGGCGGCGGCGACCTCGCCCCCCACCGCTACGGCGCGACCGACACCCACGCCACCGTGTACGACGTGGACGAGACGCAGGACGCCTTCGACCTGGCGGTCGCCCGCGAGACGCTCGCCCTGGGGCTGCCCCTGCTGGCGGTCTGCCGGGGCCTCCAGGTCGTCAACGTCGCCCTCGGCGGCACCCTGGAGCAGGACATGGGCGGCCCGGAGCGCGAGCACCGGCACCTCGTGCACCCCGTCACCCTGCGACCGGCGTCGGAGGTGGCGCGCGCGACGGGCGCCGAGAAGGTCGACGCGTCGTGCTACCACCACCAGCGTGTCGACCGCCTCGGCACGGGGCTCGAGGTGACGGCCACCGCGGTGGACGGCACCGCCGAGGCGCTCGAACTCACCGGTGCGCGCGGTTGGTTCACGGCCGTCCAGTGGCACCCCGAGGACACCGCCGCCGAGGACCCGGCCCAGCAGAACCTCTTCGACGCACTCGTCCGGGCCGCCCGCGACCGGAGCTGAGCACGGGGCAAGAGGAACTGAGAACGAGTTCAGGGACGGAGCACGGGTTCAAGGGCTGAGGACGGGTTCAAGGGCTGAGGACGGGTTCAGGACTCGGGGTGAAGCGGAGCAGTTCGTCGCCGCCCGGCTGCACCACGCCGTAGCTGCTCTCCGGGACCTCGTTCCAGGCGCCGGGCAGGTCCCCCAGGGGCTCGGAGACGACGAGCCGGGTCTCGTCGGAGACCTCGCGCAGGAAGGTCAGGTCGGGGTGGAGCGACCGGAGCGTCTCCACATCGGTGCTGTAGTAGAGCGAACGCGAGGCGCCCTGGCTGGAGTAGCGGAAGGCCCACAGCCGCCGCCCCTCCGTGACGGCCACCGTCATCTGGAGCGGGAACTCCACCCCGTGCTCGCGGCCGACCCGCTCCACCAGGCCCGCCATCCGCGCGACGGCGCCCGGCGGGTCCTCCTCCAGACCGAAGGTGAGCGCCAGGTAGAACATCATCTCGGAGTCCGTCGATCCCTCCATGTCGAGGAACAGCTCCGGGTCGACGACGAGTGCGAGGTCCCGGCGCATCCGTTGGAACTCGGCGATCGCGCCGTTGTGCATCCACATCCAGCGGCCGTGCCGGAACGGATGGCAGTTGGTCTGCTGCACGGCCGTGCCGGTGGTCGCCCGGATGTGGGCGAAGAACAGCGGGGACTCCACGTGGTCGGCGATCTCCCGCAGGTTCCGGTTGCTCCACGCCGGTCCGATGTCCCGGAAGACGGCCGGGGTGCTGGTGTGCGGGTACATGTCGTACCAGCCGACGCCGAATCCGTCGCCGTTGGTCGTCTCCACGCCCATCCGCGAGTGCAGGCTCTGGTCGATCAGCGAGTGCGCGGGCCGGTACAGGATGGTGTCGAGCAGCACAGGTGTTCCCGAGTAGGCAAGCCACCGGCACATGGGTCTCCGCCTTTCTTGGTCACCGACGGGGCCCCGGCCGGCGGCGCTCTCCTGGGCGCCGCCTCCGGTGGGGCCCTGACCGGGGTCGTGCCCTTCCCCTCCTCCTGCTCTCACATGCCGCTCGAAGCGAGGGAGTCGTCCTTGCGCACCACGCACAGGGCCCAGATGACGAACCCCGACACCGCGATCATCACGATCGACCACGCCGGGTAGTACGGCAGGGAGAGGAAGTTCGCGATGATGATGAGCGAGGCGATCGCCACGCCCGCGACACGTGCCCACGTGGACGTCTGGAACAGCCCGGCACTCACGATCAGGGCGACGGCACCCAGGATCAGGTGGATCCAGCCCCAGCTGGTGAGGTCGAACTCGTAGACGTAGTTGCGGGTCGTGAGGAAGACGTCGTCCTCGGCGATCGCCGCGATGCCGCGCATCACGTCGAGGACACCGGCGATCAGGAGCATGACGGCGGCGAACGCCGTCAGTCCGGCGGCCCATCCCTGCTTGGCCGAGTGTTCGCGCGTGGGGCGGGTGTGGTGTGTGGTTGCCATGCTGCTGCCTCGTTTCGTGTCGGCTCCGGGCGCGGTCGGCGACCGGAGGAGTGGGGGACGTGAGTCAGCGCTCCGGAGCGCCGGAGCCGCTCAGCACCAGTTCCTTGGCCCGGCGGTACTCCTCGTCGGTGATGTCACCGCGGGCGCGGATCTCGGACAGCCTGGTCAGTTCGTCGACGCTGCTGGTCCGGCCGGCGGAACCGGCGGCGGTCTCACGGATGTAGCTGTCGAAGGCCTGCTGCTGGGCCCGGGCCTGCGCCACCTCGCGGCGCCCCATGTTCTTGCCGCGGGCGACCACGTAGACGAACACACCCAGGAAGGGCAGGACGATCGCGAACACCAGCCAGCCGGCCTTGGCCCCACCGCTCAGCTCGTCGTCGCGGAAGATGTCGGCGATGACCCGGAACAGCAGGACGAACCACATGACCCACAGGAAGAACACCAGCATCGTCCAGAAGGCGCTCAGCAGTGGATAGTCGTACGCGAGATAGGTCGGCCCGCTCATGTCTGTCCTCCGTCCAGCCCGTGCCCGGCAGTCATGCCTGGCCTTGCTCCCTCAGCGTGCCCACGGTGGCAACCGCGCGTCCTCACCCGAGAAGGGTGAAGCCGCGTCGCCGACGGTGCGGACCGGCGTCCCCTCCGCTCACTCGTGGTCCTGGGGCCGACGGCGCGGCAGGCGGGCCGTCCGGTACCAGCCGGTGGCCGCGACCACGGGGCCGAGGGCCAGGCCGGACACGGCGACCAGGAACACCGCGATCAGCCAGGACAGGAACGTGAAGACCGGTCCGAGCGGGCCGAACTCCTCCAGGCTGCGCTGCGTGGCCGCGGGCATGAACAGGCGGGCCGCCCAGCTCAGCACCACCGTGCCCGTCCCCGCCAGCACGGCTCCGGGGAACAGCTCCCGCCAGCCGATCCGTCCGCCGAGCAGCAGATGCTGGGACCACCACCACAGCAGCGGCGCCGCCAGCACGGACAGCACCAGCCCCGCCACGGTGCCCAGCCCGAAGCCACCGCGCAGCGGTGCCTGGAACAGCAGGGCGCCCAGCCAGACCACGAGCCAGAGCAACCAGCGCCACGCCGTCACCGCCCGAAGGGGTGCCCTGGGCAGGTGCCAGCACCGTTCGCACACCGCTTGGAGCGCCCGGCTGAAGGCGGTGGCGGAGACGAGGGTGATCAGCACGCCGAGGGCGCCGACGGTGTCGCGGGTGGTACCGGTCGCGGCGAAGGCGTGACGCATCTCGTCGAGGGTGTCGCCGCGGATCCCCAGCACCGCGCGGAGCGAGTCGACCAGCAGGTCCTGGATTCCTCCGGGGGCGAAGGACGCCACCGTCATCAGCAGGGGGAGCGCCGTGACGAACGCCTGGGCGGCCAGTCGTACGGAGCCTTCCACCACGTTGAGGGCCGACAGGCGGGGCAGGAGCCGGGCGGCGGGACCCGCGCGCAGCCCGGCGGCGACCCGTTCAGCCCTGCTTCTGCGGGCGGGGGTGGCGGGGTCAGCCGGGGCGCGCCGTCTGGTCATGGCTCAGGGAGCCGCTCGCTCCGCGTCACCGTGGAGCCGCCTCGGCTCAGCGGTCATCGCTGCTCCCCCGGGCGGACGCGCGGCCCGGTGCGGCGCGCCCGGCGAGGGCGACGGCGCCCTCGGCCAGGCCGAGCAGGACGAGCCACAGGCCGAGCAGCCGGGTCAGGGCCCGTGCGGACTCGGCCGGGAGGGCCAGCACCACGACCCCCGCGACGGCACCGAGGATCGCGGCGCCGAGGAGGAAGCCGCGGTGGGGAAGGTCCTGGGCGGACATGGCCGTGTACAGGGCGAGGAGGCCCGTCACGAGCCACACCATGCCGACGATCAGTGCCAGCGCGGTGATGGTCTGCAGGGGGTTGCGCAGGCACAGCACTCCGGCCACCACGTACAGCACGGCGATCAGCAGTCCGGGGAAGCGTTCGCCATGGTCGGGACGGGCGAACGCGGCGACGAAGCGGAAGCCGCCGAGCACGAGCAGGTGCAGGCCGACGAGGACCGCGAGGACGTGCAGGGTCTCGTCCGGCCAGACGAGTACGAGGATGCCGGGCACGATCGTGGCGACGGCCGCCCCCAGCAGCCAGGTCCAGGACCCGCCGAGCCCCCCGAGCACCTCCGCCGGCCCGTCCCCGGACCGGGAGCCCACGGAGCCGGCACCCGGGCCGGAGTCGTGGGCCGCGGAGCCGGGGGCGGCCGTGGGGTGGTGGGCCGGGAGGCCTGGGGGCACCATCGGTCGGGAGGCCGTGGGGTCGGGACCGCCCGTGCGTCCGGAGGCCGGCGCGGGGTCGTGCGGCGCGGTCATGGAGGTCCTCCTCGCACTGTCACGCGGGACGTTCGCACGCCGTGGCCACGGGCACGTGGTGGCCGACGGGGCCAGCGTCCCCCGTCCGGCCGACCGCCGGGTCACCCGCGACGGGTGACCTGGGGCGTGGCCACGGGGCTGGACCGGAGGGCTTGAGCGCGCTCGGCGGCGTCGTACGGGCGGGGGCGGGGGTGCCGCCCCGTGGCGCCCGGCGGAGGCGCGCGTCGGCCGCGCGGCGGAGAGGATGGGCACGAGATGAGTGATCCCTCTGAGAAGCGGGCGGGCCACGGCCGCTCCCGCGCGGCCGACTCCCGGCGGCACCGTGAACGCCGTACCCGCCGGCGGGCGACGCGCGCGGTGGTCGCCCGTACGGTGCTGATGGCCTCCGGTCTCCTCGCCGCGTACTACCTGCTGCCCCTGGAGGAGTACCGCACCGGCGGTGCCCTGACTCTGATCGCGTGCGGTCTGCTGGCGGTCGTGCTGCTGTTCGTGTGGCAGGTCAGGATCATCGCCCGCTCGCCCTATCCGCGGCTGCGGGCCGTGGAGTCCCTCACCCTGACGCTGGTCGTGTTCCTGGTGCTGTTCGCGACGACGTACTACCTGATGGACCGCACCACGCCCGGCTCCTTCACCGAGCCGATGACCAGGACGGACTCCCTGTACTACACGCTGACGACGTTCACCACCGTCGGCTTCGGCGACATCACCGCCCGTTCGGAGACGGGACGGGTGGCGACCATGATCCAGATGGTGGTGGGTCTGCTGCTCGTGGGCGGTGCCGCGCGGGTGCTGGCGACGGCGGTCGAGGTGGGACTGCGTCGGCGAGGAGGGGAGCCGTCGGCCCAGGACGGCTCCGGTGCCGGGCCGGAGGGACGGGGCCGCGCGTCCGGGCCGTGAGTCGTTCCGGCTCATTCCGGCAGTTGGCGCATCTCCACGACCCGCAGTCCCAGTGACCGGCAGCGTGCCAGCAGCCCGTACAGGTGTGCCTCGTCGATGACGTGGCCGAACAGTAGGGTCTGTCCGGACATCAGCACGTGATCCAGCTCCGGAAAGGCCTTGGCCAGCGTCTCCGACATATGTCCCTCGACGCGGATCTCGTAGCGCATGAGCTGTTCTCCCGCGGGCGGCCGGGGTGCGAACTCCGTCCCTGTCCCGACGATCGTGCCGGTCGGTGCGTCCCCGGGCCTCACCCCGTGCAGGTGAACTCCCGTGACGGTGGACGCCGAGGCCCCGTGACGGCGGTCGCGGGGCCTCGATCAGTGTTTGAGGAAGAGCTTGAAGCAGATGATCGGCACGCCGAGCAGCACATTGACGGACGCGGCGATCAGGACGAGACGCCACGAGGCGCCGGCCCACCGTGCCGCAGCGACGGACCAGCCCACCTGCCCGGCCAGGGCCACGGCGAGCGCCAGCCAGACGGCGCCCTGGACGTCCAGGCCGAGGAGCGGGCTGACCGCCACCGCCAGGGCGGGCGGGACGGCGGCCTTCATGATCGGCCACTCCTCCTGGCAGACGCGCAGCACGACCCGGTGGTCCAGGGCCCGCTGGGCGAGGCGTTCCCCGAACAGCACGGCGTGCACGTGCGCGATCCAGAAGACGATGCCGGTGAGCAGCAACAGCAGCACCATCTCCACCCGCGGGAAGGATCCCAGGGTGCCGGCGCCGAGGACCACGGACGCCGCCAGCATGGAGCCGTAGATGCCGCCGGTGTAGTCCGCGTGGGCGCGGCGCTCGGTCCGCCTGGCCTGGACGGTGGTCCGGTCGTGGGCGGTGGTCCGGTCGCTCTCGGACACGGGAACCCCCTTCATGGGCGGCGGGTCGACCGGGGCGTTCCGGCGGCCGGGGCGGCGGCGTCCGGCGGCGCCGCCGGGCCTTTCCCGCCGGTCCCTCCGGTCCGCCCCGTCGGCAGATGCGGTGTGACGAGGTAGCTGGCGAGGGTGATGCCGCCGGCGGCGAGGAGGGCCGCCTTGAGACCGTTCAGCTGGGCGGTGGCGTAGGCGCCGGTGAGCGCCTCGACCTCGGACGGCGGCAGCCCGGCCCGCTCGGCGGCGGAGCGCACCTGGTCGGTGGGGACGAAGGAGATCCCGGCCTCCAGGGCGACACCCGTGCGCTCGCGGGTCTCCTCGGACAGCCGAGGGTCGTCGGCGACCTGGGAGGTGAAGGCGTGGGCGAGCGCGCCGACGAGGATCGAGCCCATGAGTGCCGTACCCAGTGCGGAGCCCAGGTTCTGCGCGGTGAACTGCATACCGCCGGCCTCGCTGCGCGCCTCCTCGTCCACGCTGGACTGCACAACGTTGCCCAGTTGCGAGGCGAGCATGCCCATGCCCACGCCGAGCAGGGCCATGGCGCAGGCGAACTGCGCGTCGTCGATGACGGGGTCGACGGTGGCCAGCAGCCACACGACGGCCCCGACGAGTGCGGCGAGGCCCAGCCGGACCATGCGGCGCGGCCCCACCCGCCGGCCCAGCCGGGCGGCGACGGTGGACGCCACGAGCATGGTGACGGACACCGGGAGCAGCCGCAGTCCCGTCTGGAACGCGTCGAATCCCTGGACGACCTGGAGGTACAGCGGGATGGTGAAGAACAGGCCGAGCAGGATGAGGTTCTGGCTCACCAGCGTCATCAGACCGGATCGCAACGCGGGGACGCCCAGCAGCGACAGATGCACCAGGGGGTCGCGGTGCTCACGCTCCCGGTGCCGTTCCCAGTGCCGGAAGAAGGCCAGGACGGCCACTCCGGCGGCGACGACGAACAGGGTGGGCGCGAATCCGAGGACGGTGAAGGGCGGGTTCCGGGGCTGCACCCAGCCCCAGGTTCCGCTCTGGAGCACCCCCAGCACGCCCAGGCCGAGCCCGGCGGCCGAGAGGGTCGCGCCGACGGCGTCCAGCCGGGGGCGCGGCCCGGTCCGGGGGAAGTCGGCGATCACCCGGCGGAAGCAGAGGACGGTCACGACGACCACCACCTCGCCGGCGAAGACCAGCCGCCAGGTGAGGTACGTGGTGACCCAGCCACCCAGCAGCGGGCCGACCGCGATGCCCGCACCGGCGAGTCCGCCGATGACGCCGTAGGCGACGGCCCGGTCCCGGCCGCGGTAGGACTCGGCGACGAGGGCCGCCATGGCGGGCAGCACCATGGCGGCCCCGATCCCCTCGATGACGGACCAGCCCAGCGTGAGGACCCACAGGGTGGGGGCCACGGCGGTCAGGGCCGATCCGGTGGCGTAGACGACGAGGCCCAGGAGGAAGACGCGGCGTCGCCCGAGGATGTCCCCGAGGCGTCCTCCGATGAGCATGAACGCGGCCATGACCAGCGCGTACAGGGTGATCACGGCCTGGATGGCCGTGACCTCGGTGTCGAAGTCCTCGACGAGCTGACTGATCGAGACGTTCATGACGGAGGTGTCCAGCACCATGAGGAACTGGGCCGTACCGAGAACGATCAGAGCCCGCCAGTGCGCCACGCCGCCCACCTCGCCGAGTCGGCCCGGGACACCGGTGAGGTAGCCCGGACAGCGACCCTCCGCCGACCGGCCGCCACGTCCATCGCAGCGCACGACCCCGCCGGCCGCCTCACCCGCCACGGGCGAGGCGGCCACGGCATGCGGGGTGACCGCCGCATGGTTGGTAGGGCCGGTCCACGGCCACTGGATGGCGGCCGCGGGCGTCGGCGCCGGACCTCCGGAATCGTCCGCGGCGGCGACAGGGGCAGCGGCGACGCCGCCCGCCTCGGGCGAGAACCCGGCCGCGGAAACCGCCCGTCGGGACGCGGTGCAGCGCGACGGCGGCGTTGCGTTCGTGGATCTCGACGCCGGCGCGTTCGGCGGCCTCCGCCAGGCCGTGGACGTACTTGCCGAGATCACTCTTGCTCAGGAGCGTGGTCTCGTGGCCGAAGTTCTCGGCCAGGTCGCGCTGCTTGTCCCGCATGCTCTCGAAGTGCCGCGGCTTGAACGCGACCCCCAGACGCCCTACACGCCGGAAGTCGCAGTCGATCCGCTCCTTGACCGTCAGCTCCTCCACGACGTCCACCGCCGTGCGGAAGGCGTCGTACAGTTCCCGGGCCCGCGGCTGCCCGTAGCGCTTGCGCGCCTCGGCGGGGCTGATGGTGATGCCCTGGGTGCACATGCTGCCGTTGCGTCCGGAGGCGATCCCCTACTGGCTCGACACCGCCCCCGCCTTTCCCGACCGGACCGGCAAGCCCCTGCCCGAGCGGGCGGACCTGGTGGTCGTCGGCGGCGGCCTCACCGGTCTGTCCACCGCCTACCACGCGGCACGCAAGGGCGCCCGCGTCGTCCTCGTGGAGAAGGACAAGGTCGGCTCGGGCTGCTTCATGGCGTACGTCCTCGGGTCTTCCTGGTCGTCCAGGGGTGTTTCTCTTGGTCCCGGCCTCAGCAGCCGAGCAGCGCCGGCAGGCCCGACAGGTCCGGCAGCTCGTCGTAGGGCCGGTAGTCGGCGCTGCCGCTGTGGAATTCGTAGCGGTTGATCCACACACGGCGCGCGAGGCCGAGGTCGCGGGTGGGAATGAGGTCGTACTCCCATCCCTGGGCCACGTGGATGACCTGGGCGGGGTCGATGTCCATGGCCTGGAAGGCGTACTCGAAGGTCCGCCGGGACGGCTTGTAGGCCTTGGCCTGCTGGGCGGTGACGACATGGTCGAACTCGACGCCGATGTTGGCCAGGTTCTGGGCGATGAGGTCGTCGTCCGTGTTGGAGATGATGGCGATCTCGTACCGGGACTTCAGCGCCCGCAGCGCGGCCGGGACCTCGGGGTGGGGGCCGAAGGTGGGCACGGCCTCGACCAGGGCCTCACCGTCGGACGTCCGGTACTCCAGACCGTGCAGACGCATGGCTGCCTCCAGGCTGGAGGGCAGCACCTCGCGGAAGGGGCGGTAGGCCTCCAGGACGGCCTGGAAGCGCATGACACGGAAGTCGTCGAGGAACTCGTCGACGTTCAGGCCGTCCAGGTCCAACCGGTCGGCGAGGACCTTCAGGGTGGTGGGGCCGAGCTGGAAGTCGACCAGGGTGCCGTAGGCATCGAAGGTGACGATCTGACGCATGACGTTCAACCTCTTTCCAGACATATGGGGCACCTCGTGCATCGAGGAGTCACGATCTCGTCGAGTGCGGCCGGGTTCGCCGCATCGGGGGTGGTTCAGGGGGCCTGTCGCGGCGTTGGCAACGACCCGTCGAGGACGGGATGCCGGTCAGGCGGTCGGCGGCGGCACCGCTGCCGCGCTCCGAGCGATGAGCGTTTCTCCCATCGAGGTGATACGTCAGTGAAGCACCGTGGAGAATCCGGCAACAAGGGACGTGAGGCCGCGAGATCGACCGGACAGATTGTGCCTGTGCACAATCACTGCGTTCCGGGGATCAGGAAACCGTCGCCCGGAAGCGGGCGCCCGCGTCCGTCTCCAGCCAGGCCAGGGCGAGGACCAGCCGGGCGGCGTCGGCCGGCCTGGACAGCTTCAGCCCGGTCGCCTCCTCCGCGGCCTGCAGGCGGTTGCCCACCGTGTTCCGGTGGCGGTAGGTACGGGCGGCCACCTCGGCGACCGAGCCCAGGTCGAAGTAGCAGCGCAGGGTGTCGAGGATGCTGTCGCTGTCACGCAGCCGGAGGAGCGGGCGCAGCACGCCGGTGGCCATCGCGCCGGGGAGCTCCTCCTGCGCCGACATGATCGCCCCGACCCAGTGGCCCTCCACATGCCGCACTCCGGGCCGCGTGGAGCTGCGGATCGCGGCGCGCGCGAACCGGATACCCCGTGCCGTCAGCGCCAGCCCGGGGACCTCAGCGACGCCGCAGCGCCACGGGGCGAACGGCTGGAGCATGGCGAGCACGGTCTCCCGGTCCAACCGTCCGTGGCGGATGACGCCGAGGAGTTCGTCGCCCATCCAGCCGAAGTGCCGCAGCAGGCCGCCCCGACGCAGCGCGTCGTCGACCTGGGACAGAGCCGGGTCCCCGGTGGGAACGGATTCGACCACGACCACGGTCAGGGCGACGTGCTCGGAGAAGCCCAGCAGCGTCGAAGCCTCGGCGACCGTGGAGGGGTCCTGCTCGCCTTCCAGGACGAGGCGGCTGAAGGCTCGGTTGCGTACCTCCGTACGACGGCTCGCCAGGTCGCGTTCGGTGCGGCGGTAGGCGTCGACGACTTCGACGCTGTTGGCGTCCGTCGCCTCCCAGACGCGGATCAACCCGTCGAGGAAGTCGGGATCGGCGCTGATGCCCCGTGCTCGCCCCTCCTCCAGCACGGCCTCCCACAGGGTCCTGAGGTCCAGCTGGAAGGAGTGCATCAGGGCGGTCAGGGGGAACGCCTGTTCCGCCCGCTCGCGTCCCACGTCCTCGGTGGCGCGTGAGACCGCCGCGGGCACGGGACCGCCGGCCAGCCGGGTCAGGGCGAGTTCGAGGGTTCGGCGCATCCCCTCCCGTTTCCGCACCGGGTCCCAGTCCGCCGACGCGTAGGCGGACTCCTCGGCTTCCAGCTTCGTGAGAGCACGAGAGGTCAGTTCGTCGAGTCGTTCATCCAGGAGCCGGCGCGCGATCGCCTGAACGGCGTCATGGCGGGCCCCACCCGTGGAGCGTCCCGAACTGCTCATGAGGACCGCCTTCTCCCGACAACAGTCGCACCGAGATTGTGCACAAGCACAAACTACAGGGTGGATGTCGCGGCCTCACGTCCCTTGTTGCCGGATTCTCCACGGTGCTTCACTGACGCAGCACCTCAGGCTGGAGAGCCGTGGGGGGCCACGCACGTGGAGCAGCCGCAGAGGCCCGCCGCGGCGGCTACGCCCGCCGTCGCATGGGACCGCGTCGATCGGACCGTCCGGGAACCCCGTCCGGGAACCCCGTCCGGCGGCGCGGCAGGGATCAGGCCGAGACCGAGCGCGTGACGCGGGTGACCCGAGCACGTGACGCAGGCCCCCTTTGAGTCATGTGCGGCCTGACGACGAGAGAGAGAACGTACCGATGACCTCAGTGACCACCACCGACCGGGACGGAGCGGCCGTCCCCGGTCCCACCCGCCAGTTGCCGGGCCCGCTCCTCGATCAGGTGCTGCGGCAGTCCTTCGGGCTCGAGGGATACGTCCAGCACCCGCTGGGAGGGGAGGTCGACCAGAACGTCCGGATCACCGGCGCCGACGGCACGCGCTACTTCGTACGGGTCACCCTCGCGGAGCCGGACTCGGCCGACGTCCTCTGGCAGAACGCGCTCCTCCAGCATCTCGCCGCCACCGTCCCCGACCTTCCGGTGCCTCGGCTGGTCCCGACGCGCGAGGGGCAGTGTCTCGCCGACGTCGTACACGAGGGCCGGACGCACGTGGTCCGTGTGATGAGCTGGCTCGAGGGCCGGGTGCTGGCGGATCTCGACGACCACCCCGCGGTACTTCTGCGTCGGTTGGGAGAAGCCGCAGGGCGGCTGAGCCTCGGACTCTCCAGTATGGAGCCGCCGGTGGGCCTGGCACCGCACGACTGGGACATGCGCCGGGCCGCCGAGATCGTCGAGGGGTCGCTGGACGCCGTCCAGGACGCGGACCGGCGGGAGTCGGTGCGCACGATCATGGGCTGGTACGACGATCTCCTGCCGGCCCTGGACCGGCTGCCGTGGAGCGTCCTGCACCAGGATCTCAACGACGCCAACGTCCTGGCCGACGCCGACGCCGACGGGGTGCCGCGGATCTCGGGCATCGTCGACCTGGGCGACTCCCTCTACGGTGTGCGCGCTGCGGAGGTGGCGATCGCGGCGGGCTACGCCATGGTGCGCAAGGCCGACCCGCTCGCCGCGGCCGCCGAGGTCGTGGCCGGCTTCCACTCGGTGCTCCCTCTCACGGCGGAGGAACTGGCGGCCGTCTATCCGCTGGCGGCCGCCCGGCTGTGCATGAACGCCGTGACGTGGACGCGCCGGGTCGCCGAGAGTGACACACCGTACGGGCGGACCCGCGTGCGGCACACCTGGCCGACGATCGCACAGGTGGCCGACATCTGCCCCGAGGTCGCCGAGGCGACGTTCCGGGTCGCGTGCGGGCTCCCCCCGACGCGGGAGCAGAGGCGGTTGGAAGAGGTCCTGGCGAAGGCTGCCGGAAAGGACGCCCCCTACGCACCGGCTCCGCGGCTGGTCGACCTGCGACCGGCCAGCGATCTCTACGACGAGGTCGACTGGCACGACGCGGGGGCGGTACGCGCGCGCGTCGACGACGTCCTCGACGGACGACGGCGGCGGGGTTACGTGCCCCACCTCAGCGCCTCGCTGCTCCTGGGGGGCCGGCGCCGCCCGGGAGTCGAGGAGCCCGCGACGGTGCAGGTCGGCGGCACGCTGATCCTGGCGGACGCCGAGGAGGTCGCCAGCCCGCTGTCCGGGGTCGTCGAGTCCCACGGTGGCCCCGGTGAGCCGTTGGTGCTGCGACACGCGGTCGAGGGCCTGGAGTTCTGGACGTGCTGGTGGGGGCTGGACGACGCGCCGCCCGTCGCGGCGAAGGTCCCGGCGGGGGCGCCGTTGGGACGCGCCGCCGTGAGCGAGGAGACGGACCCGCTCGGGCCCCGCGTCCAGGTACAGGTACACCGCACCGCGCGGATGGCCACGTGGCCGCCGCCTCGTGTCGTGCCACCTTCCGCACGGCAGGTGTGGAGCCACCTGTCACCCGACCCCGCCCGGCTCCTCGGGTTCACCGAGTCCTCCACCCCGGCCCCCACCGTCGACGACGTCGTCTCAGTGCGCCGTCGCCACATCGCTCGCTCCCAGCGCAACTACTACCGCACCCCGATGAACCTCGTGCGCGGGCGGGACGTGTGGTTCCACGACGAGGACGGCCTGGCCTATCTGGACTCGCTGAACAACGTCACCCACGTCGGCCACGCCGAGCCACGGGTGACGGCGGCCGCCACCCGACAGCTGCGCAAGCTCAACACCAACAGCCGTTTCGTCTACCCGCAGATCGCCAGTTACGTGCGGAAGCTGGTGGCCACGCTGCCCGACCCTCTCGAGGTCGTCTTCCTCGTGTGCACGGGCAGCGAGGCGAACGACCTGGCGCTGCGGATCGCCCGCCAGGTGACGGGCCGTAAGCACCTCGTCAACATCGACGGCGCGTACCACGGCAACACCGGCGTGGTGACCGGGATCAGCCCGAACCGTTACAAGGGTCCCGGCGGCGCCGGCGCACCCGCCACCACCCACGAGGTGGTCATCCCGGACCGCTACCGCGGCACCTACGGGTACGACGACGCGGACGCCGGAGCCAAGTACGCGCGCGACGCCGCGGCCGTCATCGAGCGGATCTCGGCCGACGGCCGCTCCCCGGCCGCCTTCATCGCCGAGTCCCTGATGGGATCCGGCGGGAACATCGTGTTCCCCGACGGTTACCTCGACGGCGTGTTCACCGCTGCCAGGCGGGCGGGCGCCCTGTGCATCTCCGACGAGGTCCAGGTCGGCGTCGGACGACTCGGGCCCTGGTGGGGTTTCGAGCTCCAGGGGGTCGTCCCGGACATCGTCACGATGGGCAAGCCGCTCGGGAACGGGCACCCCCTCGCGGCCGTGGTCACGACCCGGGAGATCGCCGACGCCTTCGACACGGGCATGAAGTACTTCAACACCTTCGGCGGCAACCCGGTCTCCTGCGCGATCGGCGAGGCCGTGCTCGACATCGTCGAGCGGGACGGGCTGAGGGAGAACGCCGTGAGCGTGGGCGGGTACTTCGCCCAGTCGCTGCGCGAACTCCAGCAGCGCCAACCGCTCATCGGCGACGTACGGGCCCAAGGGCTCTACCTCGGCGTCGAACTGGTCCGCAACCGCACCACCAAGACGCCGGCCACGGAGCAGGCCTTCATGGTCACCGAACTCATGAAGGAGCGAGGCGTCATCGTCTTCCCCAACGGCGTGCACGACAACGTACTGAAGATCAAACCACCCATGACCTTCCGCCGCGAACACGTGGATCTCTACGTCGACGCGCTGGACGAGGTCCTGTCCCTGCCCGAGCTGCGCTCGGCCGTTCAGTCCTGAGACGGTGCCCACGGCCGGCCGGCGGCAGCGTCACCCGGCGGCGGCCCCGGTCTCATCGACGTTCTGGTGAGAGCCGAGGGCCAGGTAGACGGCGTGCACCGCGAGGATCCGTTCGACCTCGTCGATGATCGGGGCGAAGAACTCCCGTCGGTGGTCGGCGTCGGTCATCGAGGTGATGGCGAAGTACATGCTGCCGAACGCGGCGATGAGTGTGGCGTTGCGCAGGAGCGCGAGCGGGGCGTCAGGCAGGAGGACCGAGTAGGCGGGCGGGGAGCCGATCCACTGTTCCGCCGTTTCCGGCGTGACCACGATCAGGCCGAGGACGAGGAAGAAGAGGAACAGCCCGAGACCGAACACCGCTGCCTGCACCAGCTGGCGGAGAGCGAACAACAACAGCAGGTTGCGGACCTGGCGCTTGTTGAGGGAGACGGGATCGAGTGCCGCACGGGGTGTCAGCCCGTCGATGTCCACGGAGGCGAGGGGTGTGCTCTGACACGCCCTCGACAGCAAGGGCGGGCTGAGGTCCTGCTCGACCCGCCCGATCTCGTCGCGCAGGCGGGCGGCAGCGGCGAGCACCGTGACTCCCACGAACAGCACGACGATCAGGGCGAGCCGCAACCAGGAAAGCCTGTTCATGGCCTGCCACAGTTCACCGGTGAAGAAGATGAACAGCGTCACGAACAACATGGGCGGCAGGGCTCGCCCCATCAGGTGCGCACTGTTGCGCAGGTCGTGGAGGGCGTGCCGGATCGCACGGCGCATCAGTGCGCCGACGCCGTACGCCGTGGCCGTGGCCGTGGTGACGAAGACGGCGGCGAAGAAGACGACGAACCCCAGGAGACCGGCGCCCTTGCCGCCGGGCGGTGTGACGGTGTCATCGACGGCGACCTGCAGCAGGGGGACCGCGATCGGCATCGCCGCATAGGCGCTGAGGACCCCGACCGTGGCCTTGGGCGAGACGCGGGGCAGTCGCCTGACGAACAGCCTGATCGTCGCCCAGCTGGCCAGTGTCACGACGGCCACGGTGGCGAGCAGGACCCACCGCCCCGAGCCCACGCCCTTGAGCGGCACGAGCCAGACGAGACTGGCGAGGGTCACGAAGCAGAGGGTCGGCAGCATCCGAGGAAGGACATCCTTGGTGAAACCGTAACCCTCGATCATGGTGGGCGTGCCTTCGCGGATGAACCAACGCTCCGTTCGGCGCAGCACGCCCGGCGCGGCGGCCACTCGCAAGGTTCCACCATTCCTGGGGGGGACAACTGCGCCGCGATCGTACAGCAGTCGCAATATGGCGGGATGTGCCGGCCGCCGTCCGTGCGCGGGCCGAGCCGCGGGATCAGACCGACTTCAGCCAGGCGCGACTTCCGGACAACGAGGATTCGCGGGCGCGCCACACCTTGACCCCGTCCGGGCAGGGCCCTAGCGTCCCGCTTGCTTGTTCGGCCCACGAAACATTGTGCGTAGCGCGCACATATCAGGAGGAGCCGTATGCGAAGGCGTGTTCTCGGTTGTGCCATAGCCGTGGTGACGGTCGCGGCGGCGGCCGGTTGTGGATCCTCCTCGTCGTCGGGCGGCGGTTCGCCGTCCTCGGACGGGAAGACCACACAGGTCACCGTCGGCATCATCCCGATCGTCGATGTGGCCCCGCTGTACCTGGGACAGGAGAAGGGCTTCTTCGACAAGCGCGGCATCGAGCTGAAGATGGAACTCGCCCAGGGCGGCGCCGCGATCGTCCCCGGTGTGGTCAGCGGTCAGTTCCAGTTCGGCTTCAGCAACGTCACCTCCCTGATGATCGCCCAGACCAAGGGAGTGCCGATCAAGTCGGTGGTCAACGGGGCCGCCTCCACCGGCGACACGGGCAACGACATCAGCGGGGTCGCCGTCAAGAAGAACAGCCCCATCAAGTCCGCCAAGGAGCTGGCCGGCAAGAAGGTGGCGGTCAACACCCTGCAGAACATCGGCGACACCACGGTCCGTGAAGTGGTGCGCCAGGACGGCGGCGACCCCTCGAAGGTCACGTTCGTGGAGATGCCGTTCGACCAGATGCCGGCCGCCCTGGACGGCGGGCAGGTCGACGCCGCGTGGATGGGTGAGCCCGCGCTGACCATCGCCAAGGGCCAGGGCGCCCGCGTCGTGGCCTCGCCGTTCGCCGAGACCGACCCGAAGCTCACCATCGCCACCTACTTCACCTCCGTCAAACTCCTCAAGGACAACCCCGACCTGGTGAAGAAGTTCACCGAGGCCATGACCGAGTCGCTGGAGTACGCCTCCGAACACCCCGACGAGGCACGTCGGACACTCACCACCTACACCAAGATCGACGGTGCGGTGCTGAAGGACCTGACGCTGCCGACCTGGCCCGCGGAGTACGACATGGCCTCCCTGGAGAAGCTGGCCTCGCTCGGCGAGGAGGACGGCATCTTCGGCGGCAAGAAGCCGGACCTGGACGCCCTGTTCTCATGACCGGGCACGGAACCGCCTCATGACCGAATCCGGGAGCACTCCTGTGCTGACGAAGACGCTCACCGGCGTGGGGACCGACAAGGGGCCCGGCGGGCCGGGCGGCGGCCGATCCCGGCGCCCACCGGCCGGACTCGTCACCCCGCTGCGGGGACTGGCCGGCCTGACCGGGCTGGTGGCGCTGCTCGAAGTGCTGCCGCGCACCCCTGTCGTCTCCGCCGACTACCTCCCACCCGCGTCGAAGACGGCCGAGGCCCTGGGGCAGCTGCTCGCCGAGGACGCGTTCTGGACCGCGCTGGGTGACACCCTGACCGGATGGGGCCTCGGCCTGGCCATCGCCGTCGTGGCGGGGGTGGTGGCCGGAGTCGTGATCGGTTCCGTGCCCGTGCTACGGGCGGTCACCGCCTCCACGATCGAGTTCCTGCGACCGATCCCGTCCGTGGCCCTGATCCCGGTGGCGGTCCTGCTCTACGGCACCGACCTGAGGTCGAAACTCCTGCTCGTGGTGTACGCCGCGTTCTGGCAGGTCCTCGTCCAGGTGCTGGCCGGCATGCAGGACGTCGACCCGGTGGCCGACGACACCGCCCGCAGCTACCGGTTGGGCACCTGGGGACGGGTGCGGTACGTCATGTGGCCCACGGCGCTGCCGTATGTGATGACCGGCGTGCGGCTGGCCGCCACCGTGGCCCTCGTCCTCACCATCACCGCCGAACTCGTCATCGGCGCACCGGGGTTGGGCAACCAGATCGCCGTGGCGCAGAACTCCGGAGCCGTGCCCCGGGTCTACGCCCTGGTCCTCGTCACCGGAGTGCTGGGCGTCACGATCAACCTGATGGCGCGGGCGGTGGAGCGGCGCGCGCTGCACTGGCACCAGTCCGTCCGCAGGGAGGGATGAGCCCCATGACCCGGACGACGTCAACCGTCCTCACCCTCGTCCGGCGTGCGCTGCTGGCCCTGGGTCTGCCCGCGGTCCTGTTCGCCGTGTGGTGGTTCGCCACCGCCGGGAGCACCGACTTCTACGTCCCCCCGCTCTCCACCGTCCTCGGCAGGTTCGGGGAGGTCTGGACGGGTGAGCGGCTCCTGACCGACGTCGTACCGAGCCTCGCGCGGCTGGCCGTGGGCTATCTCCTCGCCGCCGTCGCCGGGGTGGGGCTCGGCCTGGTGATCGGCACGAGCCGCGTCGTACGCGACGTCCTGGAGCCCGTCCTGGAACTCTTCCGGGCCATACCGCCACCGGTGCTCGTGCCCGTCATCATGCTGTTCGCGGGGATCGGCGACACCATGAAGGTGATCGTCATCGTCAGCGGCTGCATCTGGCCGATCCTGCTCAACACCGTCGAAGGGGTGCGCGCCGTCGACGAGGTGCTGAGCGACACCTGCCGCTCCTACGGCATCACCGGACCGTCCCGGCTGTGGCACCTGACGCTGCGCTCGGCCAGCCCCCAGATCGTCACCGGCATGCGGCAGGCGCTGTCCATCGCGATCATCCTCATGGTCATCAGCGAGATGTTCGCCGCCAGCAACGGGCTCGGCTTCACCATCGTGCAGTTCCAGCGTTCCTTCGCCATCCCCGAGATGTGGAGCGGCGTACTGCTGCTCGGACTGCTCGGCTTCGCCCTGTCGCTGCTCTTCCGGTTCGCCGAGAACCGGGTCCTGGCCTGGTACCACGGCCTGCGCCGCGCGCAGCGCAACCCCTGACAAGGAGACGAGCGATGCTCGACGTACGCGACCTGCAGAAGATCTACACCGGACGGCACCGCAACGTCGAGGCCCTGCGGAACCTGACCTTTCACATCGGCGCCGGCGAACTCGTCTGCCTGGTGGGCCCGTCGGGCTGCGGCAAGACCACCCTGCTGAAGTGCATGGCGGGACTGCTGGCCCCGACCGGCGGCGAGGTGCGCCTGGACGGCAGCCCGGTCACCGGGCCCCCGCCCGGCATGGCGGTGGTCTTCCAGGAGTACGGCCGCTCCCTGTTCGCCTGGATGAACGTCCGCGACAACGTCGCCCTGCCCCTGCGCCGCAAGAAGCTCGGCAAGGCCCGCGAGAGGGAACTCGTGGACCACGCCCTGGAGGTGGTCGGGCTGGCCGACGCCCACCGGGCCCACCCCTGGCAGCTCTCGGGAGGAATGCAGCAGCGCGTCGCCATCGCCCGCGCCGTCGCCTTCGAACCGAAGGTGCTGCTCATGGACGAGCCGTTCGCCGCCGTCGACGCACAGACCCGCGCCGAACTGGAGGACCTCATCCGGCGGTTGTGGCGCGAACTGGGCGTCACCGTCCTGTTCGTCACCCACGACATCGACGAGGCCGTCTACCTCGGCCAGCGCACCCTCATCCTGTCCACGTCACCGACCGTCGTGCAGGAGGACCTGACCATCGACCTCCCCGACGAGCGCGACCAGTTGCACACCCGCTCCAGCACCCGCTTCGCCGAACTGCGCGCGCACGTCTACGAGCAGATCCAGCGCGCCAAACACCACAACGGCGACCTGGAGGCACCGCCCGCCGACCGCGGCGACGACCTCGCACCGCAGACCACGAAATCGTGACGCGGCATCAGGGAACCGCACCACAGGGACAACCGCGGAGGCGCCATGACATCGACACACGAGGCGCCGCCTACCGACTCCGCGCTGTCGCCCGTGTCGCCCGCGCCACCTGAGCCT
The DNA here is from genome assembly GCF_055572815.1 of Streptomyces sp. NPDC030296. NCBI lineage: Bacteria > Bacillati > Actinomycetota > Actinomycetes > Kitasatosporales > Streptomycetaceae > Streptomyces > Streptomyces sp. NPDC030296. The sequence goes on from NZ_JBVICQ010000010.1 coordinate 269,242, forward strand.
CCCGAGGAAGCCGTCACCCCCCTCATGCGCGGGATCGCCGTACTGCGCGGACTCACCGATGTCGGAGGGGCGGCGACCCTCAGCGATCTGGGTCGGGCCACGGGGTTGGCCCGCTCCACCGTCGACCGGGTCGCCGCGACCCTCGCCCGCATGGGATACGTCCGCCTCGACGGCAGCAACGCCGCCCTGGCTCCCCGTCTGATGGAGCTGGGCAACGCGTATCTGGCCGCGCTGCGCCTCCCCGACCTGCTGAGCGGGCACGCCGACGCCCTCGCCGACGCGCTGGACGAGTCGGTCTCCCTCGCGGTGGCGGACGGTGACGGCATCCGGTTCATCCACCAGGCGATCCGTCGGCGCGCCCTGTCCCTGAGCTTCCGCATCGGCGACCTGCTGCCCGCGGAACGCACGGCACCGGGCCCCCTGCTGGCAACGGAGTGGAGTGCCCAGGACTGGGCTCGCTGGCGGGAGCGACAGCTGGCCGACCCCGAGGACCTCGGCTTCCCCGCCATCCCCCGGCGCGCCCACGATGCCGCCACCGCGGACTTCCCGCGACGGGTGGAAGAGGCGCGGCTGCGGGGCTGGGCCCTGGACGACCAGCTGATCGAGCCGGGCCTGGTGGCCCTGTCCGTCCCCGTGCGCATGCCGGACAGCCGGATCGCCTGCGTGGCGAGTGCCGTGAGCCACACCAGCAGACACGGCGTGGACTCGTTGCGCGCTTCCCTCCTGCCCAGACTCCGCGACGCGGTCGCCGCCATGGAGCGGGAACTGGCCGTCGCGCCACCGCCCGAAAGGACGAGCGGGCCGACCGGCCTCGCCGCCTGGACGATCGCCTCCAAACAGGAACTGGGCGGGGAGTTCATCACGTCACTGGCCCGCGGCCTGACCGCGATCACCGCGTTCGGCGAGGGCCGCGCCGAACTGACGCTCTCCGAGGTCGCCGAGCGCACCGGATTGCCGCGGGCCACAGCGCGCCGGGCCTTGATCACCCTCCAGCACCTCGGCCATGTCACCGTCGAGGGGCGGTCGTTCCGGCTCGCGCCACGGGTCCTGTCCCTGGGGTTTCCCCCGCTGTCCAAGGCCACACTCACCCACATCGCCCGCCCCCATCTCACCGCTCTGACCGGGAGGGTGAAGAACTCCACGTCCCTGGCCGAGCTCACCGACGACCACGTCCAGTGCGCGGTCTCGGTGACCGCGGGCCGCATCATGGACGTCGACATCGCGGCGGGCTCCCGCGTACCCGCCTACGCGACATCCGCCGGCCGGGTCCTCGTGGCGAGTCTGCCGGGCGAGAGGCGCGCCGCCTGGCTCGCCCACGTACGGCTGGAGGCGTTGACCAAGCGCACCGTCACCAGGCCCACCGATTTGGAGGCGATACTCGAACGGGTCCGGGACGACGGGTACGCGCTGGTCGACGACGAACTGGAAGAAGGTCTCCGCTCCATCGCCGTCCCGGTGCGTGACCGCGCCGGGGTGGTCGTCGCGGCGGTCAACGTCCACATGCACAGCGGGCGTGGCACGGCCGCCGAGTGCGCCACGGACATCGTGCCGGAGCTGCGCGCCACGGCCGACTCGCTGGAGGCCGATCTGCACGTGACCGGTAGGTTCGTGCACGTTCCCGTCTCCTGAGAGACCTCGGCGGGGGGCGTTGTTGTCATGAGTGGAGTCGAACCGGTGCCGCTGGACCTGCGCCTCACCGCTCTCACACCCCACGGCCCGGCCGCCCTCTGGGGCAGCCTCGCCGCCGCGACGCTCCTGTCCACCGCCGCCGTCGCCCGCTGAGAAGGACCGGTCTCCTCGCCGCGTTGCGGCCGGTCGAGCGGCGGCAGGGACAGGAACCGTCAGTTCTCCTGGCGCCAGCGCTGGTTCGCGCCGCCCGAGCAGCTCCACAGCTGGATCTTCGTCCCGTTGGCCGTGCCCTGGCCGGCCGCGTCGAGGCAGAGGCCGGACTGCGCCGCGGTGATCGTGCCGTCGGCGCCGACGGTCCACTGCTGGTCCGCCTGGCCGTTGCAGTCCCAGATCGCCACGGGGGTGCCGTTGCCCGCGGACTGGCCGACCCCCAGGCACTTGTTGCCGTAGACGACCAGCTGCTTGCTCGCGGTGTGCGTCCAGCGCTGGTTGGAGCCGCCGTTGCAGTCCCACAGCTGTGCCTGCGTGCCGTTGGTGGTGGTGGAGTTGTTGATGTCGAGGCAGCGGCCCGACTGCTGGCCGACGATCTTCTGGCTCTCGGAGGGCTGCGGGGGTGGCGTGTTCGAGCCGAATTGGGTGAAGAACTGCCACACCGCGCCCGATGTCCAGGTGCGCCAGCCGCTCCCGGTGGACCCCTCCAGCGGGCCGGGGTCGTGCCCGCCGTCGAACGCGGCCCAGACGACGGGGTAGCCGGACCTGCATCCGGAGTACGTGGTGATGATGTGCCGGAGGCTTCCGGACGCCGGCTCGGGCGGGTTCTGCCGGGTGCAGCCGTTGTTCCGGACGAAGGTGTCGCGCAGTTCCCGTCCGAGGGAGATGGGCAGCACGTTGTCCCTGAGTCCGTGCAGACCCATGTAGGCGATGGGCTGGGTGCCGCCGTTGCATCCGCTGAGGTTCGCGCCGGAGTAGACCGCGACCGCCCGGAAGACCGTCGCCCGCGAGCAGGCGATGGCGTACGACATGCCGCCGCCGTAGCTGAAGCCCGCGGCGAACAGCTGGGCGGTGTCGACGCACAGGCCCGCCTGGAGCTGGTTGACCATGGCGTCGACGAAGGCCAGGTCCTGGCCTCCGGGGTTGGCCCAGCCGTTGCCGTTGCCCTGGGGGGCGACGAAGATCGTGCCGTTGTTCGCGGTGTCCGCCAGGCGCCGCAGACCGTAGTAGGACCAGTTGTAACCGTCCGTTCCGCCCGAGTCGACGTCGTTGGCCGTACCGCCCCGCCAGTGGAACCCGAAGACCAGCCGGTAGGGGCGGTTGCTGTCATAGCCGGCCGGGACCCGCAGGATGTAGCTGCGGGTCTGGCCGCCGCTCTGGATCGTGCGGGTGCCGCTGCTCAGCGCCGGGGGCTTGCCGCACCCGGCGCTGCCCGCGGCCGCGGCCTTCGTGGCCGAGGGGGGCGCGCCGGGGGTGCTGCCCAAGGAGCTTCCCGCGGTCGTCAGGACGAGGATCAGCGCGGCCACGAGGGACATCAGGAGCGGTTGGCGTCTCATGTTCTCCTTCTTCCGTGCTCGATGGGTGGAAGGGGAGTGCCGGTGAAAAGGGGGTGCCGGTGTTCGGACAGCGGTGATGGTCCACGCGTTGGTGGTGCTGGGGGGCGCCGTCCACATCACCGTGGCCGCGCCGACGGTGGTGCTGCCACCGCCGTCGAGAGCGGTGCGCGCGCCGGAGGACCGCCCCTCATGAGGGGCCAGAACGCCCCGAGATCATCCACTGGGAACCCTCAGGCATCCCATGTCGATAGTGATTCCACACACCACTGTGACTGTCAATAGCCACGCCAACCCCGGCTGGAACCACATCCGTCCCATGTCTGGGGCGAGTTGACAACAACGGGGGCAGGGCGACAACCGCGTACGGTGACTGCCCTGCCCCGGTGACCGCACGGCGGCCGTAAGTGGCTCGGATCGAACGCGATCAGCCGTCCGCCGCGGCGGTCACCGTGGCGGGGTCCACCCCGGTCAGTTCGGCGATGCGGTGCGGCGGCACGCCGGCGGCCAGTGCGCGCCCGATAAGGCCGTCCCTGCCGTCCGCGCAGTCCCGGTAGGAGAGCAGCTCCTCCTCGATCCGGGCGAGCGGCTCCGGCACCAACTGGTGGCGGAGCCGGCTCGTCTCCTCGTCGCTCAGCGGGACGGGCAGCCGTTCCGCTCCCTCGGGGATCGCCGCCGTCTCCTCCGGCGGCAGCAGCCGCACGCGCGGTGAGGTGCGCGTGATTCCGTGGGCGTCCAGCCATCCGTGTACGGCGGGGGTTTCCATGCAGGCGAGATCACCGACGGCGGCGGGGGCCACTCCCAGCGACGAGGACATGTCGTCCAGCAGGAACAGGTAGGCGTCGTCGGTCATCCTCGTTCTCCTTCACATCGGTGTGAGACGGCGATTGGATGACGTCCCATTACCCCGTCGGTTCGGAATTAGGGCCTGTCGTTTGGATCATGTCCGGGTCGCGGGGGTGCGTGGCCCGGAGGACGCTCAGCGGCAGAGCTCCATGATGGTGTCGCCGAACGTAGGGAACTCCCGGGTGGCCAGTTCGACCACGGCGGAGGCCGACCGGCGCGGGCCCGGCGCGAAGCGTTCGGCGACGGCCGTCAGATCGCGGTCGGGGTGCGCGATCCAGTCAGGTGCGTAGGAGGTGGCGGCCTCCCAGGGGCCGAAGCCGTCGGCCAGGAGCCACAGAAAGTCGCCCAGGTCGCGCGCCACGACTCCCGTCTCGCCCTCGGACCCCAGGAAGACGACGGGCTGGTCGGTGAGCGGCCGGCTCGGGCGGACGAGCCAGAACGCCGCGTACCCTCCCGAGCCGTCCTGACCGAAGACGCGGAATTCGGCGCCGTCGAGTTCGTCGTTTCCGGTCCACGCCTGGAACCATTCGGTGGTGTCCTCGGCGGACAGGAACTCCTCGAAGGGCTCGAAGTCGACTCCGTCACCGCCCTCGTAGTCGAACGGCACGGCCAGCGCGGCGGCGAGCGCGGCGGGGAACTGTCGATCATCAGCAAGCGTCACTCGCACAGGCTAGCGAGACTGCGATCCCCGCCCGCGCTCGGGCAGCCCGTCAGAGTGCCCCCGTCCGAGGGCAAAAAACCTGCAGGTCTCGAGGGTGTGGAGCGCCGACGGCCGGGCAAACGGCGGGGCGGAGGTGGAAAGAAATGGTTCCTTTGTTGCTCGTTCTGCTGCTGGCTCTGATCCTTTTCGGCGCCGGTTTCGCCCTGAAGGCCCTGTGGTGGATCGCCGTCATCGTGCTGGTGGTCTGGCTGCTCGGCTTCGTCGCCCGCTCCACGGGCCCCAGTGGTCAGCGGGGCCGCTGGTACCGCTGGTAGGCGGCGCCACGCACCGGGCACGCGCAGGTGAGGCCGACGCACCGAGCGGCGGCCTGGGCTGGGAGCGGGGCGGCTGCGGGTCGGCAGCCGCCTCGCTCCGCGCTCCTGGGTCCGGTCAGCCTCGGACGATGTTCTGGGCCTGGGGGCCCTTCTGGCCCTGGCCGATGTCGAAGGTGACGTGCTCACCTTCGGTCAGCTCGCGGTAGCCGGAGCCCTTGATCTCGGAGTAGTGGGCGAAGACGTCGGGGCCCCCGCCGTCCTGCTCGATGAAACCGAAGCCCTTCTCCGAGTTGAACCACTTGACGGTGCCGCTTGCCATACTGTTCGATCCTTCGTTCATGCCCGGGAACAGCCCTTCATCCGGGCATGCTCCGGCTCGGTACAGTCACACGAGCCACAGCTTTTCTACCCCGTTACACCCGGCTCACCCGACCGGCGACACAGCCGTTCCTCGCCGAAGTTCGAGCGGACGCGGCGCCCGGGCGACGCTGATGGTCTAACGCGGTGCGGTCAGGGCGGTGGCCGCCGTGAACTGCCACCAGTTGATGTTGAGCAGATAGCCGCTCCCTCCGGTGAAGCGCAGGTAGAGGTCCTGGGTGCCGGTGGCGCCGCTCACCGGACAGTTGACCGTCGTCCATGTCTGCCAGCCCCCGGTGCCCGGCACACCGCACCGGCCGACGACCGTCCCGTTCGGGGAGCCCAGGCGCAGTTCCACGGTGCCGCCGCTGCTGCCGGAGGCCACCCGCGCGGCGAACGAGGACGCGCCCGGCCCGAAGGCCACTCCTTTGACCTTGAGGTGGTCGCCGTTCTCGATCCAGCCGACGTTCATGCCGCCTTCCGCGGCCGGTTCGGTCTCGATCCCGGAACCCCAGGCGATCGTCTCGGCCTCCTGGCGCACATACGGATTGAGCGTGCCTACCTGAGGGGCCCCGGTGTTCGTCATGGTGATCGTCGGGATCGTGCCGTCGGCGTTGTAGGAGAACCTCTCCACCGCGACCGAGCGGGTGTAGCCGCCCCCGCCGGGCAGCGCGCCGTTGTGGTAGAAGAAGTACGAATTTCCCTTGAAGTCGACGATGCCCGGATGGTTGGTGAAGCTGCTGCCCTGAGTGGGCATGACGGTCCCCCGGTAGGTCCAGGGGCCGGTCGGGCCGGGCGCCGTGGAGTAGGCGATGAACTCCGAGCAGCACTTGGCGGCGAACACCATGTAGTACAGCCCGTTCCGCTTGTAGACCCAGGGGCCCTCCTCGTACAGGGTGGGCCGGTTGGGGTCGCCGGTGCGGGTGCCGAACCCGGCGGTGGTGAGCGGGATCCGGGTGGGGCTGCCCGAGTAGGAGGTCATGTCGGCGTTCAGCTTGACGTACCACAGGTTCGGGTTGCCCCAGTACAGGTACGCCTGGCCGTTGTCGTCGATGAAGACGCTCGGGTCGATCTCGCCGTTCTCCACCAGCGGACGGCCGAGGGCGTCCCGGAACGGGCCGGTGGGGCTGTCCGCGACGGCCACGCCGATGGCCATCCGGCCGGTCGCCCGGTTCTTCACCGGCACGTACCAGTAGAACCGGCCGCCCCGCTGCACGGCCTGTCCCGCCCACGCGTCGGCGGACGCCCAGCTGAACGTGGCGAGGCTGAGCGGAGAGCCGTGGTCGGTCCAGTTGACCATGTCGGCCGAGGACCAGACCCGCCAGTCCTTCATGGTGAAGTAGGTGGACCCGTCCTCGTCGTGCCCGGTGTAGAGGTAGACCCGTCCGTCGTGGACCAGGGGGGCCGGGTCGGCGGTGTAGACGTGCTGCACGATGGGGTTGTCGGCCCTGGCCGCCGAGGGCTGCACCGTGGCGGGGACAAGGGCGAACGCCAGCACGAGGCCCGTGATCCAGGCGACCGACCGCGCGATGTCCCTCATGTGCGGCTCCACTTCTGGCCGGACTGTCCGTTGCAGCTCCACAGGACCGCCGCCGTGCCGTTGGCGGTGCCGGACCCGTTGACATCGAGGCACAGCCCGGAACGGACGTTGCGGATCGATCCGTCGGCCTGTGCGGTCCACTTCTGGTTGTCCTGACCGTTGCAGGTCCAGATGATGACGCGGGTGCCGTTGGTGGTCCCCTGGTTGTAGGCGTCCAGGCACTTGTCGCCGAAGACGCGGATCTCGCCGCCGGCCCAGGTGGTCCACAGCTGGTTGGCGGCGGTGTGGCAGTCCCAGATCAACGCCGCGGTCCCCGCCGCGGTGGAGGCGCGATCCACGTCCAGGCAGCGGCCGGACCCGGTGCCGCGCAGGCGGGCGGTGGTGGCGGCCAGTGCGCTGCCGCCGCTGACCCGGAACACGGCGACGCCGTGGGCTGGCACGCTCGCGGAGACCTGACCGGTGGTGCTGGACGTGGCACCGGTCCACAGGTCGGTGAGGGTGAACGGCCCGCCCGTGAGGCCGACCTGGGCGGCGGTGGTGGTGACGGTCGCGGCGCTGCCGCCCCGGTTGAACAGACCTACGGCGACGGAGCCGTCGGCGAGGGGTTTGGCGAACACCTCGGTGCTGCCGTCGTCACGGACGCGGCGACCGCCGGCGCCGAGCCGGTCCTGGTTGACCGCGAGGAGACGGGGGTTGCGCAGGATCGCGCTGACGTCGGCGGACATGGTGCGGATGTCGTTGCCGGCCATCAGCGGGGCGGCCATCAGCGCCCACAGGGCGAAGTGGGAGCGCGACTCGGTCAGCGACAGGCCGGGACGCCCGACGACCAGCATGTCCGGGTCGTTCCAGTGGCCCGGGCCGGACTGCGCGGCCAGGGGCGCGGTGACGTCCAGGACGTTGCCGACACCCATCGGGTAGCTGTTGGTGTTGTTGTTCTGCCAGATGTCGAGCAGGTCCTCCGTGGTCCGCCACAGATCCGCCACCTCACCCCAGTTGTACGTGGAGCCGGTGATCGCGTGGAAGCTGTTGGGGTTGATGCTGTAGACGATCGGGCGCCCGGTGGCCCGCAGCGCGTCGCGCATGACGCTGAACCGCGCGACCTGCTCGTCACGGGTACCGCTGGAGGAGCACCAGTCGTACTTGAGATAGTCGACGCCCCATGAGGCGAACACGCGGGCGTCCTGCGCCTCGTGCCCCCTGCTGCCCGTCGACCCCGGATAGGCACCGGTGGTCTGCGCGCACGTCTTCTCTCCCGGCACCTGGTAGATGCCGAACTTCAGTCCCTTGCTGTGGATGTAGTCGCCGAGCGCCTTCATTCCGCTGGGGAACTTGGTCGGGTTGGCCCGCAGGTTGCCCGCTCCGTCGCGCTGCGGGTCGAACCAGCAGTCGTCCACCACCACGTACTGGTAGCCCGCGTCCTTCATCCCCGAGGACACCATCGCGTCCGCGGCCTGACGCACCTGCGCCTCGGTGATCCCGCATCCGAAGCTGTTCCAACTGTTCCACCCCAGGGGTGGAGTGAGCGCCGGGCTGCCCGGCGCAGCGGCGGGCGCGGCGGTGGCGGTGGAGTGGACGGAGGTCGTCACTGATGCGGCGACCGTCAGTGCGGCGGCGGCCAGGACATGGAGCAGTCGCCTGCCTGATCGTGTGGGCACCGGGGCTCCTTTCGGGGAGAGCGCGGTGGGGAACCCATCCCTCATGTCACGCCCATGACATGTCGACTCAGGGATGGATACGAAATTTCGAACCGGATTCGGAAAGTCTGGGCGTGACGGATCCTAGAGAGACGCGTGAACATGTCAACACCATCGGGACGTGAACCCGTCGACCGGGCACCACAACTTCCCGAATGTTTCGACGCGAGGACCGCATCGTGCGCCGAGCGCCCCTCCGACCTTGAGGTGACACGCCACCGGATGGTCTATCCGGCCTGTTCGCCGACCCCGCCAAATAACGTGCTAAATATGAAGAAATCCACTTTCGCCTCCCTGGTGTGCACGGCAGCGGTCATCGGCACAGGACTCGGGGCCGCCCCGTCGGTCGCCGCCCATCACAAGATCCACGTGGTCTTCCCCGGGAAGTCGATCCAGAAAGCGGTGGACGCCGCGAGGCCGGGAGACACCGTTCTCCTGGCCTCCGGCACGTACCACGAGAGCGTCACGGTGACCACGCCGCGGATCACCCTGCGCGGCATGGACCGCGGCGCCGTCGTCAAGCCGGCCAGGAAGAAGGCCGGCGACAGCTGCGCCAAGAGCGGCAACGGCATCTGTGTGACCGGGACGAAGAAGCGCAGCGTCGACGGCGTCACCCTCGCCTCCCTCACCGTGACCGGCTTCACCGGCAGCGGTGTGGTCGCCACATCGACCGACCGGCTGACCGTGCGCCGGGTGACCGCGACGAAGAACGGGGTCTGGGGCATCGCCCTGGAGCGTTCCGTGCGCAGTGTGCTCCGCGGGAACACCGCCCGCGGCAACGGCGACGCCGGCCTGTTCCTCGCAAACACCATCAAGGCCGAAGAAGGCGCCCAGAACACGCGGGGAGCGGTGGTCGAACGCAACCGCCTGTCGGAGAACCGGATCGGCATCACCGTCCGGCGCCTGCGGAACCTCACCGTCGCCGACAACCACCTCACCGGCAACTGCGCGGGCGTGTTCGTCGTCGGCGACGAGAACAAGCCGAGGGCCGGCGCGCTGACCGTACGGGACAACCTCGTCGCGCAGAACAACAAGTCCTGCCCCAAGACCGCGCGGCTGGACGCGCTGCAGGGCTCCGGCATCGTCCTGACCGGCACCGAGGACACCCTGGTGACGGGGAACCGGGTCATGGACCACGCCGGCACCTCCCCCCTGTCCGGCGGCATCGTCCTCTGGAAGAGCTTCGTGGGCACCCCCAGCGAGCGGAACCGGATCACCGACAACTTGGTGCAGGGCAACGCGCCCGCGGACCTCATCAACACCGACACCGGCAAGGGCAACACCTTCGAACGCAACTCCTGCCGGGCTTCCAGGCCCGCGGGGCTGTGCTGACCGGCGCCACGAGCGCTCAGGGACGGTCACTCATGAATTCGAGGAAGGGAAGCGGCGCATGACGACCGCACAGACTGCACCACCGCCGGCCATGCGGCTCCGGGAGCTGGTGTTCGGGGCCGCGTGCGCCGCCGCCATCCGAGCGGCCGCGCGGCTCGGGGTCGCCGACGCCCTCGGTGACGACCCGATGCCGGTGACGGACCTCGCCGCCGCCGTCAAGGCCGAACCGAAGCCACTGCGCCGGCTGTTGCGGGCGCTGACCTGCTACGGCATCTTCGCCGAGCAACCGGACGGGGCCTTCGCCCACACCGACATGTCCCGGCAGCTGCGCGAGGACGCCCCGGACAGCCTGCACTTCATCGCGCTGTGGTGCACCGAACCCTGGACCTGGGACGCCTGGCCCAGGCTGGACGAGGCGGTGCGCTCCGGTCGGAACGTCGTCGAGGACCTGTACGGGAAGGAGTTCTTCGACTACCTCAACAACGACGCGCCGGAATCGGCCGATGTCTTCAACCGCGCCATGACGACCTCCAGCGCGCAGTCCGCGCGGGACGTCGCGCAGTTCCTCGACCTGTCGGGAAGTTCGACCGTGGCCGACATCGGCGGCGGCCAGGGGCACGTGGTGGCGAGCCTGCTGGAGAAGCACCCGTCGCTGACCGGCATCCTGCTCGACCTGCCGCGCGTCGTGGAGAACGCCGACCCGCGGCTGCGGCCGGGCGGCGCGCTCGCGGACCGGATGCGTATCGTCCCCGGTGACTGCCGTGCGGCCGTCCCGGCCCACGCCGATGTGTACATCATCAAGAACATCCTGGAGTGGGACGAGGACAGCACCCGCCGGACCCTGCGCAACGTCATCGAGGCGGGCGGCCCCGGAGCACGGGTCATCGTCATCGAGAACCTCGTCGACGACACCCCCTCCATGCGGTTCAGCACCGCCATGGACCTGCTGCTCCTCCTCAACGTCGGAGGGGCCAAGCACACCACCGAGAGCATGGTCGCCAGGCTCACCGACGCGGGCCTCGTCATCGGCGACATCCGCCCCGTCAACCCCTACCTGCACGCGTTCGACTGCACCGTCCCCGGGTGACCGCCTCCCCCGGCGGAGCCTGCGGGCAGCCGGTCGCCGGGCACACGAGTGTCGTGTGCCCGGCGACCCGGCGCCGCGCCTCGGTCCCACCGGCTCAGGAGGAGGTCTCCCGCTCCCAGCGGTAGAAGCAGTGCGCCATCGCGTCCTTCGGTGAACGCCAGGTCGCCGGGTCGTACGCGGTGACGTACGCCGACAGCCGTTCGCTGACGTCCTGGAACAGGGGGTGCCCGGCCGCCTTGGCGATGGCGGGGCCGGGGTCCCGCTCGGACTCGATGAGGTGCAGATACACATCACCGAACTGGAAGAGGCTGCGGCGGGCGACCCCCACCAGGTGGGGCAGTTCCCCCCGGTCCGACTCCCCGAACACGTCGGCGATGTCGGGGGCCGACCCCGGGGCCATCCGGGCGACGATCAGAGTCTGGTGCATCGTGCTGTCCTCCGTCGGATCAGTCGGACAGCGTCGGCACGAGCCGGCGTTCCTTGGCGGCCTGCTCGATACGCTCCCGGATCAGGGCCATCTGGACCTTGGAGTTCCGGTTGATGTTGTCCGTCATCCAGGCGTCGTCGACCGGTGCGTCCGGCTTCATCTCGAAGTCCTGGGTCCACACCATGCGGGTGCCGGCGGGGACTTCCTCGTACTGCCACAGGATGTTCATGTGGGCGAAGGGGCCGGTCTCGATGCGGCGGGCCCGCACGCTGAGGGTGTCGCGGTCGGTCTCCCGCTCCGAGACCCAGGTCCACACGGTGCCGTTCTCGTCGGGGTGCATGGTCAGCCGGAACGTGGTCCGGTTCCCCTCCCGCGAGATGATGTCGGCGGAGGCGTACTCGCTGAACAACTGCGGCCAGTTCTCGACGTCGTTGGTCATGTCCCAGACCAGGTCGACCGGTGCGCCGATGGTGATCTCGTTCTGCGTGTGTCCGGCCATGTCAGGCTCCCGCGGGAAGTGCGCTGTTGACGGCGTCGAGGAACTGTCGGGGGCTCTTGCTCTTCTCCGAGTCCGGGGGCATCGGCGTGCCGTAGCGCTTCTCCAGCTCGCCCACGATGCCGAGCAACCCGAGCGAGTCGATGCCGAAGGTGTCGAAGCTGTCGTCGGAACGCTCCCGGAGTTCCTCGGGGGCCACGGTGATGCCGGCGGCCTTCTTCATCAGCTCGGCCAGCTCTTCCGGGGTGATGTTGTCACTCATGCGGTTTCACTCCTTGCTCCGTGATGTGTGCTGACGAGGCCTCAGTGGGAGGCGTCGGAGGCGCCGAGCCGTAGCACCAGCGCCGAGTTCGACCCCATGAGTCCACGGCTGAGGACCAGCGCCGTGCGCAGTTCGCTGGCGCGGGCGTGGGTCGTCACGAGGTCGAGGTCGTGGCAGACGTCGTGGACGTTGGGGGTGGGTGGGATCACGCCGTGCTCCATCGCGAGCACCGCCGCGGCGACGTCCAGGACGGGCGCCGCGCAGTATCCCCGGCCGATCGCGGTCTTCGGTGCCGTCACCGGGACCCGTCGGCCGTGGGCGCCCAGCGCGTCCGCGATCGCCAGCGCCTCGGCGCGGTCCGCCTCCGGTACGCCGAGGGCGTCGGCGAAGACCACGTCGATCTCCTCGGGCGCGCAGGCGGCCTCCTCCAGGGCGCCCCTGATGGCCTGCGCCAGTCCCTCGCGGGACTGCTGCCAGCGGGAGGCGCCGGTGAACGTCGCCGCGTGTCCCGCCAGCGTCGCCCGTGCCGGCGCTCCCCGGTCCCGGGCCGAGGTCTCGGCCTCCACGACGAGCATCGCGCCTCCCTCGGCGGGCACGAACCCGCAGGCCGCCGAGGTGAACGGGCGGTAGGCGCACTCCGGGACGTCCTCCGTGCTCAGCTCCTCGTAGCCGAGCTGGCAGACCACCGAGTAGGGGGCAAGCGGCGCCTCGGTCGCCCCGGCCACCAGGACGTCCGTGCCGCGTCGTACGGCCCGCGCCGCGTGCGCCAGCGCGTCCAGACCGCCGGCCTCGTCGGCGGCGACCACTCCGCAGGGGCCCTTGAAGCCCCGGCGGATGGAGATCTGGCCGGTGCTCGCGGCGTAGAACCAGGCGATGGACTGGTACGGGCCCACGTAGCGGCTGCCCTTGTCCCACAGCTGTTGCAGTTCCCGCTGGCCGAACTCGCCGCCGCCGGAACCGGCCGCGGTGACCACGCCCACGGAGAACGGCGAGCCGTCGGTGTCGGACCGGCTGAGGCCGGCCTCGTCGATCGCCAGGTCGGCCGCGGCCATGGCGAAGTGGGTGAAGCGGTCGGTCTGGACGAGGTAGCGCTCCTCGACCGCCGAGGGCGGATCGAAGTCCCGGATCTCACCGGCCACGCGCAGCGGCAGGTGCTCGCACCCTTCGCGGGTGACCCGGTCCAGCACGCTGATGCCTTCCCTGGTGGCCTTCCAGAAGGTCTCGGTGCTGGTTCCGTTGGGCGCCACCACGCCGATCCCGGTGACGACGGCGCGCCGGGTGTGCGGTTCGCTCATCACGTCTTTCCCTTCGGCCGGGTGAGGACCACCGCGGACTGGAAGCCGCCGAAGCCGCTGCCCACGGAGAGGACGCTGTTCAGCCGCCGCTCCCGGGCCACGCGCGGGACGTAGTCCAGGTCGCACTCGGGGTCCGGCGTCTCGTAGTTCGCGGTGGGCGGGACGACCTGGTGGGCCAGGGCCAGCACACAGGCGACGACCTCGATCGCCCCGATCGCGCCGAGGGAGTGGCCCACCATGGACTTGATGGAACTCATGGGCGTGGCGTAGGCGTGGGCGCCCAGGACCCGTTTGACCGCGGCCGTCTCGTGCCGGTCGTTCTGCTGGGTTCCCGACCCGTGGGCGTTGACGTAGTCGATGGCCGTGCCGTCGAGCCGGGCATGGTCGAGGGCGTCCTCGATGGCGCGGGCCATCTCCAGGCCCTCGGTGGTCAGGCCGGTCATGTGGTAGGCGTTGCCGAAGGTGGCGTAACCGCTGAGCTCGCAGTACACGCGCGCGCCGCGCGCCCGGGCGTGTTCCAGCTCCTCCAGGACGAGTACCGCTCCGCCCTCGCCCATGACGAACCCGTTGCGGTCGGCGTCGAAGGGCCGGGAGGCGTGCGCGGGATCGTCGTTGTTCGGGGAGGTGGCCTTGATCGCGTCGAAGCAGGCCATCGTGATGGGGGAGATCGGGGAGTCGGAGGCGCCGGCGATGCACACGTCGGCCCTGCCCTCCTCGATCGTGTGGAAGGCGTACCCGACGGCGTCGAGCCCCGAGGTGCAGCCGGTGGAGACGGTCTGCACCGGCCCGCGCGCCTCGAACCGCTCCGCCACCGTCGAGGCGAGGGTGCTGGGCGAGAACGCCCGGTGCAGATGCGGACCGGCCTCCCGGTGGTCCACGTCCCAGCGCTGCCCGCCATGGCTGACCAGCACGTAGTCGTGCTCCAGCCGGGTGGTTCCGCCGACGGCGGTGCCCAGGGAGACGCCGACGCGCCAGGGGTTCTCGGCGGCGAGGTCGAGGCCGGAGTCCCGTACCGCCTCCTCCCCCGCGACCAACGCGAACTGGATGTACCGGTCGCAGCGCGCGACGTCCTCCGCCGCCAACCCGTGGGCCGACGGGTCGAAGTCGCACTCGGCTGCGATCCGCGAACGCAGCCCGGACGGGTCGAAGAACGTGATGCCCCGTGTCGCCGTGCGACCGTTCGCGAGGAGATCCCAGAACGCCGGTATGCCGATCCCGCCGGGGGCGACGACGCCGATGCCGGTGACCGCGACGCGCCTGGTCATGAGCCGACTCGACTTCGCTCGGCGATCCGGTGCCCGCCCTCGTGGGCCGCGACCGGCGCGGCGTCGGTCTCCTCGGTGTCGACGTGGCCGAGCGGCGGGCTGGGGGCCAGCGGGCCGAGGTGGAAGACCAGGCGGGCCTCCACGTTGCCGACGTTGCGGAAGCGGTGCCGGACGTGGGCGGGGATCATCAGCCCCTGCTCGGGCAGCAGCGGATGGGGTTCACCGTCCAGGTCGACCTCCAGCTGCCCGCAGACGACGTAGACGAACTCCTCGGAGTACGGGTGGTAGTGCTCGGCGATGCGGTCGCCGGGCTGCACGATGGCCACACCCATGAAACCGCTGGTGGAGCCGACTGTGGTGGGGGTGAGCATGGCGCGTAGGTCGCCACCGCGCCTGGTGTTGGGCTCGATCTCACTGAGATCCACGATCGCGGGATGGCTGTTCGTCACGGCGTTCCTCCGAACTGGTGCTGTGGAAAGACGAGGGAGTGGCTGTCACGGCCCGGGAGGGGACGGCGGTCAGGCGCCGGGGGCGCGGCGGTCGGTCACGAGGCGCATGCGGGCGGCCGTCGCCAGGGAGGCGAGGGCTCCCTCTTCGGGGGCGGAACCGTTCGCGCCGAGGGCTCCCTCGTCGAGGAGCGCCGTCAGCTCGGCCGCCTGGCCGCGGTCCGTGAGTCCGAACACGGCTCCGGAAGCGGTGTCGGACCCGGCGCGGACGTCGACCAGCCGCACCACGACGTCGTCGCGGTGGAAGATCGTGCTGCGCAGCACCGGTCCGTGCGCGTCGTCCGCGGCCGCGGCGTCCTGCCGGGCGAGCAGTTCCGCCAGGCGCATGCCGCTGCCCTCGCGGGCGGGGTAGTAGTAGGCGCGCCGTTCGGCGTTCCCGCTCTCCTGGCTCGCCGTCACATGGTGCACGGCGGGCAGCGCGGCGCGGGTGAAGAAGAGGCGGGCGGACTCCGGGTCGTCCAGGTCCCGGTCCTGCTCCAGATAGGGGTTGATGGCCTCCTCGACGGCCCGTACCTCGGGCTGCCGGGCGACGTGCCGCAGCGCGGCGAGCAGGTCGCCCCGGACCTCGATGGCCCGCACGACCCGGTTGCCGTGCATGAACAGGGAGGTGCGGCAGAGCCGGGTGGTGGCGTCGACCTGCGGCTCCGGTGGGTCGTAGTCGGCGAGGATCTTGGCGACGACGTCTTCGCTGCCCGGCTTGACGGTGAAGGTGAGCGCGTGGCGGATCACTCCGTCACCGATGCGGGGTGACGCCTGGAGGCGACGCTGCCCGGACGCGGCCTCGGCCGCCGGGCCGCCGGTCTCCCGGACGATGTGGAAGCGCAGGGACCGGGTGTCGCGGACGCAGCTGTGCAGCGGCTCCACCATCCGTACGTGTTCCTCGCTGTTGACCCAGGTGAGGAAGGGCGGGGCGCTCTCCCACTCGCTCGTGATGAGCCATTGGGAGGGGTTCTCGATGGACTGGCACAGCTGGTCGCTGACATGTCCGGGGACGGACGCGACCTGGTTGCACAGGCCCTCGTACGCCTCCAGGAACTGCTGTTGGGCCCCTTCGTGGACGTCGACCAGCAGGACGACCCGCAGCCGGGAGCCGTCGAACACTGACTGGGAGACGCGCTGCGATGCCGGTGACGCCGGCGGTTCCGAAAGGCGGTCAGATGTGGTGGTCATCCTGCGCACTTCTCCTTCATTGGCGGAGGCGGACGAATGTCGGTTTCTCGATCCTGTGCCCGGCTGGGGAAGCGCGCGACTCGTGTGCTCTGCCCAGGTGACCGCCATCCGCTCGACGCGAAGGGCGGGGACCGCGGACGACGGCGGGCGGCCGTCCGCGCCCATGGGAAAGCCGCTGCGGCCGTCACGCGACGAGGGCGTGACGGCGACAGCGGCCGGCGTTTCCGGAGCAGCCCCAGGGGGGCGGCCGCCTGTGGTGCGGCGTCGTCTCCGGGGGGTCAGAGGGCCAGGACGGTCTCCAGCACCTGGCGCAGGGTCGTCTCGGGGTCCGGGACCCGCTCGGGGGATCGCCACGCCACGAACCCGTCGGGCCGGACGAGGACGGCGCCCGAGGGTGTCGTTCCGTGGGCGGCCGACCAGCTCGCGTCGCCGACGGGTGTCAGCTCGGCGTCGGGTCCGTCGCCCAGCCGGTACGACGTCAGGGGGACGGACGTCGACGCGGCGAGACGGACGGCGGCCTCGTGCCATCCGTTCGGGGCGCCGGCGTCGCTGAGCAGGACGAACGACCGCTCGTAGAGGTCGAGGGTGGAGATCTGTTCACCCCGGTGGCGTACCGGTACGTGGGGTGCCCGACTGCCGGGTTCCCCGGACAGGTCGAGGCGCTCCGGTACGGCCGGTGTGGCGGGGTCGGCGCCGACGACGGCGCCTTGCGGATAGCGGTAGCCGAGGGCCACGTTGAGGATGCCGCTCTGGGGGCCGCCGCCCTGCGCTCCGGGGGGCGGGGCGAAGCCGGGATGGCTGTGCTCGACCGACCGTGCGGCGGCGCGGGCGCTGGTCGCCTCCGCCACCGGGCGGCGCTCCACGTCGTACGTGTCGAGCAGCTCCTCCCCGGCCCAGCCGCCCAGCACCGCGGCCAGCTTCCACGCCAGGTTGTGGGCGTCCTGGATGCCGGTGTTGGAGCCGAAGGCCCCGGTGGGGGACATCTCGTGGGCCGAGTCACCGGCCAGGAAGACATGGCCCGACCGGTAGCGGCGGGCGACCCGTTGGGCGGCGTGCCAGGGAGCCCTGCCGGTGATCTCCACGTCGAGGTCGGCGACGCCGATCGCGCGGCGGATGTGAGCGACGCACCGCTCGTCGGTGAACTCCTCCAGGGTTTCGCCGTGTTCGGGGTGCCAGGGGGCGTGGAAGACCCAGTTCTCCCGGTTGTCCACGGGCAGCAGCGCGCCGTCGGCTTCGGGGCTGGTCAGGTAGCAGACGATGAAGCGCCGGTCACCGACGACGTCGGCGAGCCGGCGGGAGCGGAACGTGATGCTGACGTTGTGGAAGAGGTCCCCGGGACCGCTCTGCTCGATGCCGAGCTGCTCGCGGACGGGGCTGCGCGGGCCGTCGGCGGCGACGAGGTACTGCGCGCGGATGGTGGTGTGCTCGCCCGTCTCGCGGCTCTTGACGACGGCGGTGACGCCGGAGGGTTCGTCGGTGAACGACATCAGCTCGGTGGCGTAGCGCAGGTCGCCGCCGAGGTTCCTCGCGTGGTCGAACAGGACGGGTTCCAGGTCGTTCTGGCTGCACAGGCACCACGCGCTGGGGCTGAATCGGGCGGGGCCGCCGCCCGCGTCGATCTCCTTGAACAGCCACTCCCCCGCGTCGCCGACCAGGGTGGGTGTCTGCAGGATGCCGTGGTTGTCGGCCAGTGTGGCGGCGGCCTCCCGGATCTTCGGCTCGACGCCGGCGGCCCGGAACAGTTCCATCGTGCGGATGTTGTTGCCTCGCCCACGGGGGTGGATGGAGGTGCCGGCGTGGCGCTCCACGAGGATGTGCCGGACCCCCAGCCGGCCCAGGAACAGCGAGGTCGACAGGCCGACGAGGGAACCGCCGACGATGAGGACCGGGACCTGGGGGGTCGTGGGGTCGGTTTGCTCGTCTCGTGGGTTCACCGCTCGCCTCCCGTGCTGCGTGACCGTCGATTCGGCCGCGTGCGGCCGTGCGGTTCATGCATGCCCCGCGGTGCGGAGGCCGCGTCACGCTTCACCCGCTAGGCCGCCCGTTTCGCCGAGTCGCGGACGGGCCGCCCGCGTGGCGTCGGGCGGCGCCGAGGCAGGGCCGTCAGTGGGACTCGCGGCTCACCTCGGATCCGCTGGAACCGGTCAGGAAGTCGAGGTCGGCGCCGGTGTCGGCCTGCGTGACGTGGTCGACGTAGAGGCGTTCCCAGCCGCGGCGGGGGGCGGCGTAACCGTCGACCGTGGCCTTGTCGGGGGTGCGGCGGGCGAGTTCGTCGGCGGGTACGTCGACGTCAATGCGGCGGGCCTCGACGTCGAGGACGATGACGTCGCCCGTGCGGACGAGGGCGAGGGGGCCGCCGGCCGCGGCCTCCGGGGCCACGTGGAGCACGACGGTGCCGTAGGCGGTGCCGCTCATCCGGCCGTCGCAGACGCGGACCATGTCACGGACGCCCTGTTCGAGGAGTTTCCTCGGCAGCGGCATGTTGGAGACCTCGGGCATGCCCGGGTAGCCCTTGGGGCCGCAGCCGCGCAGGACGAGGACGGAGTCGGCGTCCACGTCGAGGTCGGGGTCGTCGATGCGTGCCCGGAAGTCCTCGATGGAGTCGAAGACGACGGCCCGGCCGCGGTGGCGGAGCAGGTGCGGGGAGGCGGCGGCCGGTTTGATCACGGCGCCGTCGGGGGCGAGGTTGCCGCGCAGGACGGCGATGCCGCCCTCGGCGACCAGCGGTTCGGCGCGGGTGCGGATGACTTCGGCGTCGTAGATCGGAGCGTCGTCCAGGTAGGTCACCAGCGGCTCGCCCGTGACGGTCAGCGCGTCGGGGTCGAGCAGGTCGCGGACCTCGCGCAGCACGGCGAGCAGGCCGCCGGCGCGGTGGAGGTCCTCCATCAGGAAGCGGCCCGCCGGCTGGAGGTCCACCAGGACGGGGACGCGTGAGCCGATGCGGTCGAAGTCGTCGAGCGTCAGGTCGATGCCCAGCCGGCCCGCGATCGCGAGGAGGTGGACGACCGCGTTGGTGGAGCCGCCGATGGCGGCGAGGGCCACGATCGCGTTGTGGAAGGACCCCTTGGTCAGGAAGGTCGCGGGCCGCCGGTCGACCGCGACCATGTCCACCGCCAGCCGGCCGGTGTGGTGCGCCGACTTCAGCAGCCGGCTGTCCGGGGCGGGGGTGCCGGCCACACCGGGGATCACCGTGCCCAGCGCCTCGGCGACCAGCGCCATCGTCGACGCCGTACCCATCGTGTTGCAGTGGCCCCGGCTGCGGATCATCGCCGACTCGGAGCGGAGGAACTGCTCCTGGGAGAGCGTGCCCGCGCGGACCTCCTCCGACAGCTGCCACACCCCGGTGCCGCAGCCCAGCAGACTGCCGCGGAAGGTGCCGTTGAGCATCGGGCCGCCCGGCACCACCACCGCGGGCAGGTCCACGGACGCGGCTGCCATGAGCAGGGAGGGGATCGTCTTGTCGCAGCCGCCGAGGAGGACGACGCCGTCGATGGGGTTGGCCCGCAGCATCTCCTCGGTGGCCATGGCCGCCATGTTGCGCCACAGCATGGCGGTGGGCCGCACGTTCGTCTCCCCCAGCGACACCACGGGCAGGTCCAGGGGGATGCCGCCCGCCTCGTACACGCCGTTGCGGACCGAGGCGGCCACCTCGTCGAGGTGGGCGTTGCAGGGGGTGAGGTCGGAGGCGGTGTTGGCGATGGCGATCTGGGGCCGACCGGTGAAGGCGTCGTCCGGTACTCCTCGGCGCATCCAGGCCCGGTGGATGTAGGAGTTGCGGTCCTGCCCCTCGTACCACTGCGCGCTGCGGAGTCTCACGGTCGGGCCCTTTCCATTATTCGGTACGACGATCTACAGTCTGGAACGCCATGCAGGATACGCAGACGTACGACGAATCGACAGACCCCGCCGGGGTGGGCGGGGCCGGGTCCGAGGACGGCGGTGCGGCCGGCCCGGAGGGGGGCCGTCTCGTGGGCTCGGACCGGGTGCTCGCCGTGCTCAAGGAGCTGGCCCGGTATCCCGACGGGGTGGGGCTGGACGAGCTGACCCGGGTGATCGGCAGTCCCAAACCGACCGTGCACCGGGCGCTGGGGGCCCTGCGCCGGGCCGGTCTCGCCGACCAGGACGACAGCAGCCGCTATGTGCTCGGGGACGAGTTCCTGCGCATGGCGTTCGCGCACCACGAGGCACGGCCCGACCACGTCCGGGTCCGGCCGGTGCTGGAGGCGCTGGCGCACCGCTTCGGGGAGACGGCGCACTACGCGGTGCTGGACGGCCGGGAGGTCGTCTACCGCGCGAAGGTCGACCCGCCCACCGGGGCCGTCAGGCTGACATCGACGATCGGCGGCCGCAACCCCGCCCACTCCACGGCGGTCGGAAAGGTGCTGCTGGCCCGGGAGTTGACATCCCTGGAGGAGGTCCGGGCGTGGGTGGGTGACGTGCCGCCCGAGCGCCGGACGCCCCGGACGCTGTGCACGGCGGCCGACCTGCACGCCGCGCTCGGGGAGGCGGCCGCCCAGGGCTATGCCTGCGAAGACCAGGAGAACGAGACCGGTGTGCACTGCCTCGCCCTGCCCGTGTACCTCACCTCGCCCACGGCCCCTTCCGGCGCGGTGAGCATCAGCGCCCTCGCCTACCGGACGCCCCTGACCGCCCTGGTGGACGCGCTCGACGAGATCCGGGCGCTGCTCGGTCCGCTCGCCGAGCCGCACGCCTGACCCACCCCCGCTCCCCCGCCGCCCCACCCTGGAGACAGCCCCGTGTACCTCATGCGCATCGGCGCCCACGGCGCCGAGAAGCCCGTCGCCCGCATCGACGACGAGACGTATGTCGACCTCTCCGACACCGTCACGGACTTCGACGAGCGCTTCTTCGGCTCCGGCGGCCTGGACCGCGTACGCCCCCTGGTGGCCGAACGCGTGGCCGCGGGCCGGGTGGCGCGGTTCGCGGGGGAGCGCGTCGGCGCCCCCTTCGCCCGCCCGCACCAGATCCTGTGCATCGGGCTCAACTACCGTGACCACGCGGCCGAGAGCGGCATGCCCGTGCCGGACGAGCCGATCCTGTTCACCAAGTCGCCCAACACCCTGATCGGCCCGAACGACGATGTGCGCATCCCGCGCGGCTCGACGAAGACGGACTGGGAGGTGGAGCTCGGCATCGTCATCGGCCGCCGCACCTCCTATCTGGAGTCGGTCGAGGAGGCACGTGAGGCGATCGCCGGCTATGTGGTCGTCAACGACGTCAGCGAGCGCGGCTTCCAGCTGGAGCGGGGCGGCCAGTGGGCCAAGGGCAAGTCCGCCGAGACGTTCAACCCGGCGGGGCCCTGGCTCGCCACCGCCGACGAGATCGACGACGTCCTCGCGCTCGACATGTGGCTGGACGTCAACGGGGTGCGGCGGCAGACCGGCAGCACCAAGACGATGGTCTTCGACCCGTACTTCATCGTGCACTACCTCAGTCAGTTCCTCGTCCTGGAGCCCGGCGACCTCATCAACACCGGCACCCCGCCCGGCGTCGGCATGGGCCTGACCCCGCCCACCTACCTCCGGCCCGGTGACGTGATGGAACTGGGCATCAGGCACCTCGGCGTCCAGCGGCAGCGTGTCGTGGCGCCCCGGTGAGCCGTCGCCCCATGCGTGCCTTCGTGCTGACCGGTCCCGGCGCGTACGAGGTACGGGAGGTGCCCTCGCCGGTGGCGGGCGCCGGCGAGGCCGTGGTCGACGTCGAACGGGTCGGGGTGTGCGGTACCGACGTGGAGTTCTTCACCGGCGAGATGGCCTACCTCCATCAGGGGCACGCCGCCTACCCCCTACGGCCCGGCCATGAGTGGTGCGGACGCGTCACGGCGGTGGGGGACGGTGTCGACCCCGGCTGGATCGGCCGCCGCGTCATGGGCGACACGATGCTCGGCTGTGGCGGCTGCCGCCGCTGTGAGCGCGGGCGTGGGCATGTGTGCGAGGCGCGGCAGGAGGTCGGCATCCGCGGTGCGCGGGACGGAGCGCTGGCGGAGCGGCTCGCCGTTCCGGCGTCCTCGTTGCACGCGCTGCCCGACTCCGTCGACGCCGTCCTCGGCGCGCTCGTCGAACCGGGCGGCAACGCCCTGCGCGCCGCGCGGGCCGCCGCGCCGGGCCCCGGCGACCGTGCCCTGGTCCTGGGCCCGGGGACGATCGGCCTGCTGACCGCGATGTTCCTGCGTGCCGCCGGTGCCGAGGTCCATCTGATGGGAGCCACCGAGGGCTCCCTCTCCTTCGCCCGCGGCCTGGGCTTCGAGCACGTCTGGACGGAGGACTCGGTGCCCGACCTGCCCTTCGACGCGGTCGTGGACGCCTCGAACGCCGCCCCGCTGCCGGCGAGGGCCCTGGAACTCGTCGAGCCGGGCGGCCGCCTCGTGTACATCGGGCTGGCCGGGGAGCCCAGTCCCCTCGACACACGCGCCCTCGTCCTCAAGGACGTCACGGCGGTCGGCATCCTGTCCGCGTCCCCCGGTCTCGACGCCACGATCCGGGCGTACGCCGACGCGACGGTCGACCCCGGACCGCTCGTCGCCGCGACCGTGGGCCTCGACGAGGTCGGCCCCGTCCTCGCCGGCCGACGCCCGGCGGGCGCGGGACCCGGACCGAAGATCCATGTCACCCCGTGAAGCCGGGTACGGCGTGGTAGGACGAAACCCATGACCCCCACGCCAGATCCGGGATCGTCACAGCAACCGGAGTTCACGGGCGCGGCGTACCGCGTCGTTGCGGCGGTTCACGGCCAGTTTGCGGTAGGCGCTCTTGAGGTGGGTCTTCACGGTGTTGATTGACACGTACAGGTCGGCGGCGATCTCCTCCGTCGACATCATCTCGGCGGCCCGCCGCAGAACGTCCCGCTCGCGTCCGCTCAGCTGCTCCACGATCACCGCGGAGTCGTCGGCGGGGGCGGCGTCCGGGTGGGCGGTGCCGGGCTGGAGCCAGCCCGCCGCCAGTTCCCGCAGGGGCGGCGCGACGAGGAACGGCCGGATCCAGGGGCCCGTCTCGTGGAAGGGCCGGCGCAGTTCGTCGCGGCGCGCCTGGTGCAGGGCCCGGGCCAGGAGCCTGCGGGTGGCGGCGGGGTCGCCCGCCCGGTACGCGGCCTGCGCGCGGACCAGGGTGGCGCGGACGGACACCGCGGGGCCGCCGCGCTCCTCCGGGTGCGCCCGGTCGAGCAGGTCGAGCGCCGCGTCGGGCCGGCCGGCCGCCAGCTGGGCGCGGGCGGCGCCCACCGCGCACGCCGGCTGGTCCTCGGGCAGTGACCTGAGCAGTTCGGCGGCCTCCTCCGGTCGGCCCTCGGCGAGGTGGACGTCGGAGGTGATCAGCGTGGCGCACGCCTCGGCCCAGGGGGAGGCCACCTCGGCGGGGACGGACGACCGTACGGCCCGCAGCGCCGCCCGGGTCCGGTCGCGTGCCAGCAGCAGACGCGCGGTCGTGAGGGCCTGGCCGGCGTCCAGCACCGGGTCGCGCAGCACGGACTCGGAGCCGTCCACGGTCTCCAGGAGGGACTCGGCGGAGGCGAGGTCGTCGCGGTCGACGGCCACGGCGGCCAGGACCAGTCGTCCGACGCCGCAACCGGACGGCTGCGACGGTCCGCACCGCTCCGCGGCGGCCGTCGCCGCGCGCGCGGTGCGCTCCGCCCGGCCGGTCCAGCCGTTCAGGCAGTCGATCAGCGCCAGGCGGCCCAGGCAGTCGGCGCGCAGGAGTTCGGTGGCCGCTCCGCCGGCGGCGTCGATCACCGAGGACAGGGCGGTACGGGCGTCCTCGAAGCGGCCGCCCCACAGCAGGGCCGAGCCCAGGTGGGCCACGAGCTGCGCGGTGAGTTCCGGATGCTTCTCCAGCAGGTCGGCGGGGATCCGGTTGCTGAGTCTCTCGGCCGCCGCCACCGCCCGGAGCGCCTTGCCGGGTGATCCGGTCTGCCGGGCCACCACGGCCTCCAGCAGGGCGCAGCTCAGCCAGGCGGCCGCGAGGCCGGTGGCGTCCTCCGCCGGGCCCCGCGCCATGAGGCCCTCCTCCGCGTGCCGCAGGTGGGCCAGGCCCCGGTCGACGTCGTGCCGGGCCAGTTCGCGGGCCGCGCGGACCAGGTCGGTGGCGGGGCTCGTCGCGTCGGGGCCCATCCGGGAGAACAGGTCGGCCAGTTCGTGGGAGCGCAGTCCGGTGAACAGCTGCCCGATGGCGAGGTCGTCGACGAGGACACCGGCGGTGAAGTCCCAGACGCCCGCCGCGGCGCCGTGGTCGAGGGTCTCGGTGAGGGAGCCGGAGTCGCGCAGCCACTCGGCTGCCCTGCGGTGCAGTTCGGGTTCGAGACCGGGTGCGCGCTCATGGAGGTGGGCGCGGAGTATCTCCCCGAACAGCGGGTGGAGGCGGTACCAGTTGTGGCCGAGGTGCTCCACGAACGCGTTGGCGCGGTGCAGCCCGGCCAGGATGGGCTCGGCGTCGAGGCGTCCGGTCAGCGCGTTCGCCAGGTCGGGGCAGAAGCGGTCGAGGACGCTGGTCCTGAGCAGGAGGTCCTGCGTCTCGGGTGTCTGCCGCTTGAGCACCTCCGCCAGCAGGTAGTCGGCCATCGGGGTGCGGTCGGCCTCGAACTCCTTGAGGTAGGTCTCCGGGTGCGGGCTCTCGCGTGCCGCGAGGGCGCACAGCCGTAGCCCCGCCGCCCAGCCGCGGGTCCGCTCGACGAGCGCGTCGGTCTCGGCCGGCGGGAGGCGCAGTCCGTGCAGCTTCAGCAGGGTGGCGGCCTCCTCCGGTGTGAAGGCCAGCTCCGCGTCCCTGATCTCGGTGACCTCGCCCGCCACCCGGTAGCGGTGCAGCGGCAGCAGCGGTTCGGTGCGGGTGACGAGGACCAGGCGCAGTCCCTCCCCCGCGTGGTGCAGCACGAAGTCGAGCTGGTCCGGCACCTCGGGGGCGGTGACCCGGTCGAACTCGTCGAGGACCACCGTCACGGGCCGTTCGCGTGCGCTCAGCGCGGTGGCGAGCCGGGTCAGTGTCGCGGGGTCGACCCGGCGGGCGTCCGTGGGCGGATCGACCTCGGGCAGTCCCTCGCCGCAGAGCCGGAGTGCCTCAAGGAGGTACGCCCAGAACATGCCGCCGACCTGGCCGACCGTGTCGGCGGTGAGCCAGACCACGGGGCCTTCCCGCCCGTCCGCCCAGTCGGCGGCCAGCAGCGTCTTGCCCGCGCCGGCGGCGCCCTCCACCAGGGTCAGCGGCGTCCGCCCGGCTTCGTCCAGGCGTGCGACCAGCCGGTCGCGGCGCAGGAATGTGGTCGGGCGTACGGGTAGGGCGAACCGGGTCCGCAGGAACGGGTCGCCCTTCGGGTCGGCCCGCTCCGCGGCTCCCCCCGATGCGTTCTCCTCGACCCCGGCCACGGCGCTCACCACCTGCGTTCGTCAGGTCGTGGACAGGTTGTCCGTCCTCAGCATCCCAGTGTTCGCGCCTGCCCGCCCGTCCGGCGCAACCCTGCCGTTCGAGGGACGGGCCACCAGGGCTACGGGCCGGGCCGAGGCGGGGCCGGAGAAGGGCGGGGCGGGGTGGGGCACGGGGCAGGCGGGGCAGGGCGGGCGGAAGGGCTTCCTCCGCCTGGGCGCGACTCGCTAGGTCGTGACAGGCCCTAGGCCTGCGGGCGGCGGCCGCTGCGGCGGGGGGCCGGGGCCGCGCCGTCGAGGAGGGCGAGGCGGCGCTCCTCGCCGTGCTCCTCGACCTGGAGGACGACGCGCCGCAGTCCGTCGGCGACGCTGCGGCACTCGTCGACGTCGAGCTGCGCGGCGACGAAGGCCTCCTCCTCGTTGAACGCGGGGAACACGCGCCGCATCAGCTCCTCGCCATCCTCGGTGAGGCTGAGCAGCACCAGTCGGCCGTCGGTGGGGTGCCCCGCCCGCCGCAGCAGGCCCCGCTTCTCCAGCGTCCGGGAGACCCCGGTGAGCGTCCCCTTGGAGATGCCCGCCTCCTCAGCGACGTGCCGGGTCTCCGACTCGCCCCAGATCCAGACCACCCACAGCACGACGAACGCCGTCCAGGTCAGGTCGGCGCCGCGCAGCACCGAGTTCTCCAGGTGCTGCCTGACCGCCGACGCGGCCCGGTAGATGTTGGCGACGACGGCCATCTGCTCGTGGCGGACGGGGATGCCCCCGAGCTTCGCCTCCGCCAGCTTCTCGGCTTGCGTGATGGATCGTTGGCCGGGCACGGGCACACTCCTTGACGCCATGGGGCACATCGGATCTCAGATGTCGTTCGGCTCCAAATTGTACGGAGCGCGGCGACGCGAGCGGTGATCACGTCCCCCGCCCGGAGAGCGCCGCGGCCCTACCATGGCGTCATGTCCGTCGAACTGTTCGCAGGCGTCCTCGTCAACGACTACGAAGCGGCACTCGGTTGGTACGAGCGCCTGTTCGGTTCGCCGCCGACGTTCATCCCGAACGACACGGAGGCCGTGTGGGAGCTGGCGGAGCACCGGTACGTGTACATCGAGCACCGGCCGGGGCGCGGCGGTCACGCCCTGCACACCGTGTTCGTCGACGATCTCGACGCCCGTGTCGAGGGGATCACGGACCGGGGGCTGAAGCCCGCGAACCGGGAGACCTACGCCAACGGCGTCCGCAAGATCACGTACCACGACCCGGACGGCAACGAGATCGGCTTCGGCGGCGCCCCCGCCCAGCTCTGACCGCCGCCCGTCGGACGCCCCCTCCTCCGGTCAGGACGCGCAGGACGACACCCATGCCTTCCGGTACGCCTCCCCTCACCCCGGAGCAGGCCGTCGAGCTGGTCCGGGCCCGGTACGCCCGGCCGCGGTCGGCCGACGGCTCCCCCGCCGAGCTGCACGTGCACGAGTTCGACGTCGGCTATCTGGTGTACGCGGTCCTTCCGCCCCGCACCGATCCCTCCGGCCGCCCGACGCCCGCTCCGCCGGGCGGCGCCAAGGTCGTGGTCTCCAAGGAGACCGGCGAGACGGTCACCGTCCCGAACCTCCCGACGGAGCAGGCCGTGGCCCTCTACCGGCGGAATCTCGCGCACGCCGCTCAGCGCCACCGGTAGGTCTGCTCCGAAAGGGGGCCGTGGTCGTCGTCCGCGGCCCCCGAGGGCGTCAGCTCTTGCCGAGGAGGCGCCAGATCTGGTTCTTCTTGGTGCCCAGCGCGCTCGCCGGGTCACAGGGCCACTGGTGGATCTTCGCGCCGGCCGCGGTGGAGATCTGGCTGACGTCCACGCACTTGCCGCTGTGCACGGCGACCAGTTGGTAGTCCTTGCTGTTGCCGAGGGCGCTGACGGGCTTGAGGGTGAACATCTGGTTAGTGGAGCCGTTGCAGGTGTACTGGATGACGGCTGCGCCGTCGGCGGTGGAGGCGCTGGCGACGTCCAGGCACTTGCCGCTGTACTCGTTGACGATGGTGTAGGTGTCCGCCCGTCCGGCGACCGGCTTGAAGTCGAGCATCTGCTGGTAGCCGCCCTCGCAGTGGTACTGCTGGTACTGCGTGCCGTTGGCGGTGGAGCGGTTGGTGTCGTCCAGGCACTGGCCGCTGTGCTGGGCGACGGCCACGGTGGAGACGGTGGTGTGGGACGGCGGGAGCAGGGTGACGGTGTAGCCGTCGGAGGCGTTCGTCCACGGCACGTTCACCGAGGTTGAGTTGCCGCTGACGGTCAGGGTCTGGTCGGAGACCGTCTCCGGACCTGTCACCGCGGCGCCGCCGTTGTTCGGTACGCGCTGGACGATCGCGCGGACCCGGTTGCCCTCCACCACCGAGGTCGTGTCGAGACGATCGAGGTTCACGGTCACGGTGCCGGTGTTGCCGTTGCTGCCCAGCAGGATCTTCGCGTCGCGAGCCGCGTTGTCCTTCGTCGCCAGCCCGTCGATGTTCGTGCCGGCCGTGACCTTCACGACGTTCCCGGTCTGCGAGCCGTAGTACCGGTAGAGGAACCACTCACCCAACGGCAGGTACTGGCCGGCGCTGTTCTTCGTGAGCAGCTTCGCCTGGAAGTCGTGCAGGTTGTTCGCGGACGCCCAGTTGGCGCGCAGGCCGTCGGCCCCGGCCCGTTCGAGGCGGGAGATGTACCAGCCGCCACGGCCCGGGTTCTGCTCGGTGGTGCCGGCGTACTCGTTGACCTGGAACGGACGGCTCGTCGTCATCGACCGCGCCGACAGCATGGATTTCACCGCATTGCTGTCGGCGACCGGGTCACCGGGCAGATCGTGCCAGCTGTAGGTGTCCGGCTCGGCGTCGTTCGCCTTCACGTAGTCGAGATACGTGTTCCACCAGGTGTTGCTCCCGGAGGGCTTGCCGCAGGTACTCGGCCCGACGACGACGGCGCCGGGGAAGGCGGCCCGGATCTTCTGGTAGGAGCGCTTCCACATCTGCAGGTACTGGGCCTGGCCCGAGCCCCAGAACGAGCGGCAGTCGGGCTCGTTCCAGATGTCCCACTCGATGTCGGTCATCCCCGCGGCCTTCACGTCCCCGAGGAGCCGGTCGTAGAAGGCGTCGAAGCTCGACCAGTCCCCGTTGTCACCGGGGAAGGTGGGCGTGGTGGTCCCGTCCGCGCCCCACAGGTCGTGCACCAGCATGACGAAGGTTCCGTCGAGCGCCTTGGTCCGCTTGTACTGGGCCAGGGTGCTGTTCCACCGGCGGTCGTACTTACCGGCGACCCAGCCGCCCGGCTTGTCCAGCTGGGCCCCGCCCGCCCTCATGAACTTCCACTTGATGTCCGTGTAGAAGTGGTCCTGGGGCAGCGAGCCGTTCTCGGTCATCCCGTAGATCGTGCCCGAGGCGCGGTAGGTGGGAGCGCCCCCGGTGGTGGCGAAGTCGACAGCGACGCTGGTGTCGGCGGCCTGGGACGGGCCGGCGGGCACCAGGGTCGTGGCCAGTGCGGCCAGGAGTACGGCGACGGTCGGGGTCAGTCGTCGCCGGGTGCGGGCTGCTGCTCTGGGAGGTGCGGTGCGCGACGTCATCGTGCGGCTCCTATGGACGGGAGAAGGGTGAAGGTGACCGGGCCCGGTCGGTCCCGGGGCATGAGGGAGGCGGCAGGTCAGCGGCTGTCGCGCTGGGTGTGGGCCTCGGCGAGGAGTAGGTAGGCGGCGGCGGTCCAGGTGTAGGCGCGGTCGCGCAGGCCCGTGCCGGTGAGGGCGTCGAAGTTCTCGGCGAAGCCGTGGGTCTCGCACAGGGCGCGGAAGCGGGTGCTGATCTCGTCCGCGAGGCGGTGGTGGCCTGCGCGGCGCAGGCCGTCCTCGACGAGGACGGTGGCGGGGGCCCAGATCGGGCCGCGCCAGTAGCCGTCGGAGAGGTAGTGCGGCGAGTCGGGTTGTTCGGTGGCCAGGCCGTACGGGGTGAGGTGGGTTCCGATCCGATCGGCGAGGACGGCGCCGACGGACTCCGGCAGGTGCTCCCCGAGGGCGATGGGCATCAGGTCGAGCAGGCTCGCGCTGGTCCAGATCTCGCCGGTGTCGGCCGACCGGGCGGCGAACCGGTCGCCCTTCCACAGGTCGCCGAGTATCGCGGCCTGCGTCTCGTCAGCCGTCCGCGTCCAGCGGCGGACGTCATCCGGCCGACCCAACTCCTCCGCCAGCGTGACGAGTTCGCGCAGTTGCAGGGTGAGGAAGGCGGCCAGGTCGGCGGTGACGACCACGCGTGCGGGGTCGAAGGTGGTGGCGTTGTCCCAGCCGCTGTCGTTGCCGTGCTGGTAGTGGGGCAGGGCGGCACCGGGTGCGCGCCGGGCGGTGAGCCAGAAGTCCGTCCAGCGACTCAACCGCTTGTACGCCTCTGTGAGTTGGGCGTGGGTGAGCGGTTCGGGGAGCCGTCGGCGCAGCAGGCCGAGCGTCCAGCCGTGGATGGGGGGCTTGACGAAGTTGTGCAGGACCTCGGAGTGGGTGACCGAGTCGGGCAGGGCGCCGGTCTCGTCCTGGTGGTCGAAGGGCAGGGAGAACTGGTCCCAGGCCAGGTCGGGGAAGCCGGGGGCGAGGGCGAGGGCGTTGAAGCAGTGGTCCCAGCTCCACACCTTGTCCATCCAGTGCTTGGACATCAGCACCGCGGGCCGGGTCACGAAGCCCCGTGGGCGGACGGTGGCCGACCACAGGACGTAGGCGGCGAGTTCGGCGGCCGGGGTCCCCGCCGAACGCCAGGGCGCCACGCGGTCGGCGAACGCGGCGAAGGCGGTGCGCGCGGCCGTCACGACCTGGTCGAAGCCGGTGGTCGAGGTGTAGGGGCGGCGCGCGGTCTCGTACTCCTCGACCGCCACCTCCCACGTCCGGTCTGCTTCGGCGCCGACCGTGACACCGCGCTCCGCACCGCCCAGCGCCTGCGCTCCGGGCACTCCGTCGACGGTGCCGGACAGGACGGTGATCCGGTAGCGCCGCCCGGTCTCGTACGAGGTGAAGACGTACGCCTCGGAGCCGGGCTCCCGGTAGAAGTAGGTGCCGCTGAACGGGGTCAGGGTCCGCGCGGCGGCCCGGAGGGCGAGGGAGAGGCCGCTCCCCCGCAGCCGTACGGTGTCCGGCGTCTCGTAGGCGAGGTCGACGCGGCCGTCCGCACCGGTCCAGCCGAGCAGGCCGGGGGTCGCCTCGACGCGGGTGTCGGCCCGGCCGCCCGTCACCGGGTCCAGGGGGACCAGGCGCAGCACGGCGTGCATGCCGTTCTGGTGGGAGACGAGGTGGAGGTCCTCGGCGCGCGTCTTCTCCGCCAGCACGGGAGAGATGCCGAACCAGGACCCGTACGTGCTGAAGGGGATGTCGTGGACGGAGAAGGACGGGCCGGACGGTGCGGCGGTCATGAAAGGTCACTCGTTTCTCGGCAGGGGGGATCGCGGCGCACCGCGTGGCGGTGGCGCCGTGACGTGGAGGGAGGAGGGACGTGGAGGGAGGAGGGAGGTCAGTCCTTGACCGCGCCGGCGGTGACGCCCGCGGCGACGTACCGCTGCGCGAGGACGAGGATGACCGCGGCCGGCAGGGAGGCCACGACGGCGGTGGCCATGATGGCGTTCCACTCCTGGTTGTTGTTGCCTATGTAGTGGTAGATGCCGAGCGTGATCGGCTCGTGGGCCCCGCCGTTGACGAGGGTCCCGGCGAAGACGAAGTCGGACCACGACCACAGGAACGCGAACAGCGACACCGTGACGACGGCGTTGCGGCTCATCGGCAGGACGATCGACACGAAGGTGCGCAGCGCCCCGGCGCCGTCGGTCTTCGCGGCCTGGAGCAGTTCGCCGGGGATGCCGGACATGAACGCGGTGAAGATGAGCACGCCGAAGGGGACGGCGAGGGTGGAGTCGGCGACGATCAGGCCGGGGACGGACTGGAGCAGGCCGAGTTGGAGGTAGATGGCGTAGAAGCCCATCGCCATGATGATGCCGGGGATCATCTGGGCCGCCAGCAGCAGGAAGCTGAGGATGCCGCCGCCACGCGGGCGCAGCTTGGCCAGCGCGTACCCGGCGGGCGCGGCCAGGGCCACCGTGAGGACGACGGTGCCCAGGCCGACGACGAGGCTGGTGCCGAGGTACGGCACCTGCTCGTGCAGCACGGTGCGGTAGCCGTCGAGGGTGCCGTGCGCGGGGAACAGGTCCGGTGGGCTCTTGCGCATGTCCTGCTCGGGGGTGAGCGACACGTTGAGCATCCAGTAGACCGGGAAGAGCATGAGCCCGGTCAGGAGAAGGCCGAGGGCGGTCTTCCACCAGGAGCGTGCGGCGCTTCGGTTCATGACAGTGCCTGCTTTCGCTGGACCTTCAGGTAGATCAGGCCGAACACCAGCGCCGCGACCACGAGCAGGTTGCCGACGGCCGCGCCGGGCCCGAAGGCGGGCAGGAGGTTGCCGAATCCGAGCTGGTAGGACCAGGTGGCGAAGGTGGTCGAGGAGTCGGCGGGGCCGCCCTTGGTCATGATCCAGATGATGTCGAAGACCTTGAGCGTGTAGACCAGCCCCAGCAGCAGCGTGATCGCCGACACCGGGCGCAGCAGCGGGAAGGTGATCCGCCAGAACCGCTGCCAGGCGTTCGCCCCGTCGAGGGCGGCGGCCTCGTACAGGCTTTCGGGGATGGATTGGAGGCCGCTGTGGAGGACGACCAGGTTGAACGGGACGCCGATCCAGATGTTCGCGATGATCACCGAGGTCAGCGACCAGTCGGGGGAGGTCAGCCAGTTCACCGGGCCGACGCCGACGGCGTGCAGGGCCGCGTTGACGATGCCGGAGTCGCTGTTGAGCATCCACGACCAGGTCGAGCCGGACACGATCAGCGGCAGCAGCCACGGCACCAGGAACAGCGCCCGCAGGGTCGTGGAGAGCCGGAAGTGCTGGTGGAAGAAGACCGCGAGGGCCAGGCCGATCGCGTACTGGAAGACCAGGCAAACGGCGGTGAAGACGACGGTGTGCAGCAGGGCCGGCGCGAAGGTCGGGTCGTCGAAGATTTTCGTGTAGTTCGCCAGGCCGGTGAACGGCGCGTCGCCCTGGACGAAGGAGCGGACGGTGTAGTTGCGCAGGCTGAGGTCGAGGTTGCGGTAGAGCGGATAGGCGTAGAAGAGGGCGAGGTAGAGGGTGACCGGGGCGAGGAACGCCCAGGCGGCCCACTGTGGGGAGGTCGGGCGGCGCCGTGCTCGCGCGTCGACCGGCCGGGGGGCGGCGGCCGCCGCCGCTCCCTTGCGGACCTGTGCGGGTCGGCGATCCGGCATCTGTGTCACGGGGTTCATCTGCGGACCGGTCAATCCCGGCTACTGGGCGGCGGACTGCGCCTTGGCCAGCGCGTCCTTCGGCGACCCGGCACCGCTGAGGGCGGACTGCACGGCCTTCCACAACTGCTCGGAGATCTTCGGGTACTTGGTGCCCAGGTCGTCGCTGGTGCGGCCCTTGGCCGCCCTGACCGCGTCCACCCAGGGCTTGAGCTGGGCGTTGGCCGCGATCTGCTTGTCCTGAACCTCGGCGGTGGGCGCCACGTAGGACAGGGTGGTGTCGGTGTCGAACAGGTTCTGAGTGCTGGTCAGGCAGGTGGCCAGCTTCCGCGCGGTGGCGTAGCGGCTGGTGTCGCCCTGTACCGGAAGGGTGACGAACTCACCGCCGGTCGGGGCGGCGGCGTTGCCCCCCTGCGCGCCGGGTATGGGAAGGACGCCGTAGTCGAAGCCCGCCTTGTCGGCATTGGCGAGCTGCCAGGTGCCGTTCTCCGCGAACGCGTAGTCGCCGCTCGCGAACTCCTGCCAGCTCGTCGTCTGCGTGTTGTTGATGACGGAGTTGGGGGCGTAGCCCTTGTCCAGCCAGCCCTTCCACAGCGACAGCGCGGAGACGGCCTGGTCGGAGTCGAGGTCGGTCAGCTGGGCGCCGGAGCCCCAGAACCACGGCAGGAACTGGAAGCTGCCCTCCTCAGTCCCGATCGCGGAGAACGTGATGCCCTTCTTGCCGGCCTTCTTCACCTTCGCCAGCGCCGACGTCAGCGACTTCCAGTCCTTGACCGAGGCGACGTCCACACCGGCCTTCTTCAGCACCTCCTTGTTGTAGTAGAGGGCCAGGGTGTTGGCGCCGATCGGTGTGCCGTAGGTCTTGCCGCCGGACTGGCCGGCCGCGAGCAGGTTCGGGTCCGCCTTGGAGGTGTCCAGCTTGTTCTCGTCGGTCGTGGTCAGCACGCCCGCCTCGGCCAGCGTCGACACCACCGGGTTGTCGACGATGAGCACGTCGGCGGAGTTGTCCTGCTGCGCGGCCAGCAGCGCCTTGTTCGACAGATCGCTGGTGTCGAAGGCGGTCCGCTTGATCTTCACGCCGGCCTTGGTGCCGCACTTGTCGAGCAGCTTCGCCCAGGCCGAGCCCTTGTCGAACTGCGGGTACGGGTCCCAGATCGTGTACGTGCCACCGTCCGTGTCCTTGGCGGCACCGGTGCTGCCCGAGCCGGAGGAGCAGGCGGTGCCGACGACGGCGACGACGGTCGCCAGGGCCGCGGCGAGGAGACAGCGGCTGGTGGTTCTACGCATGGCGGGTTCCTTGCTTCCAGGCACGGCTGTGCCGTGAGAGGGGCGGAAGAGGGGCATACGGGCACACCGAACGGCCCTGTCAGGGGTGTCGATTCGGGCTGACCGGTGCACAGAGAGGCGAACGGGAAGGCCCGTGGTCTGCGGTCAGGAGTCGCTGGTCAGGGATTGCGGCTAGGAGGACAGCGGTTCGGAGATCGGCGGCTCGGGGCTTGCGGCTCGGGGATCGGCGGCTCGGGGAGCCGCGGTTCAGGAGGGGCTGGCGGGTGTCGGGGCCTGGGCGAAGGAGGCGCCGCCGGCGGGGCCGGTGCTGGCCCGCAGGGAGATCGGCGGGGCGAGGAGGAGGTGGCGGGGAGCGGCGCCGGGGTGGTCGAGGCGCTCGATGAGCAGGTCGACGGCGCGCCGGCCCATCTCCTCGGCCGGTACGTCCGCCGCGGTGAGCTGCGGGGTCACCGTCTGAGCCCACCTGGACGCGACCACTCCCGTCACGGAGAAGTCACGCGGTACGTGGCGGCCCGCGTGGGCGAGCCCCCGGTAGAGACCGCCCAGGGCGGCCTCGTTCAGCGTGACCAGGGCCGTGGTGGCCCGATCGTCGTGCAGGATCTGCTCCAGACACGCCTGCCCCGAGGCGGCATCGTCACCGCAGCAGTACGTGCGCACGGTCAGCCCGCGTTCCGCGGCGGCCTTGGTGAAACCGTCCAGGCCCCGGTGCGCGGACTCGTAGCCCGCCCGCAGAAGCTGCTCGGGCCGGTTGACGAAGGCGACCCGGCGGTGGCCGAGGTCGGCGAGGTGGTGGACGCACGCCGCGGCCAGCGCGGTGTGGTCCAGGCCCACCCACCAGGTGCCCTCGGGCCGGGCGGTGCGGCCGATGGTGACGGAGGGGAAGTCCAGTTCGGCCAGGTGATCGACCCGGTCGTCCTGCAACCTGATCTCCATCAGGATCGCCCCGTCGACCCGCCGCTCCCCCAGCAGCCGCTGGAACGAACGGTCACTGTCCACACCACTCGGCGACAACAGCACGTCGTAGTCATGAGCCGCCGCCGCCTCCACCACACTGCCGATGAAATCGAGCTGCATCCCCGTGTAATGGTTGCCTGCCGGCGGGAAGACCAGACCGATCGTGCTGGTCCGCCCGTTGGCCAGGGCCCGGGCACTGGCGTTCGGACGGTAGCCCAGCTCGTCGATGACCCGCTGGATCTTCTCCCGGGTCTCGTCCGACACCGGACGCTTGCCACTCAGCGCGTACGACACGGTGGAACGCGAGACACCGGCTCGCTTGGCGATCTCACCGATGTTCACGGCACTCCTTCGTCGAACCGGTTCGAGGGCGAACCGCTCGTCGAACCGGTTCGCGTGAAGGGAAGGTAGGAGCCGCCCCGGACACTGTCAACCCCTCGCGCCGCGCTCCGCACCGCCTGTCCACGGGTCCCTGTCGGGAGTATTGCTGGGGCGATACGGCGATGCTAGGTTCCGGCGAACCGGTTCGACAGAGCCGCACCCTGTCACGCGATCCTCGAATCGACCCCCGGGATGCCGGGCTCCCCCACCCCGTATCCCATCGAACCGGCTCGGCCCTGGGCGGATCACCTCACGGAGACCTCAGTGCGACGCAATCGCAGCAGAACCCGAGCCGCGGCAGCCGGTGCCACCGGGGTCACGGCCCTCGCCGCCCTGCTCGCCGGACCCGCCGCGGGCACCGCCGGCGCGGCGGAGCCGGAACGGCTCGTCATCGATCTCGGCACCGACACCGGCGCCTTCCACGGCGGCGCCTCCGGCTCCCTGTACGGCGTCTACGGCGACGGCGTACCGAGCCGCAACCTCATCGAGGGGATGGGCCTGCGCACGGTGTCGACGAAGGCGCAGGACGGTCCCCAGCATCCGGGCGCCGACGCGCTGGAGATGCTTCCGCCGTTCGTGGACTCCGGCGGCAAGGACGTCTACATCTACATGACCGACATCTACCGCGGCTTCCCCTACCAGTGGCCGGGTGCCGACGGCCCCGCCCGGCTCGCGGACTTCCAGCAGAGGATCAGGAAGCAGGTCGCCCAGGTCAAGACGATGGGCGCCTACAAGGACCATGTCGTCTACGTCCCCTTCAACGAACCCGAGGGGAACATGTTCGGCACGGGCGAGTGGAGCTACGACAAGGTCTCCTGGCTCGACGACCCGCAGCACTTCTTCGCGGCGTGGAAGGACACCTACCGGCTCATCAAGGGCCTCGACCCCGAGGCGCGGATCGCCGGCCCCAACACCTCGGTCCTCTACGACCAGATCAAGGGCTTCCTCCGGTACGCGAAGGCCAACGACGTCGTGCCGGACGTGATGACCTGGCACGAGCTGTCCTCACCCGCCAAGGTCCGCACGAGCGTGGCCACCTACCGGGGGTGGGAGAAGGAGATCGGCGTCGGCCCGCTGCCGGTCAATGTCAACGAGTACGGCCACAACTACCACCTGTCGGTGCCGGGCCAGGTCGTCCAGTGGGTCTCCGCCATCGAGGAGTCCAAGATCGACGCCGACCTGGCGTACTGGAACATCGACGGCAACCTCAACGACTCGGCCGTGGAGGCCAACAGGGGCAACGGCCAGTGGTGGCTGTTCCACGCCTACGCGCAGATGTCCGGGCACACCGTCGAGGTGACCGCCCCACACCCCAACCAGCAGTACACGCTCCAGGGCGTGGCGACCCTGGACGAGGACAAGAAGCAGTCCCGGGCCCTCTTCGGCGGGCAGAGCGGCGCCGCGGACATCGTGTTCCGGAACATCGACCCCGCTTTGTTCGGGACGACCGTGCGGGCCACGGTCCAGGAGATCCCGTGGACCGGTCAGGTCGGGGACTCGGCGCAGCCGCTGCGGCTCTCGGACCGGGAGGTGACGGTCGGCGCCGACGGTTCGGTGACCCTGCCGATGACCGGCATGAACGAGATGTCGGCGTACCAGGTCATCCTCTCCCCCGGCGGCAACGGCGGGGACCCGGCCGCGCCGTCGGTGAGCTGGCGCCGGACCTACGAGGCGGAGAACGCCACCTACACCGGCAAGGGCTACTCCAGGAACGGCCCCGAGGGGACGCCCTCGGACGTGGGCAGGTTCGCGACGTCCGGCGCCTACGACGTGGGCGGGCTGCGCACCGGATCCGACGGGGTCCTCGCCTTCGACGTCGAGGTCCCGCGGGACGGCACCTACGACCTGAGCGTCTTCGCCAACTCCTACAACCTCTACGACCTGGTGAAGGAGCAGGGCCCGACCAATGTGTTCCTGCGGGTCGACGGGAAGGACCCTCGGGAGTTGCGGCTGCCGCTCGGCTACAAGTGGGTCGTCTGGGGCCACACCGACACCACCGTCGAACTGACCGCCGGCACGCACCGGATCACGCTCGCCGCGCGGGACCCGGAACTGGGCGTCACCAAGGGCGACGCGATCATCGACAAGATCGACCTCGCGCTGCGCGACGAGAACGTGATCGCCCCCGCGATCTACGAGGCCGCGTACGCCTCGCTCTCCGGGACGCGGCCGGACTACGGCCGGCCCGGTGCCTCGGGTCCCGGCACGGTGCCGCTGGCGAAGGGCGACTCGGCGACGTTCTGGGTGTACGCGCCCGCCGACGGCGAGGCGACCGTGTCGGTCGACCACCTCGGCGGCGGCCGGGCGGGCCTCTCGCTCAACGGCGAGCGACTCGACGTGCCCGAGGTCGGCGGGGCCGGGAAGGGCACGGACCGGGTGCAAGTCTTCCTCTCCGGCGGCATCAACAAGATCACCGTCACCGGCACCGCCCGTGAACTCGCCCTCGACCGGCTCCGGATCGCCCCGTCCGCCGGCTCCCTGAAGACCCGCGTGTACCAGGCGGAGGACGGCACGGTGACGGGGGCCGCCAAGGTGACCGACGCCTACACCTTCGCGACCAACGGCAAGGCGGTCACCGGCATCGGCGACGGCAGGGCCAACGCGCTGACGTTCGACGTCGTCGCCGAGCGGCCCGGCCGGCACGCGCTGACCATCCGCTACTCCAACGCGGAGCAGGCGCCCGCCACCCACTACAACCCCGACCCGATCGCCCGCCACGCCGACCTCTCGATCAACGGCGGCGCGACCCGGCGGATCCTGTTCCCGACGACCTTCCACTTCAACAACTTCTGGGACCTGACCGTCCCCGTCACGCTGGAGAAGGGTGCCAACCGGCTCACCTTCACCGCGGAGGAACTGCCCGACTTCGACGGCGACACCTACAACCAGTACGACCAGCGGTCGCCGTACGCCCCGGTCATCGACCGGATCGGCGTGACACCGCTGGCCGGGAGGTAGTCGGGGCCGGTCCGGTGGGGCGCGCGTAAATCGGTGGAACGACGCCGACGCGCGCCGCTACCGTGCTGCCGACCCGAGTCGCCCGATCAAGGACGTGCCGTTGTACACCGTGTGAGACCTCCCGACTGCTGATCTGTCGCGCGTCGCGCCTGTCCGTGCGCCGCGCTGCTTCCTGCTGCGGACTTCTCACTGAAACCGGTGTACTTCTGTGCTCACCACCTGGGTGGTCATGCCCACCTGCCTGCCTCTCGTCGTGCGTCGCTGCTCCGTGTGCGCGTCGGAGCGCTTCCGGGCGAACGGCAAATTCCGTGTCAACGCGAACCACAAGCTCATCGACGCCTGGCTCCTCGTGCGCTGCACGGGGTGCGGGGACACCGCGAAGCTCACGGTCCTGGAGCGGACGCGGGTGCGTTCCCTCCGACCGGAGCTCCTGGACCGGATGCACGACAACGATCCCGCCCTGGCGGCCGAGGTGCTGGGGGATCCGGTCGTACGCCGCCGTCACCGCGTCGCCCTCGACTGGGACGGCGCCTGGCGTCTCGACACCGGCGGTGCGGATCTCCCGGACCGCGAGGTGATCGACGTGTCGGTCCGCTTCGCGGCGCCGATCCCCGTACGACCGGTACGGCTGATCGCCGAAGGCTGCGGTCTCCCGCGGGCCGAGGTCGAGCGGCTGATCGAGGAAGGGAAGCTCGTCTCGGCGGTCCGGCTGAACAGCAGACTCGCCGGCGACTTCACCTTCACGCTCAAGCGCTGACCGTCCCACGGAAACGGGGGCCTGTCCGGCGAGTCCGCCGGACAGGCCCCCGGTGGGCAGGGGGCTGTGTCGGTCCGGGCGGGCGCGCTTAAGGTCCCGGTATGAGCAACGTACGGATCTCGGAGCGCGCCCGGGCGGTCGCCCCGTTCTACGCGATGGAGTTCGGCAAGCACGCCGCCGCCCTGGAGGCCCAGGGGCACCACGTCGTCAAACTGAGCCTCGGGGAACCGGACTTCGGGGCGCCGCCCGCCGTGCTGGACGCGATGCGGGAGGCCATGGACGGGCGCCCCCTGACCTACACGGCGGCCCTCGGGCTGCCCGCGCTGCGGCAGGCCATCGCCCGGTTCTACGAGGACCGGCACGGCGTCGAGGTCGACCCGGCCCGGGTGGTCGTGACCGCGGGCGCCTCGGCGGCGCTGCTGCTGGCCGCCGCCGCGCTCGTCGACCCCGGTGACGAGGTGCTCCTCGCGGACCCGGCGTACCCGTGCAACCGGCAGATCGTCGAGAGCTTCGGCGCCCGCGTCACCCTCGTCC
The DNA here is from genome assembly GCF_055572815.1 of Streptomyces sp. NPDC030296. Taxonomy (NCBI): domain Bacteria; kingdom Bacillati; phylum Actinomycetota; class Actinomycetes; order Kitasatosporales; family Streptomycetaceae; genus Streptomyces; species Streptomyces sp. NPDC030296. The sequence continues at coordinate 309,173 of NZ_JBVICQ010000010.1, forward strand.
CGACCACCGCCGAGGGCCGGTACCAGCTGACCGCCTCCTCGGTGCGGGCCGGCTGGACGGAGCGCACCCGCGGGGTCATGGTCGCCACGCCGTCCAACCCGACGGGCACCTCGGTGCCGGCCGGCGAACTCGCGGCGATCTGCGAGGCGGCCCGCGAGCGGGACGCGTGGCGTCTCGTCGACGAGATCTACCTCGATCTCGGCGACCACGACGGGCAGGGACGGCCGCCGCGCAGCGCCCTGTCGTTCGACCCCGGTGCCGTCGTCATCAACAGCTTCTCGAAGTTCTTCGGCATGACCGGCTGGCGGCTCGGCTGGTGCGTCGTGCCCGAGCCGCTCGTACCGGCGCTGGAGCGCCTGGCCCAGAACTACTTCCTGTGCGCGTCCGCCCCGGCCCAGCTGGCCGCGCTCGCCTGCTTCACCCCGGAGTCCCTGGCGGTGTGCGAGGCCCGCCGTGTCGAGTTCACCGAGCGGCGGGCGCTCGTCCTCGACGGACTGCGCCGCATCGGGCTGCCGGTCCCGGTGCCGCCGGACGGCGCGTTCTACGTCTACTTCGACGTCAGCGGCACCGGGCTCACCTCGTGGGAGTTCTGCGAACGGGCCCTGCGGGAGGCCCATGTCGCGCTGACCCCTGGCCGGGACTTCGGCGTGGGTACGGCGGACAGCCACGTACGGCTGTCGTACGCGGCGTCGGCCGAGGACCTGCGCGAGGGCATCGCCCGGCTGGGGAAGTTCCTGGCGACCCTGGGGTAGGGCCGTCAGCCGGCGCGTACCGCCGCGTCGAGGAGGGGGCCGAGTTCCCGGGCGACGGTGGTCAGGGCGCGCACGTCGCGCTCGGCCCTGGCCATCAGGATCGCCCCCTCCAGGGCGCTGATCATGAGCGTGGCGAGCGCTCCCGCCCGCTCCTCCGGCACCCCCATGTCCGTCAGCGCCGCCGCCACCGGGCCGGTCCAGCCGGCGAACGCGGCGGCGGCCGCGGCCCGCGTGGACGCGGTGGACTCGGCGCAGTCCACCGTCGCGGCGGCGACGGGGCAGCCGCCCGCGAACCCGACGGTCTCGTACTCGTCGGTCCACTGGCGCACCATCTCGGCGAACAGCCCGCCGGGCGTCGGCTCGTCCAGCGCGGCGAGGAAGCGGGCGACCCGCTTGCCCGCGTACCGGCCCGCCCAGTCCACGGCCTCGTTGACCAGTTGTTCCTTGCCGCCGGGGAAGTAATGCTGCAACGAGCCGCGCGGCGCCCCCGCGTGGGCGGCGACCTCCCGCATCCCGGTCGCCGCCACCCCGTCGCGCCGGATCAGCTGGGCCGCGCTGAAGACCATCCGCTCCCGCGGCCCCCGTACGGACTCCGCCATGCCCCGACCTCCCGCGTCCCGCATGTCCCGGCACCTTCGCGGCCGACCTCACGGCGCCACCCTATGACCGCTGTCATAGCGGGGGCTACTATGACCGCTGTCATAGTCGAGTGCGGGGCGGCGGGCTCATGGACGGGCCGGGAAGGCAGTGCGTCGTGGACGTCGGTTTCATCGGCCTCGGGGTCATGGGGCAGCCCATGGCCCTCAACCTGGCCCGTGCCGGGACACCCCTCGTCGTCTGGAACCGCACCCCGGACCGGTGCGCGCCCCCGCGTGCCGCCGGTGCCGAGGTCGCGGCGGGCCCGGGTGAGGTGTTCGAGCGGGCCGGGACCGTGTTCCTGATGCTGGCCGACGAGACCGCCGTCGACGCGGTCCTGGGCCGCGGCACCCCTGATTTCGCCGCCCGTGTCGCCGGACGCACGGTCGTCCACATGGGCACGACCTCCGCCGAGTTCTCGGCCGCTCTGCGGGACGACATCCGGGCGTCCGGCGGGCAGTACGTCGAGGCACCGGTCTCCGGATCCCGTGTTCCGGCCGAGCGTGGCGAGCTGGTGGGGATGCTCGCGGGCGACGAGGACGCCGTGGCGGCCGTACGGCCCCTGCTCGCTCCCCTGTGCCGGGAGACGTTCGACTGCGGTGCCGTTCCGGGGGCGCTGCTGATGAAGTTCTCCGTCAACCTCTTCCTGATCACTCTGGTCACCGGGCTCGCCGAGGCGTTCCACTTCGCCGACCGGCACGGTCTCGACCGGGGGCTGCTGCGGGACGTGCTGGACGCGGGGCCGATGGCCAGCGCCGTCTCCCGGATGAAGGGGCCCAAGCTGCTGACCCGTGACTTCGCCGTGCAGGCCGCCGCCGCGGACGTCCTGAAGAACAATCGTCTGATCGCGGAGGCCGCCCGCGAGGCCGACCTGGCCTCCCCGCTCCTCGACGTCTGCCACGCGCTCTACGGCGAGACCGTCGAGCAGGGCTTCGGCGGGGAGGACATGGTGGCCGTGGTGCGCGCCCTGGAGGCCCGGACGGACGGTGCCCGGGGGAATCACCGTCACCGCACGCCCTGAGCGCCTGGCGGTCCCGTATGCCAGGTAGGGGGCCTGGGCGGCCACACCCGCGACAGCCCGGGTCCCCGTTGCCTACAGTGAGGGCAGGGACGGCCCGGGCGAGAGGGGACGCGATGCACGATGCTCCCGACCCGGCGACCTCCGCCGCGGCCACGCGCTCGGGCACCAGTCGCAGTACCTCCGCCACCATCGCGCCCAACATCCTGCGGTATCTCGCACGGGTCGCCGAGGAGGACGGTGTCGACCTGCGGCCCGTGCTCGACGAGGTGGGGCTGGACGCCACGGTGATGCGGTCCGCCGCCCTGCGCGTCTCCTACCGGCAGGGCAGCGACGTCATCCGCCGGGCCCTGGAACGGACCGGGGACGAACACCTGGGACTGCGGGTCGGCGCGGCGCAGCATCTCACCGCGTGGGGGCCGCTCGGCCTCGCCATGATGGCCGCCGAGACCTTCCAGGAGGCCATCGAGACGGGCTTGCGCTACCAGAACCTCTCGGGGGCGATGCTGGTGTGGTCGGCCCGTTGGGAGGGCGACGGCTATGTGCTGCGCGCCGACCTGCCGGACCCGGCGCTGGACCCGGCGGTCGCCGTCTTCCTGATCGAGGAGGCGTATTCCAGCGCCGCCACCCTCACCCGGCTGAACGTGGGCGCCTCGTTCGCCCCCGAGGTCGTCGACTTCGCGTTCCCCGCGCCGCGCGACACACGACGGTTCGAGGAGCTGTTCCGCTGCCCGCTGCGCTTCGGCGCACCCGGCAACCGCCTGGTGCTCCCCGCCCGCTGGGTGCGTGCGACGCAGCCGGGCCGGGACTCCATCACCTATACGTCGACCCTGGAGCTGCTGGACTCGCAGCTGGCGTCACGCCGCGACCAGCAGGACCTCCTCGAAGTGCTGGAGGTGTCCATCGCGCAGAGCCTCCCGGACGTCCCCTCCTTCGTGGAGCAGGCCCGCCGGCACGCGTCCAGCGAACGCACCCTGCGCCGCCGGCTCGCCGAGTGCGGCACCACGTACGAGGCGCTCGTCGACGGAGTGCGCCGGGAGAGGGTCGAACAGCTCCTCCCCCGGCCCGAGTCGACCCTGCGCGACATCACCCGTCAGGCCGGCTTCGCCGACGTGCGGGCGCTCCGGCGGGCGGTGCGGCGCTGGCACGGTGTGACACCGGTGGAGCTGCGGGCGAGGCTGCTGGAGCGCCGGGGGGCGGTCGGCAGACCGCCCGCTTGACGTCCGGCCCACGTCGCCGCCCCTGACGGCCCCGATCGCCCCGGGCCTCCTCGGTCTCAGCGCGTCCGGATCCAGACCGTCTTCTCCCGCGTCCACTGGTGGAAGGCGTCGGTCGACTTCTCCGCGCCGCCGAAACCGGACTGCTTCCAGCCGCCGAAGGGCGTGGTGATGTCGCCCTCGCTGTAGGCGTTGACGGACACCACCCCCGCCTGGACGCCACGCGCGAGGCGGAGCGCGGTGTCGAGGTCGCGGGTCCAGACCGACGCGGCGAGCCCGTACTCGGTGGCGTTGGCCAGGCGTATCGCCTCGTCCTCGGAGGTGAACGTCTGGACGGTGACGACCGGGCCGAACAGCTCCTTGGTGAGGACGTCGCTGCCCTCGGGCGGGCGGGTGATCACGGTGGGCGGGTAGTAGGCCCCGTGCCGGGGCAGGCCGTGGGGCAGGCCGCCGGTGTGGACGCGGGCCCCGCCGTCCCGTGCGGCGTCGACCGCCGCCGCGACCCGGGCGAAGGCCGCCCGGTCGATCAACGGTCCCACCTGGGTGCCGGGGTCCGCCGGGTGGCCGATGACCAGGCCCCTCGCGGCGGTGGTGAACCGTTCCACCACCTCGTCGGCGATGTCGCGGTGGACCAGGACACGGGACCCGGCCGTGCAGTTCTGCCCCATCGTGAGGAACGCGGACTCGATCATGTGGTCGATGAGTTCGTCGCCGTAGGAGAGGGCGTCGGCCATCAGCACCTGGGGGCTCTTGCCGCCCATCTCCAGCGACACGCGTTTGAAGTTGCTGTCGGCGGCGTCCTTGAGGATGCGCCGCCCGGTGGCGGTGGAACCGGTGAACGACAGGGCGCCCACGAGGGGGCTGCGGGCGAGGGCGGCTCCGGTGACGGAGCCGTGGCCGGTGAGGACCGTGAGGACGCCGTCGGGCAGGCCGGCCTCGGCGGCGAGCCGGGCCAGGTGCAGGGCCGAGCGCGGGGTCGCCTCGGCGGGCTTGACCAGCAGGCAGTTGCCCGCCGCGAGGGCGGGGCCGACCTTCCAGGCGGTCATGGCGAGGGGATAGTTCCAGGGCAGGATCGCCGCCACCACCCCGACCGGTTCCCGGGTGACCAGGCCCAGGGCGTCCGGTCCGCCCGCGGAGACGCGGCCGAAGACCTTGTCGGCCGCCTCGGCGAACCAGCGGATCGACTCGACGGCGCCCGGCACATCACCGGTGAGGCATTCCGTGATGGGCTTCCCCGCGTCCTCGCTGTCCAGCCGGGCGAGGATCCCGGTGTCGCGTTCCACCAGGTCGGCGAGGCGCAGCAGTACCGCGGCTCGATCCCGGACGGGCAGCCGCGACCACACGCCGGACTCATGGACCCTCCGGGCCCGGTCGGCGGCCTCGGCGACCCCTTCGGCACTGGTGGCGGCCACCGTGGTGATCAGCTCCCCGGTGGCCGGGTCGACGACGGTCAGCAGGGCGGTGCTCTCGACGACGGTCACGCCTCCTCCACCAGTTCCCAGCGTCCGTCGACCTGTCGGGCCAGTCCGCGCCGGCGCAGCTCGTCGAGGTAGCGGGCCATGCCGCGTTCGCCGCGCTGGCGGAACAGCGGGAACATCCTGGGCAGCAGGTTCGGCACCAGCATCGCGAGCCGCACCAGCCGGGACTCGCCGGGCCGGGGGTACGCCTCCAGCCGGGGCCGGTCGAGAAGGCTCACCACGGCGGCCACCACGTCGGCGGGCTGCTGCGGCACGTCCTGGAACTGCAGGGAGTTCCCGCCGTCGACCGCTTCCTGGCGCAGCATCCGGGTGTCGGTCGCCGAGGGCAGGACGGACCCCGCGAGGATGCCCTTGCCGCGCAGGTCCAGGCCGATGGCGAGCATCGCGCCGCGCAGCCCGAACTTCGACGCCGTGTAGATGGGGGTCTCGCCCAGGGGGAAGATCCCGCCGAGGGAGACGGTGGTGATCACGCGGGCGTCCCGCGCGGCCCGCAGCAGCGGTACGGCGATCCTGGTGGTGACGAGCGGCGACGTCAGGTTGACGGCGATCTCCCGCTCGATGCTCTCGACGCTGCGGACGTCGAAGCGTTCGGCGCTGGTCATGCCGACGTTGTTGACCAGCACGTCGAGCCTGCCGTACACGTCGGCGACCTGTTCGAAGAGGTGCTCGACCTGGGTCCGGTCGGTCAGGTCGCAGGCGAGGGCGGTGTGGCCCGTGCCGGGCAGTTCGGCGGCGACGCGCCGGGCGCGACCCTCGTCGAGGTCGACGACGACGCAGCGGGCGCCTCCGGTGGCGAAGCGGTGGCACAGGGCGCTGCCGATCCCGCCGGCGCCGCCGGTCACCAGCATGACCTTGTCGTGGAAGTCGTAGCGGCTCATGACAGCGCCTCCAGGTGTCGCGGGGACCGCACGGCCGGGGGCTGGCCCTCGGTGCGCCAGCCCATGTCGGCGGCGATCCTGGAGAGGTGCTTCACGATGGCGGTGCTGTCGACGTAGCCGGTGTGGCGGGGTGAGGCGACGAACTTGATGCCGCCGGACAGGTCGGGGCGGTCGGTGCGGATCATGCGGGCGAACCGCTCCGCGTTCGGCAGCCGGTGCCGTACGTCGTGGATGTACCCGGCGATCAGCTGGGCCTGGGTGTCGAACAGCCGGTAGGCGCCGGAGTTGGTCTCGATGAAGCCGACGCCGAACAGGCCCTCGTGGTCGCGGGAGAACGACGACAGATACAGGTCGGGGTGCTGTTCGTCGCCGAAGTACTTCTGGGCGACCGGCACCTTGTGGACGTATCCGGTGGCCAGCAGGATCAGGTCGAAGTCGTCGCGGGTGCCGTCGGTGAAGTGGACGGTGCGGCCCTCGGTGCGGGCGATCCCCGGCCGGGCGGTGATGTCGCCGTGCTGGAGGTGGTGGATCAGCAGCGAGTTGATCGCGGGGTGCGTCTCGAACAGCTTGTGGTCCGGCTTCGGCAGGCCGAGGCGGGTCGGGTCGCCGTTGAGGAGCCGCAGGAGGGTGCCGAAGACCCGCTGGGCGAGCCACATCGGCAGGTGCGGTCCGCCGCTCGCGATGGTGTCCACGGGCCGGCCGAAGAGGTGCTTGGGGATGAACCAGTAGCCGCGGCGCATGCTGATCACCGCGTGGTCCGCGCTGCGGGCCGCGTCGCAGGCGATGTCGCAGCCGGAGTTCCCGGCGCCCACCACCAGGACCCGCTTGCCGCACAGTTCCTCCGCGCTGCGGTAGCCGACGGTGTGGCGGATCTCGCCGGTGAAGTGGCCGGGGATCTCCGGCGCGTTGGGGTGCCACTGGGCGCCCGTGCAGACCACGACCTGCCCGTGCGTGGTCCGCCGGCCGTCGGTCCGGGTGACCGTCCAGGTGCCGTCGGCGTTCTTCTCGACGTACTCGACCTCCACGCCGAACTCGATGCGCTCGGTCAGCCGGTAGGCGTCGGCGAAGGAGGTCAGGTACGACAGGATCTGCCGGTGGGGCGGATAGTCCGCGAAGGTGTCGGGCATCGGGAACCCGCCGAAGCCGGACAGGGTCCTGCTGGAGATGAAGTGGGCCGACTCGTACATCGGGCTGCCCGGGTTGTCGATGTCCCAGATGCCGCCCGGCCCGGTGTGCCGTTCGAGGTGGGTGTACGGCAGGTTCCGCTCCGACAGGGCCCTGGCGACCGCCAGCCCCGCGGGCCCCGCCCCGATCACGCATGTGTCGTACCGGCTTGTTTCCATGAACCAGTTCCCTTGTCCGGCCGTTCGCGGTCCCCTCGTCGAGGGGTAGTAGGGAACCTACGGAGCGGCGGTGCGGGAGGAACTGGTCGTCGCGGTCAAAGAGGGGGCCTCAGCGGCCAGCGGCGGGGCCGCCGGGATGCCCGGCGCGTGCCTTCTCCCACAGGATCGGGTCGTGCGCGTTGACGATGGTCAGGTCCGCGTCGCCCCGCCCGTACAGCTCGGCCAGGCGGGCGTGGTTGGCGCGGACCTTCGGGAAGTCGTGGGCGAGCAGCGCTTCCGTGGCGCGCAGGACACGCGGCACCGGGGTGCGGCCGTCGACGAGGCCGCGGTGGAAGAAGGAGTCGCCGGCGTGCAGGATCCAGCGGTCACCGGTGTCGACGGCGACGCAGGCGTGGCCGCGGGTGTGGCCCGGCAGGGAGATCAGGACGATGCCGGGGGCGATGGTGTCGAGTTCCTTGGCGGCGGCGAAGCCGCGCCAGGGCTCACCGTCGGGGGTGTGTTCGACGAGTTTCGGTCCGTGCGCCCACTGGATGGGCCGGTAGCGGTTCCGCTCCCGGCGGGACGGGGAGGTGATGGCCCCGCGGACCTCGGCCGCGGTGGTGTGCACCTGGGCGTCGGGGAAGTCGGACAGCCCGCCGATGTGGTCCAGGTCGAAGTGGGTGAGGACGATGTGCCGGACGTCCGCGCGGCGGAACCCGAGGGCCTCGACCTGGCGGGCCGCCGTCTCGTCGGCCTTGAGCACGGGCCTGAGCAGCCGGCGTGATCCTCCGAGGCGACGTCCGGGGTCGTCGATGTCGTGCAGTCCGAAGCCTGAGTCCACCAGGACCAGGCCGGTCGGCGCCTCGACGAGCAGGACGTGGCAGACCAGCCGGGCGGTGGGCGGGAGCAGGGTTCCGCAGTTGAGGTGATGGACCCTCATGGCAGTACGACCTCCGGAGGGTCGGCGTAGGGGCAACGGTGACGGGGCCTGGGGGACGGGCCTCCGGGCGGAGGCGGGGCGGGGTGGCGGTGCGCGGCGCGAGGACGACGCTCCGCCCGGCGCCGCACGTCAGGCGTGCTTGAGCGGTACGCACCACACCAGGGCGGTGCCTCCGCCCGGGGGCTCCGTGAGGTCGAACCCACCGCCGAGCTGCTCGGCGCGTTCGGCCATGTTGCGCAGTCCGCTGCGGCGGCCCTCGGCCGGGACGCCCACGCCGTTGTCGGTGACGGACAGCCGCAGCTCGTTCCCGTCGGTGGCGAGGACGACCTCGGCGCGGTCGGCCCGGGCGTGGCGGGCGATGTTGGTGAGGGCCTCGGAGAGGACGGCCACCGCGTGGTCGGCGATCTCCTTGGGCACCTCGGTGTCCAGCAGGCCCTCCATGCGCACGCTGGGAGCGAAGCCCACGACCGGCGCCGCGTCCCCGACCACTCGTACGGTGCGGGCCCGCAGGCCGGTGCCCGCCGCTCCCTCGCGGGTGCGCAGGCCGAAGATCGTCGACCTGATGATCTTGATGGTCTCGTCCAGGTCGTCCACGGCCCGCGAGACGCGTTCGGAGGCCTCGGTGTGCTCGATGAACCGGCCCGCGCTCTGCAGGGTCATCCCGGTGGCGAACAGCCGCTGAATGGCCAGGTCGTGCAGGTCCCGGGCGATCCGGTCACGGTCCTTGAGGACCGCGACCTCCTCGGCCTCCAGCCTGCGTTCCGCGAGCTCCATCGCGATGGCCGCCTGGGCGGCGAAGCCCCGCAGGAGGTCGATCTCCTTCTCCGTGAACGCCGGCCGCCCCGCCTCCCGCACCAGGAGCAGCACACCGCGGACGCCGCTCTCGCCGGTGCCGACGGGTACGGCGACGGCCGGTCCGAGGCCGGTGAAGCCCGGTGCCCCCGCCGAGACCCGTACGTCGTGGACGACGTCCGGGCTGGTGACGGCGGTCGCCCCGGCGAAGGCCTCGCCGAGGAGGCTGCCCTGCACGGGCAGGACCAGACCGTTCAGGGTCTCGGCCTCCTGGCCGAGGGCGAGTTCGACGGACAGCGAGTCCGTCTCCTCCATCGGCATCGCGACCCCGGCGAGGGCGGCGCCGGTGATCTCGCGGGCCCGGTCGGCGATCAGGCCGAGGACCTCGGTACGGTCCCCGCCGGCCATCAGACGGTGCACGATCTCGGCGTTCGCCCGCAGCCAGCGCTCACGGAGCCGGGACTCCGCGTAGAGCCGGGCGTTGTCGATCGCGACACCCGCCGCGACGGCCAGGGTGAGGGTGACCGAGACGTCCTCCTCGTCGAACTGGGCACCGCCGCGTTTCTCGGTCAGGTACAGGTTCCCGAAGACCTGGTCGCGGACCCGGATGGGGACGCCGAGGAAGGTGTTCATCGGCGGGTGGTGGGGCGGGAAGCCGTACGACGCCGGATGGTCGGAGAGCTTCGCCAGGCGCAGCGGCTCGGGGTGGCGGATCAGCTCGCCGAGGATGCCGTGGCCCTCCGGGAAGGGGCCGATCCGGGCGATCTGCTCCTCGCCCACGCCGACGGTGTGGAAGGCGGACAGACGCTTGCCGTCGGGGCCGATGACCCCGAGGGCCGCGTACTCGGCGTCGACGAGTACGGCGGCGGCCTCCACGATGCTGCGCAGGGCCTGCTCCAGGTCCAGCTCCCGGCCCACCGAGAGCACCGCCTCCAGCAGGCTGTGCACCCGGTCCCGGGTGCCGCGGGCGGCGTCCAGGCGGGCCTGGAGCTCCTCCAGCAGCTCGTCCAGCCTCAGCTGCGGCAGCCGTACCCGGGCCTCCTCCGAGCGTCCCACCTGACGGTTCCTCCGGTCCCCTGTTCGCGGACCCCACCGGTCCGGCCCCTGTGGCCAACGTAACGGTCGGCCGCGTGGCACGGTAGCGAATCCAGCCGTACCGACGGGGACCGGGCGGGCAGCTCCGCCTGCGGCGGAGGGCAGCGAACGACGCCGGGACGGGCCCCGAGGTCGGGACCTTCGGCCCCTGCGGGACGGGTGGGGTCGGAGTGACAATGGAACGAGGAGCGGCACCGATCCCCCGCGGTGTCGCTCCGTTCTCCGTAGCGGCCGGCGGCCCTCGGCGGACCGGGGTGGCGCGAGGGTCAGGCCGCGCGGACGGCGACCTCTCGGTGCGGCAGGTCGCCGAGCACCACCTTCAGGGCTCCGGTGTCGGTGGCGCGGCCGAAGACGTCGTACGCCTCCTCCATGTGGTTCAGCGGGAACGTGTGGGTGACCAGGTCCGCGGTGGGCAGGCGCCCGGCGGCGGCCATGCGCAGCAGCGTGGGGGTGGAGCTGGTGTCGACCAGGCCGGTGGTGAGGGTGACGTTCTTGATCCACAGGTCTTCGAGGTGCAGCACGGCGGGCTTGCCGTGGACGCCGACGTTGGCGACGTGGCCGCCGGGGCGCACCATGCGGGTGCACGCCTCGAAGCTCTCCGGCAGACCGACCGCCTCGATGACCACGTCGGCGCCGAGTCCGTCCGTGAGGTCGGCGACGAGCTGCTCGGGGTCCTCTCGGGCGTCGGCCACGGCGTCGGCGCCGAGCCGCTTGGCGGCCTCCAGCCGGGCCGGTGCCGGATCCACGGCGACGATCCGCTCGGGGGCGAACAGCCGCGCCGTGGCGATCGCGGCGAGACCGATGGGGCCGGCCCCGACGACGGCGACGGTGTCCCCGGGCCGCACGTGCCCGTTGAGCACACCCACCTCGTAGGAGGTCGGGAAGATGTCCGCGAGGAGCACGGCGTCCTCGTTGCCGACCGTGCTGGGCAGTACGTGGACGGACAGGTCGGCGTGGGGGACGCGGACGTACTCGGCCTGGGTGCCGTCGATCAGATGGCCGAGGATCCAGCCCCCGCCGCCCCGGCACTGCCCGTAGGCGCTCTCCCGGCAGAATCGGCAGCGGCCGCAGGCGCTGATGCAGGAGACGAGGACGCGGTCGCCGGGGCGTACGGTCCGGACGTCGCCGCCGACCTCGACGATCTCGCCGACGGCCTCGTGGCCGAGGACCGTGCCGGGACGCACGTCGGGGACGTCGCCCTTGAGGATGTGCAGATCCGTGCCGCAGATGGTCACGGCGTCGACCCGTACGACCGCGTCGGTCGGGTCCTTGAGCGCGGGGTCCGGGATGTCCTGCCAGGCCGACTGCCCGGGTCCGTGGAAGACGAAGCCTTTCATGACGCTCCTCACCGTCCTTCTGCGCATGCCGGGAAAATCCCCTACATCCAGCTTGTCCGCTGGACGCGGACCTCGCACGGTCCCGCCCGGGCCCTCGTGCCGGATCCCGGTCCTGTTCGGGCCGGCACAAAGGGGACCGAACGGCCCTACCGCCGACCCGGTCAGCAGGGCTTGTCTCATCCCATGGACGAGAACGACACCGGGTCCGCGCCGTACCGCACCCACCGCACCTCCGGCGGCGCGACCGTCGTGACACTGCGGGGCGAGATAGACGTCGTGACGGCTCCCGCGCTCGCGGCCCGTCTGGACGCCCTGACCTGCCGTCCCCACCCCGACCTGGTGCTGGACCTGCGCCCGGTCGACTTCATCGACTGCTCCGGGCTCGGTGTGCTGTGCCGGGCCCGCAATCGCGCGCGGGACCAGCACGGGCGGCTCCACCTGGTCACCGACGACTCCGGCTTCCTGAGGCTGCTGCGCTGCACCGGCCTGACCGACGTGTTCGAGGTGCGTCCCCGGCTGCCCGGGGAGCCGGCGGGCCCGGTGCCCGCCGCGGCCCGCTGAACCATCCGCGTACGGCGACGGCCGGCGATCCACCGATGGAAGGCGTTTCCACCGGTGGACGGCGGCCGTCAGGCGTTCCAGGTCCAGTCGGCGACCTCGGGCAGGTCGGTGCCGTGCTCGCGGATCCAGGCGTGGTGGCGGGTCCGGGCGTCGGCCATCCGCTGCCGAACGGCGGCGGCGCGGACGGCGAGGCCGGGGACGCGGTCGACGACGTCCATGACGAGGCGGTAGCGGTCGAGGTCGTTGCGGACGACCATGTCGAACGGTGTGGTCGTCGTGCCGGACTCCTTGTAGCCGCGGACGTGCAGGTTCTTGTGGCCGGTGCGGCGGTAGGCGAGGCGGTGGATCAGCCACGGATAGCCGTGGTAGGCGAAGATCACCGGCTTGTCGGTGGTGAACAGCCCGTCGTACTCGAAGTCGCTCATCCCGTGCGGGTGTTCCTCCCGCGGCAGCAGCCGGGTCATGTCGACGACGTTCACCACGCGCACGGCGAGTCCGGGCAGGTGCCGGCGCAGCAGTTGCGCGGCGGCCAGCACCTCCTGGGTGGGGACGTCGCCGGCGCAGGCGAGGACGACGTCGGGTTCGCCGCCGTTCTCCGTGCCCGCCCAGTCCCAGATGCCCGCGCCGCGCGCGCAGTGGGCACGGGCGGCGTCCATGGACAGCCAGTCGTAGCAGGGCTGCTTCCCGGCCACGACGACGTTGACGTAGTCCCGGCTGCGCAGGACGTGGTCCGCGACGGAGAGCAGGGTGTTGGCGTCCGGTGGCAGATAGACCCGGACGACCTCGGGGCTCTTGTTGAGGACGTGGTCGACGAAGCCGGGGTCCTGGTGGGAGAAGCCGTTGTGGTCCTGGCGCCACACATGGGAGGTGAGCAGGTAGTTGAGGGAGGCGATGGGGGCCCGCCAGGGCAGCTCGCGGGAAGTCCGCAGCCATTTGATGTGCTGGTTGACCATGGAGTCGACGATGTGGACGAACGCCTCGTAGCAGGAGAACAGGCCGTGCCGGCCAGTGAGCAGGTAGCCCTCCAGCCAGCCCTGACAGGTGTGCTCGGAGAGGATCTCCAGCACCCGGCCGTGCCGGTCCAGGTGCTCGTCCACCGGCAGCATCCCGGCCTGCCATGCCTTGCCGCTGGCGTCGAAGACGGCCTGGAGGCGGTTGGAGGCCGTCTCGTCCGGGCCGACGACGCGGAAGTCCCGGCGGGCGCGGGTGTCGTTCATGACCGCTTCCAGGAGGCCGCCGAGGACCCGGGTCGGCTCGTGGAGGGTGGCGCCGGGCTTGTCCACCGGGACGGCGAAGTCGTCGAGGGAGCGGACGGGCAGGTCGCGGACGAGGAGACCGCCGTTGGCGTGCGGGGTGGCGCCGAGGCGGCGGGGGCCTTCGGGGACGCAGGCGAGGACGTCCGGGACGGGCCGGCCGTCGGGGCCGAACAGGTCCTGCGGCCGGTACGACCGCAGCCACGCCTCCAACTGCCGCAGATGGTCCGGGTTCTCCCGTACCCCGGCCAGCGGGACCTGGTGGGCGCGCCAGGTTCCCTCGACGGGCTCCCCGTCGACCTCGGCGGGGCCGGTCCAGCCCTTCGGGGTGCGCAGGACGATCACCGGCCAGTGCACGCGCTCGGTGACGCCGTCCTCGCGGGCGGTGCGCTGCATGAGGGCGATCCGGTCGAGGGCCTCGTCGAGGGCCGCGGCCATCGCGCGGTGCACCTGCGCCGGGTCGTCGCCGGTCACATGGATCGGGACGTGCCCGTAGCCGCGCAGCAGGGTGTCCAACTCGCTCTCGGGGAGACGGGAGAGGACGGTCGGGTTGGCGATCTTGTAGCCGTTGAGGTGGAGGATCGGCAGGACCGCGCCGTCGTGCACGGGGTCGAGGAACTTGTTCGAGTGCCAGGCGGCCGCCAGCGGCCCGGTCTCCGCCTCGCCGTCCCCGATCACGCAGGCGACCAGGAGGCCGGGGTTGTCGAAGGCCGCGCCGTACGCGTGGGCCAGCGAGTAGCCGAGTTCGCCGCCCTCGTGGATGGAGCCGGGGGTCTCCGGGGCGACATGGCTCGGCACTCCGCCGGGGAAGGAGAACTGCCGGAACAGCCGCTCCATGCCCCGCTCGTCGCGCGGGACGTCGGGGTAGATCTCGCTGTAGCTGCCCTCCAGCCAGGAGTTGGCGAGCACGGACGGCCCTCCGTGGCCGGGGCCCCAGACGCACAGCGCGTCCAGTCCGCGTGCCTTGATCACGCGGTTGAGGTGGGTGTGCACGAGGTTGAGGCCGGGTGAGGTGCCCCAGTGGCCGAGGAGCCGCGGTTTGATGTGCTCCGGCCGCAGCGGTTCGGTCAGCAGGGGGTTCGCCATCAGGTAGATCTGTCCGGCGGCCAGGTAGTTGGCGGCCCTCCAGTGGGCGTCCAGGGTGCGCAGTTCGTCGTCGGAAAGTACGGTGACGTTCTGGTGTTCGACCTTGGTCATGGGTGACTCCGGAACTCATCGACGGGGGTCATTGGGCGGTGGAGGCGGCATGGCCGGCAAGAAGGCGACGAGGGTGCCGCGCGCGGCGTACGAAGAGGAACTGCTGCGTCTGCAGACGGAGTTGGTGAAGCTCCAGGAATGGGTGCGGGCGACGGGCGCCCGACTGGTCGTGATCTTCGAGGGGCGGGACGCGGCGGGCAAGGGCGGCACGATCAAGCGGGTCGCCGAGCACCTCAACCCGCGCGTCGCCCGGATCGCCGCGCTGCCGAAGCCGACGGAGCGCGAGCGCACCCAGTGGTACTTCCAGCGGTACATCCAGCACCTTCCGGCGGCCGGGGAGATCGTGCTGTTCGACCGGTCCTGGTACAACCGGGCCGGCGTCGAGCACGTGATGGGCTTCTGCACCGAGGAGGAGTACCAACTTTTCCTGCGACAGTGCCCCATCTTCGAGCGGATGCTGGTGGAGGACGGGATCCTGCTGCGCAAGTACTGGTTCTCGGTGAGCGACACCGAGCAGCAGGACCGGTTCCGCAAACGGCTGGAGGATCCGCTGCGGCGCTGGAAGCTGTCGCCGATGGACCTGGAGTCGATCTCCCGCTGGGAGGCGTACTCGCGGGCCAAGGACGCGATGATGGTGCACACCGACATCGCCGAGGCGCGGTGGTTCGTGGTGGAGAGCGACGACAAGCGGCGGGCCCGGCTGAACATGATCGCCCACCTGCTGGCCTCGGTGCCGTACCACGAGGTCCCGCCGCCGGTGCTGGACCTGCCCGAGCGTCCCGCGTCGACCGGCTACCAGCGCCCTCCGCGCGATCTGCGGACCTACGTCCCGGACCACGCGGCGAAACTCTGAACGGCGGCGCTCCGGACGTCGGCGACGCTCCGATCGGCGGGCCGCCGGGCTCACCGCCGGAGCTGTTCGTGTACGGCCATGTGCTGGTGTACGGCCATGGAGGTGCTCCCCTTCGTCCGTGGCCGGGCCGCGGCCCGGCGTCGCTCGACCTCGCGTCCTCACTCTCGCGGACCGCGGCCGACCGCGCCGGATGCCGAAGGGCCGCGACGACGGGGCCGGACGGCCCGAAGGGGGCGGGCCCGGTGGCCCCTGGCGCGGCGCCCGGGCACGCCCGCGCGCGGAGGGTGCGCTCGTGGGGGCCGATCGGCCCTAGTGCGGGCGGCACGGGCGGCGTGATGATCGGCATCATGGGCAGACCCGTGATCTGTCCTCTTCGCCGGGGAACGAGGGGCCACGATGTCCGAGCCACGTACTTTCACCGAGCAGAACCCGATCCGTGTGTTCCTGCTCGACGATCACGAGGTCGTCCGGCGGGGCCTCGCCGATCTGCTCGACTGCGAGCCGGACATCTCCGTGATCGGCGACGCCGGCACCGTCGAGCAGGCGCTGGTGCGGGCCCCGGCGCTGCGGCCCGACGTCGCCGTCCTCGACGTGCGGCTGCCGGACGGCGACGGCATCTCGGTCTGCCGTGAGCTGCGCAGCCGGATGCCGGGGCTGAGGTGTCTGATGCTGACCTCGTTCGACGACGAGGAGGCCCTGCTCGACGCGATCATGGCCGGTGCCTCCGGGTACGTCCTCAAGCAGATCAAGGGGTCGGACCTGGTCTCCGCGGTCCGTACGGTGGCCTCCGGCCAGTCGATGCTGGACCCCGCGACCACCGCCCGGCTGATGCGGTCGCTGCGGGCCGAGCCGGCGCCGGGGCCGGCCGAGCCGTCGGAGCTGGCGGCGCTGTCACCGAGGGAACGGGACATCCTGGCGCTGATCGGCGAGGGGCTCACCAACCGGGAGATCGGCAAGAGGCTCTACCTGTCCGAGAAGACCGTCAAGAACCACATCTCCCGCCTCCTGGCCAAGCTGGGCGTCCAACGCCGCGTCCAGGCCGCCGTCCTCGCCACCCACCTGGACCAGCCGGCCCCGGGCGAACACCGGCCGGGCTGAACGAAACAGTGGCCGCCCCTCAGTGGACCCCGGCCGGACGGGGTGGAGAACGGGCCGACCGGCCCTACCCGCGTTCGACTGTCGTACGGACGATGGGCTGATGGTTCAGAATGATGCGTTTCGCGTGCTCGACCGGCAGGAGTGCCTGAGACTGCTGGCCAAGGTGCCGGTCGGGCGGGTGGTCTACACCCGGCGCGCGCTGCCCGCCGTACTGCCGGTCAACTTCGCCCTCGACAGCGACGACGCCGTGCTGCTGTGCACGTCGGCCGGCTCCGACCTGGTGCGGGCGATCGACGGTGTCGTCGTCGCGTTCGAGGGCGACGAGTTCGACCCGGCCACCCGGTCCGGCTGGAGCGTCGTCGTCACCGGCCGGGCCGACGTGGTGACCGATCCCGCCGAGCACGAGCGGCTGTCCCGCACCGGCCCCGTCTCCTGGATGCCCGCACGGAACGAGGTCTTCGTGCGGATCGCGTCGGAGATGGTCACCGGCCGGGAACTCGGCACGCGCTGATCGGGCGTCGGCGCCGCGACAGGGCTCTTGGGAGGTCGTTCCGGGGCCACCCGGTCCCACGTCGGACGCACCCGTGGGCCGATGCTCCCGACTCGATGGGGCCATTGGTCCCCACTTCGCCGGTGATGGGCGAACGGCGCCGAAACGCAGTCCCTTGCCTGATACACAGAAGGCCGGCGCCCGGGACGCGGCGCCCGACCCCACCTCTTCCGCCCCTTCCTGGGAGGCCTCATGCTGTCCGCAGCCGGCCGCGCAGGCCGCGCAGGCCGACCAGGTCGAGCGGGCCGGCCGGAGCGACCGGGGCGACCAGGGCGGTGCGGAGTTGCGGAGCGGTGCGGAGTTCCGGAGCGGTCTGATGGACCTCGACGGTCTCGAACTGCCCCAGGACGCCACGGTGTTCCTGTGCGGGCCGCTGCCCTTCATGCGGGCGGTGCGCGGTCAGCTGCTGGCCGGGGGGACACCCGCCCGCAGCATCCGGTACGAGGTGTTCGGCCCCGACCTGTGGCTGCCCGGTTCCTGAGGGAGCGGGCACCCGAGGGGGGAGCGGCTGACCGGATCGGTCCGCTTCCGGACCCGATGCGGCCTGTCGCCGTCCCCTCCGCGCGGCCGAGGCTTGGGGCATGACCCGTGCACTGATCGTCATCGATGTCCAGGAGTCCTTCCGCGCCCGCCCGCTGTGGGAGGCGATCTCCGACCCGAAGATCGCCGACAAGGTCAACCGGTTGGTCCGGTTGGCCCGCCGGGCCGGTGACCTGGTGGTGTGGGTGCTGCACTCCGAACCCGGCACCGGCGGCGCCTTCGACCCGGCCCTCGGCCACGTCCGCCTGCTGGAGGAGCTGGAGCGGCCCGAGGCCGGCGAGCCGCTCGTCCACAAAACCTCGCACAACGCCTTCACCACCACCAACCTGCAGCAACTCCTCACGGAGCGCGGAGTCCGCGAACTCACCGTCTGCGGCATCCGCACCGAGCAGTGCGTCGAGACCACCGCCCGCGTCGGCAGCGACCTCGGCTATCGGGTGACCTTCGTCACCGACGCCACCGCCACCGATCCGATCCCGCACCGCGACGCGCCCGCCGACCGTAGCGTCGCCGAGCTGCTCGCCGACCCGCGCACCCTGCCCGCCGCCGAGGTGATCCGCCGCACCGAGTACGCGCTCGCGGGACGGTTCGCCACGATAGCGACGGTGGACGGGCTGGAGGCCGCGGCTCACGATCCGGCATGATGACCGGATCGTGAGCCACGTCGTGTTCTTCCTGGTGCCCGGGGTCCATCTGCTGGACCTGGCCGGCCCCGCGCAGGTCTTCTCCACCGCGGCGGACTTCGGGCAGCCCTACACCCTCCGCTACGTCGCCGAGCGGCCCCAGGTCCCCACCGCTCAGGGTCTGCCCCTGGTGGCCGGGGCCGACTGGCCGGACCTCGGGCCCGAGGACCTGATCGTGGTGCCGGGCTGGCGGACCGTCACCCTCGCCGACTCCCCGGCCATCGCCGAGGCCTCCCTGAAGGTCCTGCGGGACCACCATGCCCGGGGCGGCACGGTGGCCAGCGTCTGCGCCGGCGCGGAGGCGCTCGGGCGGGCCGGCCTCCTCAGGGGCCGCCGCTGCACCACCCACCACGATGTGCAGGACGAACTGGCCCTGCGCCATCCCGGCGCGGTCGTCGTGCGCGACGTGCTGTTCACCGCCGACGACCGGGTGATCACCTCGGCCGGTATCGCCAGCGGCATCGACCTGGCCCTGCATCTCGTCGCGGGCAGGCACGGCCCCGCCGTCGCCGCCCGGGTCGCCCGCGACATGGTCGTCTACGCCCGCCGCAACGGCCACGAGCCGCAGACGAGCGCGATGTTCCGGCACAGGTCCCACCTCGACGACACCGTGCACCGCGTCCAGGACCTCATCGACACCCGCTTCGACCGGCCGCTCCCGCTGCCGGGTCTGGCCTCGGCCGTCGGCGTCAGCGAGCGCACCCTCACCCGGATGTTCACCCGCGCCACCGGCCTCACCCCGCTCCGCTACCAGCAGACGCTGCGCCTGGAGCGCGCCGAGCACCTCATCAGCCACGGCGCCACGGTCGACGCCGCGGCGCGCTCGGTCGGCTTCGAGGACGCCCGGATGCTCCGCCGCCTGCGCGCCCGCGCGAACTGACCCGGCCCCGGGCCGCGCGGGTCACGCCGAGGCCGGGTCCGGTGCCTCGGCGGGGCTCTCGGCGACCAGGTCCGGCAGGAGCCCGCGCAGCGCCTCTCGCTGCGCGGGCCCCATGAACTCACCGAGCGCGTCGGTGACCGTCCCGGCGAGCGCGTCGGATGCCTCCTTCAGCAGGCGCCGCGCCTTCTCGGTGAGCGCGACCTGGATCCCGCGCTTGTCGCCGCACACCGAGGCACGGGCGACGAGGTCGGAGTGCTGGAGGCAGGCGATCTGGTAGGTGAGCCGGGTCTTGGGGCGGCCGAGGAGCTCCGCGATCCGGGTCATGCGCAGCCCGTCCTCGGGCTGGGTGGCCAGCAGGCACAGGACCAGGAACTCGTCGTGGGAGACGCCGAGCCGCTCCTTCACGACCGCGCGCAACCGCTGCTCCACCGCGCCCGTCGCGCCCAGCAGCAGCATCCAGGCGTGCAGCTCGACCGGCAGCAGGCCGCCGCTCCCCTGCACGGACGGGCATTCAGGCAGGTGAGCGGGGTGTTTGTCGTGTTCGGCCATGGGCCCAGTGTACCTGTTGTCCATTTTTGGAAGACCAGGTTGTCCAAATTCGAATTACGAGCTAGCTTCACTCATACAAATTTGGACGACCGCTGGATCATGACTCCCCTCATGACCGCTCGACAGGAGAAACCCCATGACCGTCGCCGTGGAAACCGGACTGTGGCAGCTCGACACCACCGCCTCCACCGTCGCCCTGCAGCACAGGACGATGTGGGGCCTGGTCACCGTGAAGGGAGCCTTCGGCACCGTCGGCGGCCAGGGCGAGGTGCGGCCCGACGGGTCCGCCGTGGGCGTCGTGACCGTCGACGCCGCCTCGCTGGACACCAGGAGCGCCAAGCGCGACGAGCACCTGAGGTCCGCCGACTTCTTCGACGTGGACCACCACCCGGAGATCACCTTCGCCGTCCGCAGCGCCGAGCTCCGGGACGGCGACACGGTGGGCGTCGTCGGCCAACTCACCGTGCGCGGCATCAGCAGGCCGCTGTCCCTCACGGCGCGCCTGACCGAGGCGAGCGCCGAAGGGGTCACCCTGGGCACCGAGTTCACCGTCGACCGGGAGCAGTTCGGCATGGGCTGGAACCAGCTCGGCATGATGCGCGGCGCGGCCACGATCACGGCGACGCTGCGCTTCGTCCGGACCGCCGCCTGAGCACACCGCCTCCGCCAGGTGTCGGGGCGCCCAGAAGGGGGACTTGGTGGGCAGACCGGGTTCAGCGGCCTTCCCCCGGGGACTGACCCGGTTCAGGCTCCTCCTGTTCAGCAGTGAGCCGGGGGAGCCGACGCCCCGAGGTCAGCCGAGGTTGCCCTGTTCGCAGACGCGGCGGGCGATCTCGCGGAGTTTGACGTTGCTCTCCTGGGAGTAGCGGCGCAGTACGTCGAACGCTTGCTCCTCGGTGAGGTGCCGGCTTCCCATCAGGATGCCCATGGCCTCCCCGATGACATGGCGGGTGGCGACCGCCTGCTCCATCTGGGCATGGGTGCGTGCGGTGGAGAAGGCGATCGCCGCGTGGGACGCCAGCAGCCAGCCGGCCAGTTCGCTCGCCTGGGTGAAGGCGCCGGGCCTACGGGAGTAGAGGTTCAGCGCGCCGAAATCCTCGTCGTCGGTGAACAGCAGGAAGCCCGTCATGCTGCCCACGCCGAGGGCGCGCGCCCGGGGCGCGAAGGCGGGCCAGCGCTGCTGCTCGGCGGTGAGGTCGGCGATACGGAAGACCCGCTCGCCCTCCGAGCTGCGGGCGGCGTCGAAGCAGGGCCCCTCCCCCAGCTGCTGCTGCAGCGCATCGCTCTCGGTGACCAGATCGTGGGTCGGCGCGAGGCTCTCCACCTTCGTGTCGTGCAGGACGAGGATGCCGGCGGCGTCGCAGCCGTCGACCAGTTCGGTTGCCGACGCAGTGATCCGCTCCAGGGTCTCCGTCACTGATTCCTGCGCGAGGAGATCCCTCGCCATCGTCGCCATCTGCTGGGCGAACCGTCCCCAGTCCACGTCGTCCTCCGCTCCTCGTCGCACGGGGAGACCACTACCCCGACTTGTGCCCGTGCGTCGCGGTGCCACCGAGGATCACGAGACGCACCGCCTCACACCACCATGCTGCGCCTACGCCGGGGCGCGGGCCACGCGTGCCCCGACGCCGTACTCGGCCGTTCGGGGCGCTGTCAGTGGGCGGTGGCAGCATCGGACGCATGACCGACATGGACAGCACGGCATTCGACTGGCAGTCCTTTCTGCGGGCGTGGAGCGGGGAGTGGGCGGACTCCGTGCCGGACGACGAGTCACGGGATGAGGAAGAGACCGCCCGGGAGACCCGTTGGCTGGGATTCCCGCCCGCGTCCGAGGAGCGGATCACGGCCATGGAGGAGCGCCTCGGGCGACGGATGCCCCCGTCGTACCGCGCGTTCCTGAGGATCAGCGACGGCTGGCGGCACGCGGGCGGGTTCGTGTGGCGGCTGGCGGGCACCGGGCACGCCCGCTGGCACGACAACGAGTCGGGACTCGCGGATTTCATCGAGGAGCACCTGGACGAGGATGCGGGGCCCGAGGAGCGGCGCGAGGCGGACGTGTGGCGGCGCGGGCTGCAGCTCGACGTCGAGTCCGACGCCACCCGCGTTCTCCTGGACCCCGGCGACGTCGACGAGCGGGGGGAATGGGCGGTGTACACGTGGGCGAGCTGGCGGGCCGCGCCACCCGAGCGGTTCGCGGACTTCGGCGCGTTCATGCGGGAGATGCACCGTGAGTTCCACCGGCTGCGGGCGCGCGGCGGCGACGGCGCCCCGGAGTTCGTCAACGACACGACGCGCGGGCTGGACGCCCGGATGGACGAGGCCCGGTCGACGGCGCTGCGCGGCGACTGGGAACGGGCCGTGAGGGTGCTGGACGAGGCCAAGGAGTACGGCAGGCCGCGCGCCGCCGGCCTGGGCGACCAGATACGGCGCCTGCTCGGGGAGACCTACATGGTCCACTTCGAGGACGTGGTGACGGACCCGAGGTACGCGCCCGACCTGCTGCCGCCACTGGTCGCCGAGCGAGCGGCGCACTCCCATCGGGGGGACACCACACTGAGGTTTTCCCTGCGGGGCGCCGACCAGGAGCTGGTGTCCCTCGCGTACGCGACGCTGGACGAGGTCAGGAGCGGTGCGTACCGGTACACGGCGGGCGGACCGTTCGGGGAGGCGGTCGAGCGGGCGCGGGAGCTGGCGCGGTGGGGCGACTCCGACGGTGCGTGGCGGACGCTGATCGACGCGGTCCCGCTGTGGGAGCCACTGGGACCGGACCACCTGGCTCCGCTGGGCTGGCTGGCCGACCCGGTACTCGGGCCGCTGCTGACCGAGGAGCGGGGCCGGGAGCTGCTGTCCACTCCCCGGGGCGGACAGTCCGGTGCGGTGCCGGAGCCGGCGGGGGCGCTCGACCCGGGCGGTCTGGCGTGGCTCGCGGAGCCTGACCCGGGCAACAACCGCGTGTCCTACCGGTTCGTGCTGGTGGAGGGGGCCGAGCCACAGGAGCTGCCCGCACGTCTCGCGGACGGTGACGGCGCCACGCTGGGTGCCCCGCGGACCCGCGGGGAGGCGCGCCGCGGAGCGCCGGCCGACCGCAGGGAGTTCCCGCCCTTCGAGGACAGGGCGCTCATGTCGGTGGGCCGGGCCGGCACCGGTTGGAGTTTCGCCTTCGACGGCGAGCCCGCCCCGTTCGACCGGCGGCGGTTCGTCTCCCCGGCCGAGGCCGCCTCCGTCGACGGCACCCGCGCGGTGGTGGTGTGGAGCGCTCTGCGGACACATCACCGGCCGTCCTTCCATCTCTCGGTGGCGCGGGACGGCGCCGAGCGGTACGCGTTCACGTACGCCGAGGGAGAAATACGGCGGAGCGGCGAGATACCACGGGCGCTGGACCCGAGCAGGTTCTTCGGCGACCGGGCGGACGGCGCGCAGGCGGAACGGGCGGTGCTGGAGGCGGTGGCGGAGGAGTTCGGCGTGTCCCTGCCCCGGCACGCCATCGTCCGGGGGCGACTGCACACCTTCACCACCCGCTCCTGGAGGCGTCCCCCCTTGGACGGAGAGATCTACACGGTCATCCGCGTGGGGTGAAGCCGTCCGCAGACACTCGCGTCTGCCGCGCTCGCGGCAGTCCGCCGCGTCGCGCGGCGGCACCACAGCACCTAGTCCCGTTGTCGCCGTCCCCTTGGCCTCACCGGCCCCGGCACGGCGAGGTGCACCCGCTCGGCACCTCCCGCGCGGCAGATTCGGGTACTCCTTCCGGAGGTGGCGTCATGTCCGAATGGCGCGTACGCGCGGCCCGCGCCGGGAAGTGGCCCCTGCGCTCCTCGGGCCACGCCGGCCGCGGCGGTACGGAGCCGGCCCCGGAGCACGCCCTGGACGCGTGGACGGAACCGGACGACGTGCCACGGGTGCCGCTGGAGCGCAGCCTGGTGGACGCGGCGGTCTACCGCGACGGACGACGCGTCGACGCCGCCGCGTCCCTGGCGGAGATCTACGAGCAGCTGCCCGGCGCGCCCGGGACGATGGCCTGGATAGGGCTGTACCGGCCGACCCCGGAGCAACTGTGGCAGGCCGCCGATCAGTTCGGGCTGCACGAGCTGGCCGTGGAGGACGCGATCGTCGCCCACCAGCGGCCCAAACTGGAGCGCTACGGGGCCACGCTGTTCGTCGTCCTGCGCTCGGCCCGCTATCTGGACGAGACGGAGGAGGTCGACTTCGGGGAGATCCACATCTTCGTCGGCCCGGAGTTCGTCCTCACCGTCCGCCACAGCCAGGTCCCGGACCTGGGTGCCGTCCGCAAACGGCTGGAGACCGACCAGGGCCTGCTGGCGATGGGCCCGGAGGCGGTGCTGTACGCGATCCTGGACGCCGTCGTCGACGGGTACGCGCCGGTGGTGGCGGGTCTGCAGAACGACATCGACGAGATCGAGACCGAGGTGTTCGGCGGCGACCCGAAGGTGTCCCGCCGTATCTACGAGCTGTCCCGTGAGGTCGTCGACTTCCAGCGGGCCACCCGTCCGCTGCTGACCATCATGCGCAGCCTGGAGGCCGGCTTCGCGAAGTACGGCACGAACGAGGAGCTGCAGCGCTATCTGCGGGACGTCGCCGACCACGCGACCACCGTCGCCGAACGCGTCGACGGCTTCCGGCAGGCGCTCGGCGACATCCTCACCGTCAACGCCACCCTCGTCACCCAGGCGCAGAACGAGGAGATGAAGGCCCTGGCCGAGGCGGGCCACGCGCAGAACAACGAGATCAAGAAGATCTCCAGCTGGGCGGCCATCCTCTTCGCGCCCACCCTCATCGGCACCGTCTACGGCATGAACTTCGACCATATGCCGGAGCTGCACTGGGTCCTCGGCTACCCCTTCGCGATCGTGCTGATGGCCCTGGTCTGCGTCAGCCTGTACGTCGTGTTCAAGCACCGGGACTGGCTGTGAGCCGCGCCGGGGAGGGTCAGTGGCCGCGGGGGGCGTACATGATGACGGCCATGCCGGCCAGGCAGATCAGCGCGCCCACGACGTCCCACCGGTCGGGGCGGTAGCCGTCGGCGACCATGCCCCAGGCGAGGGAGCCGGCCACGAAGACACCGCCGTAGGCGGCGAGGATCCGCCCGAAGTTCTCGTCGCTCTGGAAGGTCGCGACGACGCCGTACAGACCGAGGGCGATGACGCCCGCGCCGATCCAGGCCCACCCCTTGTGCTCGCGGACGCCCTGCCAGACCAGCCAGGCCCCGCCGATCTCCAGGAGGGCGGCGACGAGGAAGAGGGCGGCGGAGCGAGCGACGGTCATGGGCGCGACACTACCGACGGGGGCGTACCGCCCCTCCCGGCAGTCCTCCAGGACTCGCCCTGCCTCGGCGCCGTCAGCGCTCGAAGCGGTATCCCATCCCCGGCTCCGTGATGAAGTGCTTCGGGTGCGACGGGTCCGCCTCCAGTTTCCGGCGCAGTTGTGCCATGTAGACCCGGAGGTAGTTCGTCTCCTTGCCGTACGACGGGCCCCAGACCTCCTGGAGCAGCTGCTTCTGGCTGACCAGGCGGCCGGTGTTGCGCACCAGCACCTCCAGCAGCTGCCACTCGGTCGGGGTGAGGCGTACGTCCTCGCCGCCCCGGTTGACCTTCTTCGCGGCCAGGTCCACGGTGAACCCGGCGGTCTCCACCAGGACGTCCTCGCCGACGGTGGGTTCGGCGCGGCGGACGGCCACCCGCAGCCGGGCGAGGAGTTCGTCCATGCCGAACGGCTTGGTGACGTAGTCGTCGGCGCCCGCGTCGAGCGCCTCGACCTTCTCGTCCGAGGTGTGCCGGGCGGACAGCACGATGATCGGCACCCGGGTCCAGCCGCGCAGGCCCCTGATGACGTCGACGCCGTCCATGTCGGGCAGCCCCAGGTCGAGGACGACCACGTCGGGGTGGCGGGAGGCGACGAGCTGAAGGGCGGTGGCTCCGTCGGACGCCGCGTCGACGTCGTACTTGCGCGCCTTGAGGTTGATCACGAGCGCGCGCACGATCTGTGGCTCGTCGTCGATCACGAGCACCCGGGTCATCAGGTCTGCCTCTCGGTGGGTACCAGGTGGTGCGGCCCCGCGGTCGCCGCCGGTACGGGCTGCCGGGGTCCGGTGCCCGTTCCCGCGGCGCGGAGGGTCAGGACCATTGTGAGGCCGCCGCCGGGGGTGTCCTCCGCGGTGAGGGTGCCGCCCATGGCCTCGGCGAAGCCGCGGGCGACCGCGAGGCCCAGGCCGACCCCGGCGCCGCGCGGGGCGTCGCCGTGCCGCTGGAAGGGCTCGAAGATGCGGCCCTTCGCCTCGTCGGGGACGCCGGGACCGCGGTCCACGACCCGGACCTCCACCCGGTCGGCCAGGGCGCTGGCCGCGACCACGACCGGCTCGCCCCGGGGGCTGTACTTGACGGCGTTCTCGACGACGTTGGCGACGACCCGCTCCAGGAGCCCCTTGTCCGTGACGACCATGGGCAGGCTCTCCGGCACGTCCAGGACGACCGCCGACCCGGGGTCCGGTATGCCGCCCATCGCCATGGGCACCACCTCGTCCAGGTCGGTCTCCGTCATGAGCGGGGTGACGGTGCCGGTCTGCAGGCGCGACATGTCCAGCAGATTGCCCACGAGGTGGTCGAGACGGTCGGCACCGTCCTCGATCGCCGCCAGCAGCTCGGCCCGGTCCTCCTCGGACCACTCCACGTCGTCCGAGCGCAGCGACGACACCGACACCTTGATCCCGGCGAGCGGGGTGCGCAGGTCGTGGCTGACGGCGGCCAGCAGAGCGGTGCGGATGCGGTTGCCCTCGGCGAGTTCCTTGGCCCGGTCCGCCTCCTGCCGAAGCCGTTGACGGTCCAGGACCACGGCGGCCTGGGCGGCGAAGGCGGCCAGCACCCGGCGGTCGGAGGCGGGCAGCACCCGCCCGGACAGCGCGAGCGCCATGTGGTCGCCGACGGGCATGTCGACGTCCGCCTCCTCGGGGCTCCCGGCGGGACGAGGGCCCACGCTGCCGGCGCGTATCCAGGGATCGACGTCGCTGGTCCGTTCCAGCAGCGCCGCCGACTCCATGGCGAAGGTCTCCCGGACGCGTTCCAGCAGCGCCTCCAGACTGGTCTCACCGCGCAGCACACTGCCGGCCAGGAAGGAGAGGATCTCCGACTCCGCGCGCAGCCGTGCCGCCTGGTGGGTGCGCCGTGCCGCCAGGTCCACGACCGACGCCACCGCCACCGCCACCCCCACGAAGATCACGATGGCGAGGATGTTCTCGGGGTCGGCGATCGTGAGCGTGTGGAAGGGCGGGGTGAAGAACCAGTTCAGCAGCACACAGCCCACCACGGCCGAGGCGAGCGCCGGGAGCAGACCGCCGAGCAGGGCCGCCGCCACCGTCAGTGCCAGGAACAGCAGCATGTCGTTGGCCAGGCCGGCGTCGGGCCCGAGCTGGAGCAGCAGGGTGAGCAGGACGGGCCCCACGACGCCGACGAGCCAGCCTGCGACGATCCGTGCCCGGCCGAGCCGGGCGCCGCGCGCCACCGGCAGCCCGCGCCCCTTGCCCGCCTCGTCGTGGGTGATCAGATGGACGTCCAGGTCGGGGCCCGAGTCGCGGGCCACCGTCGCGCCCACGCCCGGCCCGAACACGTACTGCCGGCTCTTGCGGCGCGAGACACCCAGCACGATCTGGGTGGCGTTCACCCCGCGCGCGAAGTCCAGCAGCGCCGCCGGGATGTCCTCGCCCACGACGTGGTGGAAGGTGCCGCCCAGGTCCTCCACCAGGGTGCGCTGGACGGCCAGTTCCTTGGGCGAGGCGGAGGTCAGCCCGTCGCTGCGGGCGATGTAGACGGCCAGGACCTCGCCGCCCGCGCCCTTCTCCGCCAGCCGGGCCGCCCGCCGCAGGAGGGTGCGTCCCTCGGGACCGCCGGTCAGGCCGACGACGATGCGCTCCCGCGAGCCCCATATCGTCGACACCCGGTGCTCGCTGCGGTACTCCGTCAGGTACTCGTCGACCCGGTCGGCCACCCACAGCAGGGCCAGCTCCCGCAGGGCGGTGAGGTTGCCGGGGCGGAAGTAGTTGGACAGCGCCGCGTCGACCTCGTCCGGCTTGTAGACGTTGCCGTGCGCCATGCGCCGCCGCAGCGCCTGCGGGTCCATGTCGACCAGTTCGATCTCGTGGGCGCGGCGCACCGTCTCGTCCGGCACGGTATCCCGCTGCCGCACTCCCGTGATCGACTCCACCACGTCGCCCAGTGACTCCAGGTGCTGGATGTTCACCGTGGAGATGACGTCGATCCCGGCCGCCAGCAGTTCCTCCACGTCCTGCCAGCGCTTGGTGTTGCGGGAGCCGGGCACATTGGTGTGGGCGAGTTCGTCGACCAGCGCCACCCGCGGGCGCCGTGCGAGGACCGCGTCGACGTCCATCTCCGTGAAGACCGTACCGCGGTACTCCAGCTCGCGGCGCGGGACCTCCTCCAGACCGTGCAGCATGACCTCGGTGCGCGGCCGCCCGTGGTGCTCCACGAAGGCCACCACGCAGTCGGTGCCGCGTTCGGTCCGGCGGTGCGCCTCGGACAGCATCGCGTACGTCTTGCCGACGCCCGGCGCCGCGCCGAGGTAGATCCTGAGCTTCCCGCGTGCCATGGTCTCGTCTCTGCTCTCGTCTGCTGTCGTGCGCGGTTCCGGCCGTGGGGCGGGGCTCACGTCTCGAAGCGGTAGCCCGTCCCCGGCTCGGTGATGAGGTGGCGGGGCCGGGAGGGGTCCGCCTCCAGTTTGCGGCGCAGCCGATGTACACCCGCAGGTAGGGGGTCCGGTCGCCCTCGGGCGGCCCCCCACACCTCCCGCGGCAGGTCCTTCTGCGGGACGAGGCGGCCGGGGCTGGTGATCAGGATCTCCAGCCGGCGCGCAGCCGGACCATCAGCGCGTCCATGGCGAACGGTTTGGTGATGTAGTCGTCGGCGCCCGGGTCGAGGGCCGCGGCCTTGTCATCGGAGGAAGTCCGCGCGGACAGCACGAGGATGGGGGCGGGGGTGCTGCCGCGCAGGGCCTTGATGACGTCCACGCCGTCCACGTCGGGCAGACCGAGGTCGAGCATGACCACGTCGGGGCGGTGATCACCGGCGACTGAGTCGCTCCGCCCGTTCTCCCGCGTTCAGCTCCCGGACCCCAGGCACACGACGGGTACCCGTTGGACGAGGTTGTTGGTGAACCCGCCCCGGTTCCAGGGCTGGTCCAGGGGCTGGGTGCGGCCCTCGGCGTCGGTGGCCCGTGCCATCAGGACGTGGTCGCCGGGGACGGCCGTCCACGCGAAGCGCCACCGGCGCCAGGCCCAGCGATGCGCGCCCGCCGGCTCGACCTCGGCCTCGCCCCAACCGCGTCCCCCGTCCGTGCTGAGCTGCACCCGTGACACCGGCGCCCGCCCCGACCAGGCGCGCCCCTCCAACTCCAGAGCGCCGGGCCGGACGACCCGCGCCCGCGACATGAAGTCGGGGAAGCCGGGCGGGATCAGCAGGGCGCGCGGTGCCATGCGGGTGACCGGCTCGCCCTCCTCCTCGGGGTGCTGCCGGAGCCGGTAGGCCACGGTCTGCTGGAAACCGGTGAACGGACGGTCGGTCACGGTGATGTCGCGCAGCCACTTCACGTGCGCCATGCCGTACCAGCCGGGGACCACGAGGCGCAGCGGGCGGCCGTGCTGGGGAGGCAGCGGGGCACCGTTCATCGTGTGGGCGACCAGCACATCGGCCCGGTCGCTCACGGCCACGTCCATGGGGAGGGCGCGCCGGTAGTCCTGCTCGACGCCGCGCTCCACACCGTGATCGGCGCCGGTGAAGACGACGTCGACGGCACCGTCCTCGACCCCGGCGTCGGCGAGCAGCAGCCGCAGCGGGACTCCCGTCCACTCCGCTGTGCCGACCGCCTCGACCAGCCAGGGCTGGCTGACCGGCCGGGGCGTCAGCAGGGCCCGCCCGTTGCCGGCGCATTCCAGGGTGACGCGCAGGGTGACGGCGGGGTACGCGCGCAGATCCGTCGGGGTGAGGCGCAGGGGACGGCGGACGCCGCCCCCGATGGTCAGTTCCCACGACACCTCGTCGGCGACGTAGGGGATGTCGTAGTGGGTGAGGACGTAGTGCAGTCCGGGCGGAGTGAGGTCGTACCGCAGGGCCTCCAGCGGCAGACCGTGATTGCGGGCGGCCAGCGCCAGTTCGTCCCGGCCGATGCCTTCGTCCGGCCCGGCCAGCCGCGCTGGTGCGCTCACATCGGAGAGCCGACGCCCCATGCTCGTATTGTCCGCTTCTCAGGCGGTGCCTGCACGGCGCTCACCCCTCGTCGGTGAGGGCGGCGGCGCCGAAGGAGACGTCGAAGCGGTCGCACCAGATGGTGACGCTGGTGTACCGGGAGGGGTCGACGCCGCCGGGCAGCGGATAGTTCTGGCTTCCCTTGTTGCCCTTGAGCTTTCCGAGGCTGACGTGGGCGCCGTCGTCGAAGACGTGCCAGCCGGCCCGCCCTTCCTTCACCGGCGCGTCGGTCAGCCACACGCGCAGATCGGGGCCGTTGCTGGTGTCGAGCCCCTCCAGCCGGACCACGTGCGACCCGTCGGCGAGCCGTACGAGCCGCACCGTGCCCGTCGTCGTGTGCTCGTGGCTGATCAGATCGCCGCTCGACACGGTCACCGGCCCGGTCGGCGCCGAGCGGGAGGGCGACTCCTCCGGTTCCGCCGGCTCAGCCGCGGGGTCCCGGGAGACGTCCACGACCGTACCGGGCAGGGCTTCCGTCACCGTCTCGTCCTGCCACAGCTTCCACGGCTGGAACCAGTACAGCCCGGCGGCCATGGCCACGACCACCATCGCCGTCAGCCCGGTGATCAGCGGCGTCCTCCGCTTGCGCCCCATGCCGTTCCCTCTTCCTGTTCCGTGGTCCGCCGGTGCGTCCGTGCGTCCGTGTCGTCTCCTCCATTCAACGTGCTCCGGGGCGCCCGTCCCACCGTCACCGTCTTACGGAAGCGTGACGTGCCGGGCGTGGCCCTGGGGTGCGGCCGGTGGCCGGTTCTAGCGTGGGCCGCATGCGAGTACTGGTCACCGGCGGTGCCGGATTCATCGGGTCCCATGTCGTCGACGCGTTGGCGGAAGACGGCCACGAGCCCGTCGTGTTCGACGTGGCGGTGGACGCGAGCGAGGACGTACGGGACCGCGATGCCGTCGCCCGCGCGCTGGACGGTGTGGACGCCGTGTGCCATCAGGCGGCGATGGTCGGGCTGGGCACGGGGTTCGCCGACGCGCCGGAGTACGTCTCGCGCAACGACCTGGGGACCGCCGTGCTGCTCACCGCCATGGCGGACGCGGGGGTGCGGCGGCTCGTGCTGGCGGGGTCGATGGTGGTGTACGGGGAGGGACGGTACGCGTGCGCGCGGCACGGCGTGGTGCGGCCGGGGCCACGGGACACCTCCGGTCTCGCGGCCGGGCGCTTCGAGCCGCTGTGCCCGGGGTGCGGGGCCGAGCTGTCGCCGGGGCTGGTGGAGGAGGACGCGCCGGTCGACCCGCGCAATGTGTACGCGACGACGAAGCTCGCCCAGGAGCATCTGGCGGCGGCCTGGGCCCGGGCCACGGGCGGAACCGCCGTCTCGCTGCGCTACCACAACGTGTACGGGCCCCGGATGCCGCGGGACACCCCGTACGCGGGGGTGGCGTCGTTCTTCCGTTCCGCGCTCGCACGCGGTGAGGCGCCCCGGGTGTTCGAGGACGGCCGTCAGCGGCGGGACTTCGTCCACGTCCGGGACGTGGCGGCGGCCAACGCGGCGGCGCTGGAGGCGGACACGGCCACCGGCGCGCTGACCGTGTACAACACCGGGAGCGGCGAGCCGCACACCGTCGGGGAGATGGCGCGGGCGCTGGCCGCCGCCCACGGCGGACCCGAACCGGTCGTCACCGGCGAGTACCGGCTCGGCGACGTCCGGCACATCACCGCCGACTCGCGACGGCTGCGGGCCGAGCTGGGCTGGAAGCCGGAGGTCGGGTTCGCCGAGGGGATGCGGGAGTTCGCCCGGGCCGGGATGCGCGGCGCGTAGGCCCCCTGGACCGGTGGTGCTGCCCGCTTTCAGGAAGCGGCCGCGGGCAGCACCACCTCGAAGCGGCAGCCGCCGGGGATGTTGCGTACGGAGGCGTGTCCCCGGTGGGCCTCCACGATCCCCCGCACGATGGCGAGGCCGAGACCCGCGCCGGCCGGGGGTGTGCGGGCGTGGGTGCCGCGCCAGCCGGTGTCGAAGACCCTCGGCAGGTCCTCCTCGGCGATGCCGCCGCAGCCGTCGGTCACGGAGAGCACCACGCCGTCCGGGGACCGCTCGGCCGCCACCGCGACCGTGCCGTCGGCGGGGGTCCGGCGGATGGCGTTGACCAGCAGGTTGGCGAGGACCCGGCTCATCTCCTTGCCGTCGACCTCGACCGGCACGGGTTCGACGCGCGCGGCGGCGAGCCGCACACCGTGTTCGCGGGCGAGCGGGTCGGCGCCCGCCAGGGCGTCCCCGACGAGGTCGTACAGGGACATCCGGGAGAAGGAGAGGGTCAGGCTGCCCGCGTGGATGCGGGAGAGCTCGAAGAGGTCGCCGACCATGCCGTCGAGGCTCTCCACCTCGGTACGGATCTGCCGGAGATAGCGGTGGGGGTCGGCGGCGACCCCGTCCTCCAGTGCCTCGGCCATGGCGCGCAGGCCCGCGAGCGGGGTGCGCAGGTCGTGGGAGATCCAGGCGACGAGTTCACGCCGGGAGGACTCCAGGGCGCGCTCGCGTTCCCTGGACGCGGCGAGCTTGGCACTCGTGGCGGCCAACTCGGCGCTGAGTGCGGCGAGTTCGGCTGTGGCCGGGCCGTCGGGGGCGGTGAAGTCGCCGCCGTCGCCGAAGGATCGCGCGGCGATCTGGAGGGCGCGGCTGCGGGCGACGACCCAGCGGCCGAGGAGCAGCGCGGTGGCCAGGGAGACGACGGCGGCCATGGCGACGACCGTGGTGACGACGGTCAGGTCGTGCGGGGAGAGGAACATCGCCCAGGCGACGGCGAGCGTGCCGGCGAGCATGGCGGTCACGGCGACGGCGGCCACGACGGTGAGCGACGCGGTGAGCGAACGGCGGCGCAGCGGCCACAGCGCCAGCGCGCCCAGCCCTCCGGCCGCGACGGCGCCGAGGAACGCGTACAGGGCGATGAGCAGGGTGTCGCGCATCGTCAGTCCTCCCTGCCCTCGGACGGGGCGTGCTGTGCGTTGCCGTCGGCGGGCGTGCGCGTGGGGTCGAAGCGGTAGCCGACGCCCCACACCGTCTGGATCAGCCGCGGTCGCGCCGGGTCGTCCTCGATCTTGCCGCGCAGCCGGCGGACGTGGACGGTGACCGTGGAGAGGTCGCCGAAGTCCCAGCCCCACACCTCCCGCATGAGGTCCTCACGGCTGTGCGCGCGGCCCGGGTTGCGGAGGAAGAAGGCGAGGAGGTCGAACTCACGCAGGGTCAGGGCCAGTTCGGTGTCGTCGCGGGTGGCCCGGCGGGCGGCCGGGTCGAGGCGGAGACCGGCCGAGCTGAGGAGCCGGACGTCGGGTGCGGGTCGGGCGCGGCGCAGCACGGACTCGACGCGCAGGACCAGTTCGCGGGGACTGAAGGGCTTGGTGACATAGTCGTCGGCGCCGACCTCCAGCCCCAGGATGCGGTCGTCCTCGTCGCCCCGCGCGGTGAGCATGATGACCGGGACCGGACCGCGCGCCCGCAGCCGACGGCACACTTCCAGGCCGTCCATGCCGGGCAGCATCAGGTCCAGCACGACCAGGTCGGGCCGGTGGGCGGCGGCGCGGGCCAGCGCGGCCGGGCCGTCGTCGGCGCGGTCCACGGCGTAGCCGGCGCGGTCGAGGTATCCGGTGACGACCTCGGCGACCGTGGGGTCGTCGTCCACCACCAGGACGCGCGCGGCCGCCGGTGGACTCGATTGCTGTTCCATGCGGTCAGCCTCGCACCTCACCGGGCGTTCGGGCGGCGCGGACCGGGAGGAGGCCGTCGACGTCCGTGTTTCGTAAGGAGACCGCGCCCGTTATGCGAAGTTCGTCCTCGTAGGGTGAAAGCCGTGACTACCTCTCCCCCGCCTTCGGGCGTCGACGTCGTGCTGCCCTGCCTGGACGAGGCGGAGGCCCTGCCCTGGGTGCTGGCCAGGATCCCGGCCGGCTGGCGCGCCCTGGTCGTGGACAACGGCTCGACCGACGGTTCGGCGGACCTCGCCCGCTCGTTGGGCGCGCATGTGATCCATGAACCGCGCCGCGGCTTCGGTGCGGCCTGCCATGCCGGGCTGACCGCGGCGACGGCCGACATCGTGTGCTTCTGCGACTGCGACGCCTCCCTCGACCCGTCCCTCCTCGTCCCCTTCGTCAGCGAGGTCGCGGACGGGCGGGCCGACCTGGTGCTCGGCAGGAGACGGCCGCGGGGCCGGGGCGCGTGGCCCGCGCACGCCCGGGCCGGAAATCTGGCGCTCGCCCGGATGGTGCGCCGCCGCACGGGGCTGCGCCTGTACGACCTGGGCCCGCTGCGCGCCGCCCGCCGCGAACCGCTCCTCGCCCTCGGCCTGACCGACCGGCGCAGCGGCTATCCGCTGCAGATGGTGGTGCGTGCCGCCGACGCGGGCTGGCGCGTCACCGAGCACGACGTGCCGTACCGGCCGCGCACCGGGGCCTCGAAGGTCACGGGGACCTGGCGGGGCACCTGGCAGGCGGTACGGGACATGAGCCGCGTCCTCAACGAGACGCCGACGCCCGCCGAGGCGGAGGGGGTCCGCCGATGACCACGCTGCTCGTCATCGCCAAGGAGCCGAGGCCGGGCCGGGTGAAGACCCGGCTGTGCCCGCCCTTCACCCCGGCCGAGGCGGCGGCGCTCGCCGAGGCCGCCCTGGTGGACACCCTGGACGCGGTGGCCGCGACCCCCGCGGACCGTCGTGTCCTGGTCCTGGACGGGGAGCCGGGCCCCTGGATGCCGCCCGGCTTCGATGTCGTCCCGCAGCGGGGCGGCGGGCTCGACGAACGGCTCGCCGCCGCCTTCGCCGGCTGCGACGGCCCCGCCCTGCTCGTCGGCATGGACACCCCGCAGGTCACCCCGGAGCTGCTGAGCGTGGACCTGGCGGCCTGCGACGCGTACTTCGGTCCGGCGCAGGACGGCGGTTTCTGGGCCCTCGGGCTCGCCGCACCGGACCCGGAGCTGCTGAGGGGGGTGCCCATGTCGACGTCCGTCACCGGCGCCGTCCAGCGGGCCCGGCTGACCGCCGCCGGTCTGCGGGTCCGCGACCTGCCGACCCTCCGGGACGTCGACACGGCCGACGACGCGGAGGCCGTCGCCGCGGTCGCGCCGCACGGCCGTTTCACGGCGGAACTGGCCCGGCTGCGCGCGGTGAGCGGCCGATGAGCGGGCACGGGCAGGACACCATACGGCGGCCGACCCGGCCCACGGACCCGACCCGAACCCCGGAGCCGACCCGAACCCCGGACCCGGCCTGGGCCTGCGATCCCTACGCCGACGCCCTGCGCGCCGGCCGGGGCCCGCTGTTCCTGCGCCGCGGCGACGGCTGGATGCTGCCCCTGGAGGTGGAACGATGGTGCGCCCGCGCCGACGAGGTGGACCTCCAGGTCCTGGAGCGGTGCGAGGGCGCCGTCCTCGACGTGGGGTGCGGGCCGGGGCGGCTGGTCGCCGAACTCGCCGCCCGTGGGCGGACCGTGCTCGGCGTCGACGTCAGCCGCGCCGCCGTCGCCCGCACCCGACGGCTCGGCGGCCAGGCCCTCACCCGCTCGGTGTTCGAGCCGCTGCCCGGCGAAGGTCGCTGGGACACCGCGCTGCTCCTCGACGGCAACCTCGGCATCGGCGGCGACCCTGCCGCCCTGCTGCGCCGACTGGCCCGACTGCTGTGCCCCGGTGGTCTGTTGATCGCGGAAACGGTGCCGATGGATGTGGACGAGCGGGCCGAGGTCCGCCTGGTGAGCGGTGCCGGGCCCGACGCCGGTGCCGAGACCGCGTTCCCGTGGGCGCGGCTCGGCACACCGGCGCTGCTGCGGCACGCCCGCCGCCTCGGCTGGCGTGCCGCCGATCAGTGGACGGCGGGCGGGCGGTCCTTCGTCGCCCTGCGCGCCCGCAGCACCAGCAGCAGCGCCGAACCGCCGAACAACAGGGCCGTGATCAGCAGCCAGCGGCCGAGGAAGCCACTGGCCGACATCCCGGTGGCGGACGCGTAGCGGTCCGCGACCCGCCCGCTGATCAGCGGGAACCACACCAGCAGGAGCAGCCCGGACAGGGCGGCGGGCACCCGCACGTACATGACGCGCGCCCGCCGTACCGGGAGCGGCGTGGGCGCCGCTCCCTTAAGGGGGCCAGCCGGGCCCTCGCGGGACCCGGCACTGTCCGCCGCCCGGACGAGCGCGCGGTCCGCCGCCGCGTACAGCGGCAGCAGGACGAGGTCGTGCACCACCGCGGCTCCCACGAACCACAGCGCGACGCCGACCCAGTCGTCCGCGAGCAGCCGCACCCCGGCGTACCCGGCGAGCGCGAACGAGCCTGCCAGAAGCAGCAGTTGGAGAGGTCTGCCGAGCGGCAGCCGGTAGCTGGTCATCACAGGTCTCCGAACGTCATCCGTGCCACCCACTTGGTGTTGAGGACTCCGGGCGCGGCGGGCACGATGATCCGCGCCGGGTGGCCGTGGTCCGGGGACAGCCGCTCGCCGTTCACCTCCAGGGCGAGCAGGGAACGGGAGTCGCGGACCTGGTTGGCGCGCAGCGCGGCGCGGCGGAAGGCGCCGTGCCGCTGGAGGGACTCCACCAGGACGTCGGGGGCCGTCTCGGGTTCGTGTCCGACGAGTGCGGCGAGGTCCCGCAGCCGTACGCCCCGCCACCACTGGTCGGAGGTGGACCAGCCCTCGACGCAGGCGATGGGCAGTGCCGCGCTGTGCAGGGGCAGTTCGGCCAGTTCGGCGCGGCTCAGCCGGACGGTGCCGGAAGGCCCTGTGACGACCAGGCGCCATGCCTCCTCGCTCGTCTCCGCCGCGCTGATCCCTCTCGCCGCGGCCGTCTTGTTGATCTGGAAGCCGTTCGGTCCGCTGCCCGGTTCGGCGCCGCCGTGCGGGGCGAGGAGGGCCGTGCGCCGTGGCAGACCGTCGAAGTTGCGGCCCACGGTCGTCCCGAGCAGCAGCAGTGATCCACCCCCGACCAGCCACACGGCACCGCGCCGCGACACGGTGGGCTCGGCAGGGTCCGGGGACACCAGCGAGGGTTCCTCCGCCGACACCGGCGGCGCGACCCCTTCCCCTCCGCCCGCCGGGGACCTCGGGGGCCGAGGCCCGTCCTCCTCGCCCGCCCGCGACCCCGCAGGCCGAGGCCCGTCCTCCTCGCCCGCCCGCATCCGGCGCAGGTTGCGTACGGCTGTCGGCGCCCTCAGCACCACGTGGACGGCGAACGCCGCGAAGAACACCCACGCCCCGTAGAAGTGCAGGGGGTAGAAGGATCCGGGAAAGACGTAGTCGAGCTGGATGTTGAGCACACCGGTCACGAACTCGAACAGCACACCGCCGACGAGCAGGAGCAGCGAGATCCGCTCCAGGGCGTGGGCCACGGACCGCGCCGGGGGCAGTTGGAACAGCCTCGGCACCACCGACCACAGCTTGGCCAGCAGCACGGGGACGAGCGCGATGCCGAGGGTGACGTGGACGCCCTGGGTGAGCCGGTACAGCCAGGGCGGGTCCGTCGGCCAGGGAAACAGATAGAAGCCGAGGACGCCCTTGTCCGGGGTCTTGTCGTTGACCGGCGACAGATCCGGGTTGTACGCGGCGTACGACAGCAGTCCCGTCACGAACAGCACGGTGATCCCGGCGAGGAGGACCACGCCGAGGAGGGAGGTGAACCAGGGGCCGCGCAGGGGACTGCGCCAGAAGGCGGGCGAGGAAGGAGACCGTTCCATGCCCCGACGCTAGGCCCGGGACACCCCGTGCGGGGGTGCGCGACTCATGACGAAACGCTGACGTCCGCGCCCGTCGGGCGGGCACCGGCCGCTGTCCGGCCTAACGTCTCGGAGCGTGAACCGCGATCTCCGCCGTGACCTGTACGCCGTCGCCGCCGCCGCGCTGCTCGTCGTGACGGCCGCGCTGGTCGGCGTCGCCGTCAAGCGCGCCAAGGACGTCCTGCACGTGGGGTGGCCGCCCCTGTACGCCAACTGGCTGCCCCACGCCGGCCCGGGCACGCCCGCCGCGCTCACCGTGGCCGTCGCCGTCGTGGCGTACGGCCCGACCCTGGCCGCCCGGCTGCCCTGGCGGCCCCTGCTGTGGACCGCGTGGGCCGGCGCCACGGCGTGGACGTTCTCCCTCGCCCTCGTCGACGGCTGGCACCGCGGGATCGCCCGCCGGCTGACCACCCGGTACGAGTACCTCCAGGTCATCGACCGCTTCGACGACATCCCCCGCACCCTGCGGGACTTCACCCGGCACATTCTGCTCGGCTCCCCCGACCACTGGCCCCCGCACGTCGCGGGCCACCCGCCCGGGGCCACGCTCACGTTCGTCCTCCTCGACCGGATCGGCCTGGGCGGCGGTGCCTGGGCGGGCGTCCTCGTCATCACGGTGGGGGCGGCCACCACGGCGGCGGTCCTGGTCACCGTACGGACGCTCACGAGCGAGGCTCTGGCGCGCCGCGCCGCCCCGTTCCTCGTCCTGTCCCCGGCGGCGGTGTGGGCGGGGACGTCGGCGGACGGGTACTTCGCGGCGGTCGCCGCCTGGGCCGTGGCGTTCCTGGCCCTCGCGGTGACCGGACACCGGCCGCGCACCACCGCCTTTGCCGCCGGCCTCCTCCTCGGCCTCACGGTCTACCTGTCGTACGGCCTCACGCTCTTCGCCGTGATGGTCGCGGCCGTCCTGTTCCTCGGCACCCGGCGCGGGACGGTCGTCCCGTACGTGATCGGGGGACTCTGCGTCGTCCCGGCCGCGTTCACCGTGGTGGGCTTCGACTGGTGGGAGGCGTACCGCCTGCTGGTGGAGCGCTACCACCAAGGTGCGGGCGGCTTCCGCCCGTACGGCTACTGGGTGTGGGCCAACCTCGCGTGCACCGTCCTCGTCGTGGGTCCGGCGACGGTGGCGGGCCTGCGCCGCACGGGCGCCGTCCTGGCGCGGTGGGGCGCCTCGCCCGCCGTCGAGCGCCGTCTGGGGCTGCTGCTGGGCGCGGCCCTGCTCATGCTGCTCGTCGCCGACCTGTCCGGGATGAGCAAGGCGGAGACGGAACGGATCTGGCTGCCGTTCGCGATGTGGCTGCTCGCGGCAGGCGCCTTCCTCGACCGCCCCCGCGTCTGGCTGACCGCCCAGGCGGCCCTGGCCCTGCTCCTCAACCACCTGCTGCTGACGGGCTGGTGAAGCGGACCCGAGCCACCCACCGCCCTGTGCGTCGCCGCCCGCCGCTCAGGCTTCCCCGGGGGAGCGGCGCCGGGATCCTGACGGGGCACGCCTGGCGCGCGCCGCTCCGCTTCGAGGTCGGCCTCGGGGGGTACCCGGGCCGGGTCTCCGGAGTGTCGGGCCGTGCCGTGAAGGAGGCGTCGTGATGAGCGTGCGAGACCGGATGGCCGAGCTGCGCCGCGTCGCCCGGGAACAGTTCGGGTGGAGCGATCTGGCCGCCGAGCAGACGGAGGCGATGGAGGCGCTGCTCGACGGCCGCGACGTACTGGTGGTCATGCCCACGGGTTCCGGCAAGTCGGCGATCTATCAGGTGCCGACCGTCATGCTCGGTGGTCCGGCGGTCGTGGTGTCGCCGCTGATCGCCCTGCAGCGCGACCAGGTCGCCGGTCTGCGGGAGAGCGGGGCGCCGGACGCCGTGGCCGTGAACTCCGCACAGCCCCGATCCGCCACCGACAGTGGCTGGCGGGCGATCCGGAACGGTGATGCCGAGTACCTGTTCTTGTCCCCCGAGCAGCTGACCAAGGACAGTGTCGTGGAACAGCTGCGCGAACTGGGCCCTTCGCTGTTCGTCGTGGACGAGGCCCACTGCGTCTCCGCCTGGGGACACGACTTCCGCCCCGACTACCTGAACCTGGGCGAGGCCGCCGAACGTCTGGGCCGCCCGCCGGTTCTCGCTCTGACGGCGACGGCCGCGTCCCCGGTCCGGGCCGACATCGTCGAGCACCTGCACATGCGCGAGGCCCACGTCGTGGCGACCGGGACCGATCGGCCCACCATCCATCTGGCGGTGCGCACCTTCACCGACGACCCCGCCAAACGCGAGGCCGTCGCACGCTGGACGGCCCGGGCGCGCGCCCCCGGCATCCTCTACGCCGCCACCCGCAAGGACGCCGAGGCGTACGCGGGGCGGCTTCGACAGGACGGCGTGGACGCCGAGGCGTACCACGCGGGCATGGCGGCCGCCGACCGCCGCCGGATCCACGACGGCTTCATGGCCGGCGCTCCCGCCGTGGTGGTGGCCACCTCCGCGTTCGGGATGGGCATCGACAAGGCGGACGTACGGTTCGTCGCCCACGCGTCCGTCCCGGAGTCCCTGGACTCCTACTACCAGGAGATCGGGCGCGCCGGCCGGGACGGGGAGCCGGCCCGCGCGGTGCTGTTCTACCGCCCCGAGGACCTGGGGCTGCAGAGGTTCCTCACGGCCCGGGCCCTGGATTCCGACGCACTGCGCCGGATCATGACCACGCTGCTCGGCCAGGACGCCCCGCAGAGCCGTAGCGGGATCGCGCGACTGTGCGGCCTGTCGCGCCGGAAGACCAGCGATCTGCTGAACCTGCTGGAAGAGGCGGGAGCGGTGACGGTCGAGGGCAGGCGCCGCGCGGTCCGGGCTCTCACCGGGCACGGGGCGGACGAGGCCGCGGAAGCCGACGAAGCCGCGGCGGGGGCGGCACGCGTGTTCGAGCGGCGGCGCCGCGTCGACCGCTCGCGCATCGAGATGATGCGCGGCTACGCCGAGACGCCCACCTGCCGCCGCCAGTACCTTCTGGGCTACTTCGGTGAGCAACTGGACGCGCCGTGCGGGCGGTGCGACGTCTGCGACCGCGTGGACGAGCACCCCGTCACCGGAGCCGGGCGCGGGGACGCCGCCCTGCCGCACGGGCACGGGCCCTATGAGACGAATGACCGGGTGCGCCACGCGGAGTGGGGTGCGGGCACCGTGATGCGCACGGAGGAGGACCGCCTCGTCGTGCTGTTCGAACAGGTCGGCTACAAGACGCTGTCGCTGACAGCGGTACAGGAGGGCGACTTGCTGACCGGCACCTGACGCGTTCGGCGACCGGGTCATGACCGGTCGACGCCGGTGACCGGTGACCGGACCATGACCGGCCGGACAGCGGGTGAGAACACCGCAAACGGTATGCCGCGCCGCGTAGGGGTACCCGCCACCGGACACTGTCGGCAGCCGCTGGGGCGGCCGGGCGTCGCGGCCGGTCCGCGCAGAGGAGAGACCCGGAGAGACCCATGCCCGAGACGATCAAAGAGCAGACGGTTGGGCAACTGGGCGGCCCGAGCAGCGTGCTGGCCCGGCAACGCCGTGATCATGCCGAGATGGACAGTTTGATGGACCGCCATCAGACCCTGGTGGACGGTGAGGACCGCGAGCGGGTTCTGCGGGAGACCGTCCAGTTGGTCTTCAGCCATGCCTTCGCCGAGGAGACCGTCCTGTGGCCGGCCGTCCGGCGCTCGGTCGAGGGCGGGCACGAGTTGACCTCGCGGGTCGAGGAGGAACACCAGCAGATCAACGATCTTGTCGCCGACATCGAACGCCTGAGTCCGGGTTCTCCTGAGCGTGAGGAGAAGGTACGGCAGGTCTTCGCGCTGATACGGCAGGACATCCGCGACGAGGAGGACCTCGTGCTGCCCCGGCTGCAGGAAGCGCTGCCCGCGGCGCAGCTGCGCCGGCTCGGCACGGCATGGGACACGGTACGGCGCGGCGCGCCCACCCACCCCCACCCCGTCATCCCTCGGCGCCCGCCCGGCAACGCGGTCCTGGGTGTACCACTCGGTCTCTACGACCGGCTGCGCGACGCCATCGGACCGAGCACGCCCATGGCCGCTGCCAAGAAGGTGTTCACCGGCCTCGCCGGGGTCCTGACGCTGGTCGCGGCCGTCGCGATGCGTCGCAAACGACATTGAACACGCATCTTCTGATCGGGAGGCATCATGTCCGTGCGGGGATGGTTCCGCGAACACCTGGGAGGTCGTACGACCGAGTCCTCCGCGGAGGTCCGTTCGGGCCGGTCGGAGGACATGGGCGGTAAGCCGGACACCGAGGCGGCGGACCGGCACAGCACGACGGGCACGACACCCAACGACGTCTTCGTGGGCCGGGTCGCGGGCGACGACCCCGGCTACCTGGAGACGGGCGCCGAGAAGCGCGCCGAATCGGACACCGGGGAGGGCGACGAGCCCACGACACCGGCGTAGGCGAGACGCCGCCCCCGAGCGCGGGTGTACTTGTGCTTGGCACTGTCCTGGCGGGTACCCGGCGCCGGCATCCCCAGCCGACGTCGACTTACGGCAGGAAGGAAGAGCATTGCGCGACTCCGTCGAGTCCGACACCGCACCGGGCGGCTCCGCGTCCCGCAGGTCCATGGGCGTCTGCGCGCTGATCGGGGCGGCGGTCATGGCCTCGGTCGACGAGATCGTCTTCCATCAGATCCTGGGGTGGCACCACTTCTACGACCGTTCCACCTCCGGCGTGGGCCTGTTGTCCGACGGACTGCTGCACACCGCCGAACTGCTGGCTCTTGTCGCGGGCTTCTTCCTCTACGCCGATCTGCGCCGCCGCAGGGCCCTGGCGTCGGCCCACGCGTGGTCGGGCTTCTTCCTGGGGCTGGGCCTCTTCCAGCTGTTCGACGGGATCGTGGATCACAAACTGCTGCGTCTGCACCAGATCCGGTACGGGGTGGAGGTCACTCCGTACGACTGGGTGTGGAACATCGCCGGCCTGGTCCTGCTGCTCGTCGGCGTGGTCCTGGCCCTGCGTGCGGCCCGCCGCAGCGGGGCCGGGGCGGCGTCGTGACACTCGCGCACGTCCACCCCGGCCCGGCCACCGGACCTGGGACGGGCCAGCTGCTCACCGTCGTGGCCGCGCTGCTGGTGGCGGTGGCCTATCTGCTGGCCGCGGGGCGTCTACGACGCCGCGGGGACGCCTGGCCCCGGTGGCGGGATGTGTCGTTCACCGCCGGGGGCGTCGGTATGGCCTGGGCGTCGGGGGGGACCATTCCGGGAGGACCGTTCACCGGGCACATGATCCAGCACCTCGTCGTCGGCATGGCCGCCCCGTTGTCGTTCGTCGTGGCCCGCCCTCTCACCCTCGCCCTGCGAGCCCTCAGGCCGGGCCGGGCACGACGGCGCCTGCTGGTCCTCGCGCGATCCCGTCCCGTCGGCTGGCTCGTGCTCCCACCGCTGGCCGCCCTGCTGAACGTGGGCGGTCTCTGGCTGCTGTATCGGACGGACCTGTTCGCGACCATGCGGCACCAGCCGGTGCTGCACGGCGTGGTGCACACGCACATGCTGGCGGCGGGGCTCGTGTTCACCTTCGCCGTCTGCCAGCTCGATCCGGTGCGCCGTCGCTGGAGTACCGCCGTGCGCGGTGCCACCTTGCTGGCCGCCGGCGCCGCGCACGCGGCGCTCGCCAAGACGCTGTACGCATCGCCGCCGCCCGACACCGACTTCGCTGCCGCCGACCTGCACAGCGGCGTCCAGTGGATGTACTACGGCGGCGATGTGGTGGATGCGGCCTTGGCGGTGGTGCTGGGGGTGGGC
The DNA here is from genome assembly GCF_055572815.1 of Streptomyces sp. NPDC030296. Lineage (NCBI taxonomy): Bacteria > Bacillati > Actinomycetota > Actinomycetes > Kitasatosporales > Streptomycetaceae > Streptomyces > Streptomyces sp. NPDC030296. Next base: position 352,519 of record NZ_JBVICQ010000010.1, read on the forward strand.
TGGTACACGGCCGGCGGACGGGCCCGTGCCCGTCGCACCCGACGTGGAGCTGCCCCGACCGGCTCCGAACAGACGGTTCGCCACCTTGACGGTTCGCCACCTCGCCTGCCCTCGGAGCCATGGCGACCCCATGGCGGATCAGCCCGGAGCTGCCCTGGACAGCGCCCTGGAGCCGACCTGCTCGAGGCGGCGGCGCCGGACACGACGACCTAGTCGGCGCCGACTCCAGCAGGTCTTGATCCTTACGGCGTCATCATGCCGGTCCGTCCTGGTCACCGATTCGCCGTGTCCCACCCACCGGGACGCCGCCCGCCGCACGACCAGTGCGTGACGGCGGTCGTACCGGGTACTCGCCAGGGCATGATCAAACGCGCACTGTGGCAGGGACTGCTCGCCGGTACCGCCGGAGGCGTCGTGATGACTCTCGGCGAGAAGATCGAGCAGGGCGTCACCGGCCGGCCCGACTCCCATGTGCCCGCGCGGGTCCTGCAACGGCTGACCGGCCTGCCCGAACGACCCGGCCCCCGGTCGCTGGCGGTCAACTGGGGCATGCACTACGGCCAGGCCGCCCTCCTCGGGGTGCTCCGGTCGGTCATGGCCCAGGCCGGACTGCGCGGACCGGTCGCCTCCGCCAAGTTCGCCGTCGTCCGCCTCACCAACGACCAGATCCTGGAAAACGCGACCGGCGTCGGTGCCCCACCGCAGACCTGGCCCCGCAAGGAACTCGTCGTGGACCTGCTGCACAAGGCCGTTTACGCCTTCGCCACGGGTGCCGTCGCCGACGCCCTGGCCGCTCGCGGCGGCCCGGGTCCAGGGCAGCGCCACGCCGCCGCCCGCCCCGGCCACCACGCCCACGTGGGTCCCCTCCCCCGTAGGCATGCCTACGGGGGATGAATCCGGCAGTCGTCACCGACGGCGCGTCGGACCAGCCGTCCGGGCGGTGATGACGGGAGCCGCTCGTTCACCGTCGGCCGCTCCTGACGTCCCGTGTACTCCGCGCTGGGGAGGAACGCAGCCAGGCCGCGATCCATCCGGTCTGCATCGCGGCGTCGAGGAGGTACGTCGGCCGGATCCGCCCCTTGGGTACGTAGACCAGGTCGACGGCCAGGAGGGTCAGGGCGGTGCCCAGCCCGATGCGGCGGGCGTGGGCCGGGCCCTGCGTGTCCCCGGCCGCCGCGAGCTGGGCGGCGCCGACGGAGGCGAGCAGTCCGCCCGTCGTCATTTGGAGCCACTCGTCGGTCTTGGGGCCGAAGATCCACTCGAAGCTGCGCAGGTGCAGCAGGGGCCACAGTCCGCCCACGATGTTGAAGGCACCGTGCGCCACCGCCAGCGTGTGGGCGGGGCCCCGCACTCCGGTTCTGCTCACGGGACATCCCTCCGTAGGTCCCCTGCCGGGTACCCCTGCCCGGGTGCCCTCACTCCGGGCTGAGTTCGACCGTCGTCGTGACGCGGTCCGGTGGTGAGACGCAGGTCGAGGGGTCATCCGGCCTGGTCGGCCGTTTGCGGTAGGCGCAGATGGGGACCCGGCTGCTCATGACCACGACGCCACGCCCTCGGCTGCGGCAGAACCGGGTCCTGGCGCTGCCGGACCGCCTGGAGCGAGACCCTCGGACCGGTACGGTGATCGACGCGATCAGCCGGGGGGTGCGGGCCCTGCCGCTCGATCGCGGCCGGGACGCGCTGCACGGCGGGTGGCTGGGCCACCCCGCGCATCCACTGATGGTGCAGGTGCCGGTCGGCAGCCGACTGTCCGCGGCCCTGCCCGATCTACGGCCCGTCGCGATACGCCTGCGCCGGGACGACCGAGCCGAGCACGCGGGCACCGACCGGCAGACAGCTCGGGAACCGGGCGCCGCGAAGGAGGATGTGCCTCATGGATTCCCTGGCCACCACGTCTGACAACGGGAATGACGCCACAGATGGCGCCGTAGCCGACAAGGCGGCTGACCACCGCCTCGCACCACGCCTGCGCGAGCTGGCCCGGCGCACCGGACGACGGTACTCCGCAGGGCACGACCGGCCGCTGGGCGGCTATCTCGCGTCCATGACGGGATTCGGAGCGTACACGGCGGCCTGGGCCACGGCGGTACGGCTGCGCGGGCGCCCCCTGCCCGACCGGCCCCAGCCCTGGGACGTGGCCCTGACCTCGGTCGCCACCTTCCGGCTCAGCAGGCTCCTGAGCAAGGCGTCCGTCACCAGTCCGCTCCGCGCGCCCTTCACGCGGTACGTCGGCCCGCAGGGCCCCGCCGAGCTGCACGAGGAGGCGGAGGGCGGCAGGGACACCGTCGGCGAGCTGGTGACCTGCCCGTTCTGCACGGGCGTCTGGGTGGTGTCCACCCTGACCGCCGGCCAGTTGCTGTGGCCGCGTGCCACCCGGACCGCCATGGGCGCGCTCGCGGCACTGGCCGGCGCGGACGCGCTGCACTTGGCGTACGGCGCACTGGTGAGCCGGACCACCGGGGACGACTGACCTTCCGGGCGGCTACGACGGCACCGTCGGCAGTTCAGGGTGACGGCGCATAGTGGTGGGCAAGGGCCGTGGCGAGGTCTCTGAGGTGAGCCCTGACTTCGGTGGGGCCGTGCACGGTGATGGCGCTCCCGAACGGCAGCAGCGCTCGCACGTCCTCCAGACGCAGGAAGCGGATCGTCACCCTGTGGCCGGTGGCGGACCGGGCGGTGGCCGCCGCGTCCTCGTGGTCGTCCCGGACGAGTCGTCGGCCGAAGATCCGTCGCGCTCGCTCGATCTGGGTCTGGTCGATGGTGGCGCTGACGTCTATGGCGTGGTCGTGTTCCCACTGATCAACGAGCGCCGCGGCGACGGTGGCCAGGGTCTGGCTCTCGCGGACCCGTCGTGGCTGGTCGACCTCTTTCCACGCCGTGATCCGTTCGAGTCGGTACATCCGTGGCACTCGGGCACAGTCGGCGACGAGGTACCAGATGCCGGCCTTGGCGAACAGTCCGTAGGGATCCACGACCCGCTCGCGCGCGCGTGATTCGCGTGGGCTGTCGTACTCGATCCGCAGCCGGCGACCCCGCCGCACCGCACCGATCAGCGAAGCCGGAGTCGTGTCGGAGGCTCGTGCCTGACGCCAGGGACGGCTGTCCACGTGCACCACGTCGGTGAGCGGCAGGAGCTCATGCACTCGACGTGGCCGTGCAGCGGCGATCTTGGAGAGCGCGCGCCGGCTTTCGACCGATGCGTCGAGCTCCGCGCGTTGCCTCTCGTCCAGCCCGGTGAGCGACAGATGATCGCGCTCGCCCGGCGTGAGTCGCGTGAGGTCGAACCCGGACCCGGGCAGCACGGTCACGCCTCCGAGGCGGCCCCGGTGCGCGGTCACCGGCAGACCGGCGTCGCGGAGCCAGTTCAGGTCCCGGGTGATGGTGCGAAGGGACACCCCGAGCGCCGAGGCGAGTTCCTGAGTGGTCACGGCATCCCTCGATGTGAGGAGCAGCATCAGGGTGAAGAAGCGATCTGGGGTCACCCACCGAGCTTTTCAAGGAATTGCGACACGATGCGGCGCATATCCCGGTCAGGCTGGTGGATCCGTACCGTCGACCTGTGAGAAGGAACGACCATGACCACGTCCGTGGTGTCCATCGTCTATGTGAACGACGCACCGGCCGCAGCTCGCTTCTACGGCGAACTCCTCGGCATGAGCCCCTCGTTCGAGACGCCGGGATACATCACCTTCGACCTCGGGCCAGGAGCTGACCTCGCCCTGTGGTCCGGCCAGTTCGAGGATCTGTCACCGGATGTCCCGCGGACCGGTGAGGTGTGCCTGGCCATCGACGGTGGACCCGACGAGATCAGCGCGATCTTCGAGCAGTGGAGGTCCAAGGCGGTCACGATCCTGGGCGAGCCTCACGATGCGGGATTCGGGCTGACCTTCCTCGCCGCCGATCCTGACGGGAACCGAATCCGCGTCGCACCGCGGGGCTGAAAGGCCGCGATGCGGCAGGCACGCACGACAGGTGTCGCGCCTGCCGCCAACGGCTGTCCGTCACCTCCGGATTCACGGTCCGCCGCCGTCGGCCACCGCCTCGGCGTCGTCGGACGGTTCCTCCGACAACGCTGCCGTCGGCCGCCTCACCACGAGGCGCTGGACCTCGTACGACATCTCCTTGACATGGGGAGCCGGTCGGGGGTGATAGCGGCCCGCGCACACAGACAGGTTGACGATGAGGTAGGCGTGCCAGGCAGGTCCCACGCCTCGGCGGTCGGCGAACACCTGGCTGCCGTTCACCCACCAGATCACGGACCTCGCGCCGAACTCGACGCGAAGGTCGACCCACGCGCCCGGGCGGATGGCGGAGTCGCGGTAGTAGAGGTTGGCGCCGCGGACGTGGTTGGTCAGCTCCAGGAGGTCGGGGTTGTCGGGGTGGTACTCAAAGACATCAATCTCCTGGTCGCCGTCGCGCCAGGTCCAGATGGCGGGCCAGGCCCCGATTTCGCGCGGCAGTCTGACCCGCGCCTCGAGAACGTCCCCCGCACGGACGGTGAAGCCCTCCTCACTCCCCTCTGTGGTGAGCAGGCCCGTCTTCCACCGGCCGTCCTTGCGGAGCGTGGCGCGGAAGGTGCCCGAGCGGCTGTACGCGGGGTCCGCCGTCAGGTGATCCAGTTTGTTGTCGCCCGGGTTGATCGGTCCGCCGTTCGGATATGCCCACGAACGCCCTGCCACCCATTGACGGGTGGACGCGAAGTCCGCCGTGAAGACCACCCCGAGTCGGGACGAGATCTCCTCAGCCGACGGTGTTCCGTCGCATGCAGGATTCTCCATGCGCGGATGCTGCTCCTTACAGGACTTCGGCATGCAAAGACCGATGAATCCTGAGAAAAGGTAACTCGGACGGGTGAATCCATTGGTCACCCCTTGCGCGAATAACTCGGCAGCAACGGCCGCCGTCGCCCGGTCGCCTCCGCCGCCAGGCCCCGCTCGCCGCGCCGGTGCGTGACCGCCGTCCTACGCTCGGGGCACGCGACGCCGCCCGATGCGTGACGACACCCACGGCGATGCCGCCGGCGTTCTTCACCAGCTGGACGGCGTAGGCGCCGAGTCCGCCGGTGGCACCCCAGATCAGCACGATGTCGCCCAGATGCGCTGCTCGGCACCGAGCATGCCCTCGGCGTGGGTGACGGGTGCCTGGTCGCCCACCTGGACGCAGCTGACGACGACGTGCTCGCCCACCCGCCAGCGCCGTACCCCGGCACCCGTCCGGACGATGATCCCGGCGGGTCCATGGGCGGGCGCGGACCGGCCGAGGGGGGCGACAGCACGGAGAGGACGGCTGCGGGAGGTGGGGGGAGGGGGAGGGGGACGGCGAGGGGCTGGGAAGAGAGGAGGGCGAAGGGCTGGGGAGCGGGGAGGACGGCGACGTCCGGGAGGACGGCCGACCAGGTCGGGCACCGACATGTTCGGCAGCAGGTTGTGGTCGCCCTTGTCGCCCAACAGGTACAGCGAGCTGACGGCGTCGCGGAAGGTCGCGGGGTCGCCGTAGGGTGCCAGGCCCATCACCTTGTACTCGTCGCCGAAGCCGTAGCCGAGCAGCTGGGTGGCGTTGAGGTAGAGCATGCCCGGTGACTTGAAGACCGGGTAGTCGGCCAGCTTCTCCAGCCGTCCCCCGCCCGCCCGGTAGACGGTGCCGGAGTTCTCCTCGCCGCGGCCGTCCAGGACCAGCACCAGCGACTCCGGCATCCCGGCGCGGCGGCCTGTGCCAGTGGGAAGGTCCGGCCGATGAGTGGCCGCAACTCGCCGCGGGGTGCCGCTTCGACAGCCCGCGGCGCCAGCCGCCGCCGGTCCTCGGCGGAACGTCGCACATCCTGGATGCCGCGTAGCCGCACACCCCGCTCCCGTGCGGCCCGCGTATCGACATCGGTGAAGGAACCGCTGGGCGCGCCATGCGCGGAGAACCGCGCGCCCGGCACCGTGAGTTCGAAGGCGGCTGGGCCGACCGCCCCGCCCACGCCGTCGAAGACGACATCGACGCCCCGGCCATCGGTGGCGCCTGCCGCCCGTGCGTCACACGCTGAGCGCTGCTCGTACGGTCTGCTCGGACTCCGCTCCTCCCGATCCCGAGGAGGTGACGCGTCCGGCTTCCAGTACGTAGTACTGCTGCGCGGCGCGCATGGCGAAGCCGACGTGCTGTTCGACGAGGAGGACGGACAGGCCGCCGCGCCGGGTCAGGGCGAGGATCGTCTCCTCGATCTCGGCGACGACGGAGGGCTGGATGCCCTCGGTCGGTTCGTCGAGGAGGAGGAGCCTGGGGCGGGTGATCAGAGCGCGGGCGATGGCGAGTTGCTGACGCTGACCGCCGGAGAGCAGGCCGGCGCGGCGGCCGGACAGCTCGCGCAGGACGGGGAACAGGTCCAGGGCCTCGGCGATGGCCTCGTTGCCGTCCGGGCGGCCGTCGGCGACGAGTTGGAGGTTCTCGGCGGTGGTCAGGTGGGGGAAGGACTGCTGGCCCTGGGGGACGTAGGCCATACCGCGGGCGACCCGCTGGTGCGGAGCGAGGCGGGTGATGTCCTCTCCGTCCAGCAGGATCGTCCCGTTCGTCGGCCTGATCAGGCCCATGGCCGCACGCAGAAGGGTGCTCTTGCCTGCGCCGTTGTGGCCGAGGACGGCCGCGACGCCGTCCTTCGGTACCGCGAGGGTCACTTCGTGCAGCACGGTGGTGCGGTCGTAGCCCGCCCGGACGGTGTTGATCTCCAGCATGGGCGTCACGCCTCCTCGGCGACAGGAACGGCAGCGGGCTCGGGTTCGGAGGCGCGCCCGAGGTAGACCTCCTGGACCTTGGTGTCGGCCTGGACTTCGGTGACGGAGCCTTCGCTGAGCACTCTGCCGGCGTGCAGGACGGTGACGCTGCGGGCGAAGGAGCGCATGAAGTCCATGTCGTGCTCGATGACGACGACCGTGTGGTCCTCGCTCACACGCTGCAGGAGTTCGCCGGTGGCCTCGCGTTCGTCGTGGCTCATGCCGGCGACGGGCTCGTCGAGCATCAGCAGCTTCACATCCTGGACCAGCAGCATGCCGATCTCCAGCCACTGCTTCTGGCCGTGGGCGAGCACGCCCGCCGGGCGGTCCCGCAGCTCGGTCAGGCCGGTGGTCTCCAGTGCCTTCGTCACCGCCTCGGGGACGCCCTTGCGGCGCCGCAGCATCGTCAGCGGACCGCGCCTGGCTCCGGCGGCGATGTCGAGGTTCTGCAGAACGGTCAGCTCTTCGAAGACGGTGGCCGTCTGGAAGGTACGGCCGATCCCGAGGCGGGCGATGCGGTGCACGGGCTTGCCCAGGAGTTCCTCGCCGCCGAAGCGCACGGACCCGGTGGCCTTCACCAGTCCGGTGACCGCGTCAACCAGGGTGGTCTTGCCGGCGCCGTTGGGGCCGATGAGGAAGCGCAGGTCTCCGGGGCGGATGTCCAGGTCCACGCCGTCGACGGCCTTGAACCCGTCGAACGTCACCCGCAGGTCGCGGACGGTCAGTCCCTCGCCGCTCATGCGGTCTCTCCAGTCGTACGGGTAGGGATACGGCGCTTGCGCAGGACGGTCACCAGCGAGGCCAGACCGCCGGGCAGGAAGCCGACGGCCACCACGAACAGCAGGCCCTGGAGGTACGTCCACGCGGCGGGGTAGGCGTCCGAGAGCGTGCTCTGCGTCCAAGCCACCGCGATCGCGCCGAGTACGGCGCCCACCAGGCTGGCCCGGCCGCCGACCGCTGCGCCGATGACGAAGCCGATGGACGGCACGATCCCGATCAGTGCCGGGGAGATGATGCCGACGGCGGGGACGAAGAGCGCGCCGGCCAGGCCCGCCATGCCGGCCGCGATGACGTACGCCACGAGCTTGACGTTGGCGGGGTCGTAGCCGAGGAAGCGCACCCGTTCCTCGGAGTCCCGTACGGCGATGAGGAGTTCGCCGTAGCGGCTGACGAACAGTTGGCGGGCGGCTGCCATGAGCAGGAGCAGCACAGCGGCGACGATGAAGTACACCGTCCGCTGGTTGACGGGGTCGTTCAGGTCGTAGCCGAAGAAGCCCTGGATGTCGGTCAGGCCGTTGGTGCCGCCCGTGGTGGCCTGCTGGCCGACCAGCCAGATCGCGAGGGCCGCGGCGAGTGCCTGGCTGAGGATCGCGAAGTACGCGCCCTTCACCCGGCGGCGGAAGACGAAGAAGCCGAGCAGCGCGGCCACCGCCATCGGCAGCAGTACCGTCATGGCGAGCGCGAACGCCGGGTTGGCGAACGGTTTCCACCACCAGGGCAGGGCGTCACCTGTGCCGTACAGCTGCATGAAGTCGGGCAGGGTCTGGCCGGTGGCGGCGGCGTCGGCGAGCTTGAGGTGCATGGCCATCGCATAGCCACCGAGGCCGAAGAAGACACCCTGGCCGAGGACCATCAGTCCGCCGCGGCCCCAGGCGAGGCTCACGCCTACGGCCACGATGGCGTAACACAGGTACTTGGCCAGGAGGTTGAGCCGGAAGTCGGACAGGACGAGCGGGGCGATGCCGAGGAGGAGGACGGCGCCGAGGAGGAAGGCGCCCGGTACGCGGAAGCGTTCCGGAAGGGACGCCGACGGCTGCGCGACGGACGTCGTCGTCGTGGTCGGGGAGGTCGTTGTCGTCATGCCAGGCTCCGGGTGCGCAGTGTGTACAGGCCCTGGGGTCGCCATTGGAGGAAGGCGACGATCGCCACGAGCACGATGACCTTCGCGACGCTCACAGTGGTCGAGTACTCCAGGACCGACTGCAGCACGCCGAGCGCGAAGGCGGTGATGATGCTGCCCTTGAGCCGGCCGATGCCGCCGACGACCACGACCAGGAAGGCGTCGACGATGTAGTTGGTGCCCATCGTCGGGCCGATCGGGCCGACCAGGGTGAGTGCGACGCCGGCCACACCGGCCAGGCCCGAGCCGATGAAGAACGTCGTACGGTCCACCCGCTCGGTGGCGATGCCCGACACCTCGGCGAGGTCGCGGTTCTGCACGACGGCCCTGATGCGGCGCCCGAGCGGGGTGAGCCGCAGGATCAGCGCGAGGCCGAGGACGCACAGCAGCGCAAGGCCGAGGATGAACAGTCGGTTGTTGGCGAGGGTGGTCCCCGCGACCGAGATGTTGCCGGTCAGCAGGTCCGGGGCGGCGGTCTGCACGTTGGGGGCGCCGAAGATGTCACGGGCGAGTTGCTGGAGCATCAGGGAGACGCCCCAGGTGACCAGCAGGGTGTCCAGCGGCCGGGTGTACAGACGCCGGATGAGCAGCCACTCCAGGAGCGCTCCCATGGCGCCGGCGACGAGGAAGGCCAGTGGCAGAGCGACGAGCAGGGAGAGGCCGGCGCTGCTGATGGACTTCTGCAGCACGTAGGTGGTGTAGGCGCCGGCCATGATGAACTCGCCGTGCGCCATGTTGATCACGCCCATCTGCCCGAAGGTCAGGGTCAGGCCGAGCGCGATGAGCAGCAGGACGGCGCCGATGCTGACGCCGGTGAAGGACTGGTTGAGGATGACCGTCATGAAGCGGCTCCGGGTCCGGGACGAAAGGTGCGGGCTTTCCATGGGCGTGACCCGGCCTCACGACGAGGCCGGGTTCCACCGGTGGAGGACTGGGCTCAGGAGAGGCCGGAGGCCCAGTCGTAGCCCTTCAGATAGGGGTCCGGCTTGACCGGCTTGCCTGAGTTCCAGACCTCCTCGATGAGGCCGTCCGAGCCGACCTTGCCGATGCGGGCCGTCTTGTAGACGTGCTGGGTGGCGCCGTCGACGGTGACCTTGCCCTCGGGGGCGTCGAAGGTGATGCCGTCGGAGGCGGCCTTCACCTTGGCGACGTCGAAGGAGCCGGCCTTCTCGACCATCGCCTTCCACAGGTAGACGGAGATGTAGGCGGCCTCCATCGGGTCGGACGTCGGCTTGTCCTTGCCGTAGGCGGCCTGGTACGCCTTGACGAACTTCTCGTTCGCGGCGCCCGGAGTGGTCTGGTAGTAGTTCCAGGCCGTCAGCTGACCTTCCAGGTACTGGGTGCCGATGCTCTTGACCTCCTCCTCGGCGATGGAGACCGACAGCACCGGCAGGCTCTTCGCGGTGAGCCCGGCGGACTTGTACTCCTTGAAGAAGGCCACGTTGCTGTCGCCGTTGAGGGTGTTGAACACGGCGTCCGCGCCGGCGTCCTTGACCTTGTTGACGATGGTGCTGAACTCCGTTGAGCCCAGCGGCGCGTAGTCCTCGCCGAGCACCTCCATGCCGTTGGCCTTCGCGTACGCCCTGATCTCCTTGTTGGCGGTGCGCGGAAAGACGTAGTCGCTGCCGACCAGATAGATCTTCGTCAGGCCCTGCTTCTTGAGGTAGTCCAGCGCGGGCACGATCTGCTGGTTGGTGGTCGCGCCGATGTAGAAGATGTACGGCGACTGCTCAAGGCCCTCGTACTGCACCGGGTAGAACAGCAGCGACTTGTTCCGCTCGAAGACCGGCTTGACGGCCTTGCGGCTGGCCGAGGTCCAACAGCCGAACGTGGCCACGACCTTGTCGTCCGTGATCAGTGTCTGCGCCTTCTCGGCGAAGGTGGGCCAGTCGGAGGCGCCGTCCTGGCTGATCGGCTTGAGCTTCTTGCCGAGCACACCGCCTGCGGCGTTGATCTCCTTGACCGCGAGCAGCAGCGCGTTGTGGACGGTCACCTCGCTGATGGCCATGGTGCCCGAGAGCGAGTTCAGCAGACCGACCTTGACGGTGTCGCCCGAGGTGTCCGCCTGCGCGCCGGCGGAGGACGTGTCGCTGCCGGTCTTGGCGCCGCACGCGCTGAGGGCGGCCGAGGCGCCGAGAGCGGATACGCCTGCCAGAAGACCGCGCCTGCTGATGTTGAGCCCGGACATGCAAAACCTCCTTGCCCCGAAGGGCGGTGCGAAGCGAGCGGAAGACTCTGGGGAGGAAGGGAAAGAGATGGATCGGACGCGCTTCAGTGGCGGCGGCGTTGGCACGCGACTCCCCCAGCCGTTCCGGGGTGGCCTCCGGGCTGGTCGCTGAAGTGCGTCCACAGCCTGCGGCGGAACTGTTTCACGCGCGTTTCGGCGCAATTGAAGAACAGTTTCCAGCGGAAGTATCAATGTGGGTCAAGAAAGAGAGAAGCCGCCACTGATGACTCACGACCGACGGTATCTCAGGGACCACATTTATTGCTTCCAGCAGAAAGGTTTAGATCTGGGAATGCTCGTCAAGAGTGAGGTGATCGACGGTAGGCTCGTGGCATCCCCGCCGGCGGGGAGGTTGCGGACGCAAGCTGAGGAGTGCAATGGCGAGGCGGCCCCATGAACTGCTCCACCTGCTGACCCGGGCCGAGCGCCTCTCGGTGCGCCGAGTGCAGTCCGTGCTCGACGAGTTCGACTGCTCCATCGAGGCGTGGCGGGTGCTCGACCTGCTCTCCGACAGCGAGGGGCACAACATGACGGCCCTCGCCGACCACGCCTTCCTACCGGCACCCACCCTGACGAAGCTGATCGACCAACTCGTCGACCAGAACCTGGTCTTCCGCCGCATCGACCCCGCCGACCGGCGCCGCGTCCTGGCCCAGCTCACCCCCCGGGGTCGAGAGCGCTGGCAGCGGCTTTCCCGCGCGGTCCGGGCCGACTGGGGCGAGGTGGAGCCTCTGGTCGCGGAGGACGAAGAGGAGCAGCTGAAGATCCTGCTCGATCAGCTGGCCGGGGCGTTGGAGGGCAACGGCTCCGTCACAGCAGCTCGCGCGGAGCGCTCAGTTGGGCGAGCACGTTGAAGTCGAGGCCGTCCGCTTCCGCCAGGTAGATGCGCTGGCGCACGTGCCGTCCCTCCAGGCTCAGCAGGCCGCGCGGCCCTTCGTAGGCGACGTGCTCGGCGGCCGCTCCGATGGCGGACACGTCGAGGGTGCGGGCCCGTTCGATGAGCGCCGCGAGCAGCAGCACGCCTTCGTAGCAGGACTCGCCGAGGCTGCCGGGCACCGGTGCGTCCACGCCGAAGCGAGCGGCGTACCGGCCGTGGAAGTCCATGGTGTTCTGGTCGGCCAGTGAGGCGAAGAACCCGGCCGTGCTGTGGAGGTCGGCGGTTGCCTCGGGACCGCTTGCCAGCAGCATGCTCTCGTCCATGAGCGTGCTCAGCCGCAGGCAGCGCTGGTCGAGGCCGGCGGCACCGAAGGCCCGGTTGAAACGGACCGCGTCGCTGCCCACCAGGAGCATGAGCACGCCGTCGGCGTCCGTCCGTTCGATGCGCCGCAAAACGTCGGTGAAGTCGTCGGTGCCCAGCGGGAGGTATGCCTCACCGCAGACGCGGCCCCGGCATTCGCGGGCGTAGCGGCGGGCGGCCTGGGCGGTGCGCCGGGGCCAGACGTAGTTGTTGCCGACGACGAACCAGCGGCGCACGCCCCGCGCCTCCGCGAGCAGCCGCATGGCGGGCAGCAGTTGCCAGGCTGGGGTCTCGCTGGTCATGAAGACGCCCTCGGTGCTCTCGCCGCCTTCGTACAAGGCCGTGTAGACGTACGGCACCCGGTGCGCGATCCGCGGAGCCACGGCCTGCCGCACCGAGGAGATGTGCCAGCCGCTGACGCCCTGCACCGCGCCCGTGGTCACCAGGGCCTCGACCTCGTCCGCCACCCGTTGGGGGTCCGCGCCGCCGTCGACCTCGAGCAGCCGCAGCTCCTTGCCGAGCACGCCGCCCGCCTTGTTGATCTCCTCGGCGGCCAGCCGTCCGCATGCCTCGCAGGTGGGCCCGAAGATCCCGGCAGGCCCCTGCATCGGGTACACGAACGCCACATTCAGGGTGGACTCGTCGGCCGTGAACCACTCGGGGGCGTGGAGGCGGAGCGACGGCGGGTGCATGGGCCCATCTTTGCCGCACCGCCCTCAGCGCCCAAGCGGTGGCCCGGATCGAGACCGATTCGTAGAAATAGGGCGCGACTCGCTGCCTCGGCAGCCGGATCAGGTCTGCGCGGGTCCTCGTAGAGGGCGGAGTCCAGCATCGCCGCACCCCACGCCGGGGTTGAACCCGCGCGACCCGGCCCGCTATCCGGGACATCAGGACCTCGAACGCCTCCTGCCAGCGGGCAGGGTCTACGCTGTGACTCCCGGCCACCGCATGATCTTCAGTCTTCGCACACCGATGATCAACGGTGGCCGCGCCCGTCTTCACCGCCCCTCGGTCACGATGTGCGAAGACGGGGTCGCGCCCGCCGTCTCGTGCCAGGAGGACACATGCGACGTGGTGAAGTCTGGTGGGTCGACTTCGATGAGCGACGCCCGGTCGTGCTGCTCTCGGACGAGGAGTCATCCGGGTTTCAGGCGATGCAGGTCGTTGCGCCGGCGGGCGTCGACATCAGCGGCCTGGGCGTTGAAGTGGCCGTAGGGGCCGAGGAAGGACTGCCCTTCGAAGGCGTGCTGCGGTTGGCGTTCCCGCGTCCAGGCTTCGCTCCGTGCACATGGCTGACCACCGTGGCCCGGGACGACCTGATCGAGCGGGCGGGCGTGTTGTCCTCCGTGAAGCTCAGCGAGGTTGGAGAAGCCCTCCGTGCCGCTGGGCAGAGGAGGGAGTGGACCCCGATGGCAGCTGCCAGGATCAGCGAGATCAAAGATGCCCGCCGTCTCGGAGGACTCGGGTAGCGGACGCCTGCGCTGCCAGCTCGATCTCGCGCGGCGCCGGGGCATCCGCGCGGTCATTCCGCAACCGTCCGACCAGATCGACCACCGCCTACGGCGAGGCCGCCACGGCGGACGCCCGCCCAGCTTCGACACCCAGGTCTACAAGCAGCGCGACACCGTCGAGCGGTGCGCCAACCGCCTCAAGCAGTGGCGCGGCCTGCGCACACGAACCGACATGCTCGCCATCGCATACCAGGCCGCACTCCACCTCGCTGCCATCCTCATCTGGAGCCGACGCCGACCAAAGAGACAGAACCTCGTAGAGGACTTCAGGCTTGGACACTCTTTCGTAAGCGGCTGGCTACACCTGGTCACGCTGCAAGCGGCGAGCGGGATTCGCAGGCGGGCCGGGGTCGCGGCGAGCGCGATGTCGCCGTCCCCCGGGGCGAGGTCGGGGACCACCACGCCCCGGGCGGTCGGCACGGCCAACCGGTCGAGCACTGGTACTACCCCTTCGCGCACGCCACGCACTGGTCCGGGTTCAGGATGGGGTGACGGCGAGGACACGGCCCAGTGCGCTGTCGGGCCGGGTGGTGAGTTCCTCCCAGGTGCCTTCCTCCGTGATGCGGCCGGCTTCGAGGACGGCGATGCGGTCGGCGCGGCGGATGGTGGCGGGGCGGTGGGCGATGACGATCGTTGTGCGGCTCTCTCTGCCGAGCACGCTGGCGAGTTGGGCGTCGCCGGTGTTGTCGAGGTGGGCGGTGGTCTCGTCGAGGACGAGGACTCGGGGCTGCGCGAGCAGCGCGCGGGCGAGGGCGATCCGGGCGCGCTGGCCGCCGGAGAGGGTGGAGCCGCGCTCGCCGACGAGGGTGTCCATGGTGGCGATGCGGTCGACGCCGCACAGCCGAGCGGTTTCGGCGAGGAGGTAGTCGTCCGCCTCTGGTGCGGCGAGCCGCAGGTTGTCGGCGAGGGTGCCGTGGAAGAGGGGGGTGTCCTGGCCCACCACGGCAACGGCGCGCCGGAGTTCGGCATCGCTCAGGTCGCGTACGTCGACGGGCTCGCCGCCGCGGGGTATCAGGTGGACGGTGCCCTTGGACGGGTCCCAGAAGCGGGCCAGCAGGTGGGCGCAGGTCGACTTGCCGGCCCCCGAGACACCGACCAGGGCGAGGGTCTGCCCTGCGCGGACTGTCAGTTCGACCCCGTTCAGCACGGGTTGACCGCCGTAGTCGAAGCTCACCTGGTGCAGCCGGACGCCCAGCGGACCGGAGGGAAGCGGGCGGGGTGAGGCGGGCGGCGGGGCGAGAGCGGGGGCCTGCACGGCCGCGTCGACACGGGCGGCAGCGGCGCGCAGTCCCACTGCCTGGCTCAGTGCCCTGGCCGACTCGGCGACGGGGCCCAGCACCGACAGGGCCAGCGCCATCGCCGCCGGGGCCCACGCGCCGTGCAGCCGCCCGGAGGTCACGGACTGTGCCGCGGCGGCCACCACACCGAGGACCGCGAGCACGATGAGGAGGTCGCGGACCGCGGCGGCCATGGCCTCCCACGTGGCCTCGGCCTTCTGGGCCTCCCCCACCTGCCGGCCCTGTTCGGCGAGTCGGCGGCGCCGCTCGCTCAGCCCGCCGAAGGCGAGCAGCTCACGCAGCCCGTCGACGGTCTCCACGGTGTCGGCCGACAGCTTCGCGGCGGCCGCCCGGGTGCGGGCTCCGCGTGCCGCACGTCCGCGCATGTCGGCGAAGGGCGCCGCGGCGAGCAGCGCGGCGACCGGCAGCACCGCCGCCAGCAGCCATGGCTCCACCGTGGCCAGAACAGCGGCACCGCCAGTGAACACCGCCCCCGAGGCGAGGAGTTGGGCCGTGGTGTGGGCGTAGAAGAACTCCAGTGCCTCCACGTCGGCCATGGCGGTGGCGGCAAGGTCCCCGCTGCGCCGGCCGGCGACGCGGGCGGGCGCACTGCGGGCGAGCCCGTCGAAGACCCGCACGCGCAGTTCCGCCAGCACCCGGTAGGCCAGGTCGTGGCTGAGGTCCATCTCGCGCCAGGTCGTCAGGGCGCGTACGAGCACGAGGACGATGAGCGCAGTGACCGTACCGGCCGAGGGGGCGCGGTCCTCGATGACGGCGGTTCCGACGGTGTGAGCGGCCAGCGTCAGCAACGTGACGAGTGAGCCCTGTTCGACGAGTGCGGCACCGCACGTGCGGGCCATCATGACCCGGTGCCCGGCGAGCACGGGGAGCAGGGCGCGCAGTGAACCGCGTGCGGGGATGTCGGCGCTACCGCGATCGGTGGTGGTGCTGCTCATGCGGCGAGCCCTTCCTCGTGAGCGTGGCCCGCCGTGACGAGCTTGGCGTAGACGCCCCCGGCTTCGACGAGGGTGGTGTGCTCGCCGACGGCGTCCACGCGTCCGCCGTCCAGCACCACGATGCGGTCGGCGTGCCGGACGGCGGCGAGCCGGTGGGCTACCACCAGGACGGTCCGGCCACCTGCGGCGTCGAGCAGCTCGCGGATGATGTCCGCCTCACGGCGTTCGTCGACCGCGCTGGTGGCCTCGTCGAGGACGAGTACCGGAGCGTCGGCCAGGAGGGCGCGCGCGAGGGCGAGCCGCTGGCGCTGGCCGCCGGACAGGGTGGCGCCCCGTTCCCCGAGGACGGTGGCGTAGCCGTCCGGGAGGGCGGTGATCTCCTCGTGGATGCCGGCGGTTCGTGTCGCGCGTGTCAGCTCGTCGTCCGTGGCGTCCGGCCGGGCCAGGCGCAGGTTGTCGGCGATGGTGGCGTGGAAGAGGTACGTCTCCTGGGAGACGACGGCGATGCCCTGCCGCAGTGAGTCGAGCGCGTACGCGGTCACGTCGTGGCCGTCGAGGGTGATCCGGCCGCCCTGCGGGTCGCGGTGGCGCAGGAGCAGGCTGAGGAGCGTGGACTTGCCGGCGCCGGACGGGCCGACGATCGCGGTCGTGCATCCCGCCTCGGCGGTGAAGGTGACGCCGCGGAGCGCGGGCGTCTCGGCGCCGTCATAGGTGAAATCGAGGTTCTCGAAGCGCAGTTCGGGCGGACCCGACCAGTGCGCAGGAGCCGATCCTGTGTCGGGGACGGCGGGTTCGGCGGTGCGCAGCGCCGCGAGCCCGTCGGCTGCCGACACGCCCAGGTAGCCGGCATGCCATTCGCGGGACAGGTCGCGGACCGGACGGAAGCACTCGGAGGCCAGGAGCAGCACCAGGTAGGTGCCGGTCGCCGTCGTGGATCCGGTGACGGCCGCCCAACAGGCCAGCAGCCCGGCGGCCGCGGTGCCGCCCTGGATGGCCAGGTCGGTGAGGCCGGTGTCGACGAGGGACACGCGCAACTTGGCGACGGTGGCCCGGTGCAGCGCCGCCGACCGCTTCTCCAGCCGCTCCCGGGTGCGACCGACGGCGCCTGCGGCTCGCAGGGCGGGCATGCCCTGCAGTGCTTCGAGGTAGTCGGCGCCCAGTTCTTCGTAAGTGTCCCAGTGTTCCTTGCCGCGCTGGGCCAGGAGCCGGTCCCAGGCGCGCGGTCCGAAGAGGGCGAGCAGGAGGGCGGGTACGAGGCCGAGGAGGGCGGCCGGTTCGATGACCGCCAAGGCACCGAGCAGCAGGGGCGGCACGGTGAGGGTGATCAGGAGCTGGGGCAGGTAGCGGGAGACGTAGGCGTCGACGCCCTCCACGCCGTCGACGAGAGTGGTGCGGACGGCCCCGGCGCGGGCGGTGGTCAGGTGCGCGGGGCCCAGCTGTCCGAGGCGGGTGAGGAGTTCGTCCCGCAGAGCGACCCTGACTCCGGCCCCGGCTCGGGTGGCGGTGCGCCGTTGCCAGTTGCCGAGCCCGGCACGTGCGGCGACGACGCCGAGCACCGCGCCGAGGAGCAGCGGCAGCCGGTCCGTTGCGCCGCGGGCCAGGTCGGCGAGGGCCACTGCCAGCAGTACGGCCTGCGCCAGGTGGGTGAGGGTGACGGCCGCCTGCAGGAGGGTGGCCGCGAGCAGGGGTCGCCTTGCGTGCCGTGCGGCGTGGCGCAGCTCGGGGTGGACGATCACGAGGTCTTCTCCTCGTCGGGGTGGGTGGTGCCGAGGGCCAGACCATGGACGATCCAGTCCCGGCCCGGTGGGGCGCCGAGGGCGGCGCCCAGGTCCGCCTGCTGCCAGGAGCCGACGGGGCGGGCGGTCAGCCCACGCCGTACGGCGGTCAGGTGGGCGAGGTGGACGGCGAAGCCGGCCCGTAGGTGCGTTCGGCGGATCAGCGCTGCGGCGGCGTCTGCCGGACAGCCGTAGGCGAGGAGGACTGCGCCCGCGTCGGCGATCCACGCCTGGCCCGCGGCCCAGGCGGCGAGCGTCGGCCGTGCCTCCCCGGCCGCGAGCCGCCGCAGTGTTCCGTCGGGGGCCGGCTCGACCAGTTCGGGCTGCGGTTCGCCGACGGCCACGCACCAGGCGAGGTCACCGGCGCTCGCCTGAACGGCAGTGGTGAGCACCGCGCGCAGGACGTCCCGCGACGGGGTGCCTGTGAGCGGTGGTGCGGCGCTGCGGCGGGCCAGCAGCTCTCCGGGGGCGGATGCCTCCATGGGCGGGCTCGCCCCATCAGGCCGAGAAACCCGGCCTGCCCTCCGAGGCGGGGTGACGTGCAGTGCGGCCAGAGGGCCTTCGCTCAGCCCGTCCAAGCGGAGTGCGGGCTCTGCCATGTCCAGCGCACGGGCCGCGAGCCACAACGCCCCGGCGACGTGCCCGGTGTCCAGCAGCATCAGCGGCCAGGCGCGGTGGCCGTAGTGGGAGACCGTGCGCCGTGGGGTGACGGAAAGTTCGACGGTCACCCCGGGTGGCGTGCCGCCGGTTGCGGGACCGAGGCGGTGAACGCGGTGGCGCAGCGGGTCGTAGCCGTAATGCCCGGGTGGCAGCAGGCAGCCGGCGCCAACGACGAGCTCGGCGTCCACCGGGTGCAGCCCGCCGGCGGAGGGGGCGGGCCGCAGCCGCCCGGAGCCGTCCCAGGCCGCGAGGGAGAGGCGGAGCAGCAGGTCCAGGTCCAGCTGCCCGGGGGCGGCCTGCGGCAGGGCGAGCGGCGGTCCCGGCCAAGGGCGGACGACGGGACCGGCGGGCGTGTCCGGGCCCGGCGGCTCGGGCGAACGGGCGCGGGCGAGGGCGGTGACGAGGTCCACGCTCTCATGAAGGAGGTCCACAGGGAGGAGGCCCCTCACATGTGCGGCGGAGGAGCCAGCGTGAAGTCCTCCGGCGCGCTCGGCACGGTCGTCCGCCAGCCGCGGGCCACAGCGGCGTCGGCCAGGCGCGGGCAGCCGAAGTAGCCGAAGGCAGCGGGGGCGTTGGGCAGGAGCCCGGAGACGAGGACCCTGGCGACGCGCAGGGACGTCTCGGCCACGTCCTCGGTGGTGAGGTCGAACGTCATGACGCGGTGGCCGCCCTCGTGGAGCGCATGTTCCAGCCGGTCCCGGCTGCCGGGCTCGACCGCGTCGATGGAGACGGTCCCGAGCGCGGGGTCGATGAACCTCCGGGCCTCGGGCGTCATCCGCTCGTCCAGCCACACCTGGACGTGCGCGCCCAGGTCCCGGACCTGCTCGAACTGTTCGCCGCACACGTCGAGATAGCGGCCGTCCTCGCGATGGTCCAGGTACAGCCCGCGAGCCAGCAGCCCGGCCTCGACGGCCTGGAACACCCAGCCGTCGGGGTCGGTGAGACCTCGGGTGAACACCCAGGTGTGGACCGCTTCGAGTACAGCCTTGCGGGCGGCCTCGGCCGGGTCGTACTTGCAGGCGAACCCGGCGGCGTACAGACCGAGCCGGGCGTCGTGGACGAGCGCGGCCATGCAGGGGGCGAACTCCGAGGGCATCTCGACGAGATGGACGTCGAGCGCGGATCCGGCGAGGTCGTCGGTGAGGCCGGGCACGGTGCCCGGGTCGATGCCGCGGGTAGGGCCGTCGAGGTGCCACCACAGTTCGAGCGCGTCGCGTTCCACGGTCTCCAGCAGGCCGCGCTCGGCCGCGTCGTCGAAACCCTGCCCGGTGGCGATCCCCGCGTAGTTGAGGTGGTGGGTGCGCGGCAGCGCACGCAACTCCCCCTGACGCCAGTTGAGGTGAGTGAGTGCGACGGGCGCCCAGACCTCGGCGGTCCGTCCCCCGGGCAGCCGCTCGGTGCCACGCGCCCACAACGACGGCGTGTCGGCGGTGAGGGGGCGGTAGGGAAACTTCTCCCGGGCGTACTGCCAGTCAGCGTAGGCCGGCAGTTCGTCCGGCCCGTACAGCCGCAGCCCCTTCTCGGCCAGTTCGGCGGCCGTGCCGCGCAGGGGAGCGTCGGGGTGGCCGGGCGGCGGCACTCGGTTGCCGCAGTATCTCTCGATCCCTTCCGCTATCGCGGCTATTCGAGCACTCTCGTGGTCGCCGAAGGTGGTGCCCAGCGACACCCGGTCGGCGGGCCACAGACCGAGCCTGCGGGCGTCGGCGATCTCGGCGGTGAGAGCGGTGTAGCGGGGCGGTGCGCCCACGGGGTGCTCGACGGGCTTGACGTCGCGGACGATGCCGCAGACGGGGTCGACAAGAGCTTCCAGCGGCAGCGCCGTCATCGCGGGATCTCCTCTGCGGGATGGGCGGGCGTGGGACGGGAACGGAGCACGGGCAGCCGGAGCGCCACACTCCCGGCGTCGACGTCGCGCCGGGAGGGGAGCAGCCGGGTGGCCGTGACCGGGTCGTCGCCGGTGTGGGGGTTGCGGGCGTGGGCCGGGAAGTGGTGCCCGGCGATCTCCAGGCGGAGCCGGGTGCCCGCGATCAGCCGCCGCGCGAGCCGGCCGAGTCCTACCGTGAACTCGGCCTGTGTTCCAGGTGGTGCCTCGCGCCGGACGATCCCGACGGCGAGCCGCTGAGCCACTCCCTGGGGGGTGAGTGAGACGAGCCGGACGGTCCAGTCAGCGGACGCTGTGTGGGCGGTGGCCCTCAGCCGCACCTCCGCGGGGCCGACCACGTCCAGCGGACGCGGCAGCGGCGCAGTGACCAGCAAACAGCGGTCGGGGGTACCGTCCTGGGGAACGGCCAGGTCCTCTGACGACACGGGGCGTTCGGGATCGGCCGTGAAGGAGGAGCCGTGCAGCAGACGTACGTGCTGCGTGCGCGGCTCTCCCTCGGCGTCGGCGGGCACCCACAGAGTGCTGCCGCCCAGGCCGACCACGCCACGGGGCCCGGGAGCGAGGTCCCCAGCGAGAGCGCGGCGGGCCCATCGCACGTAGAGCTCACCGAGACTCACCCGGTGCACCGGATCGGCATCGGGTCCGGGCTCGGCGACGAGGCCGTGCCCCCAGGGTCCCAGCAGCAGCCGTGCCGACGGGCCGCCCCAGCGGCGCCACAGCGCCACGGTGTCCTCGGTGAAGTGGTCGTGGTGGCCGCCCACCGCGAGCAGGGGCATCCCGGCGGACTCCGCTCCCGAGAGGAGCCGGCCGCGTTGGCGGTGGCTCCACAGGCCGGGCCATGACGGCAGGCTCCGGCCGAGCCGCTCGGGGAGGCCGGTCAGCGGCAGATGGGTGAAGAGGCCGGGGTCCGCGGCGAGGGCCTTGTCCAGGGCGTTGTCGTCCGAGTCCGGCCGGTCGCCGTGGGCCGCCCACCATCCGGCGCGGGCCAGCAACCGTTCCACGCCGGAGGGCTCGCGGGCCGTCTCGGCGGTGCCCAGCGCGGGCACCGCGGCGATGACGGCGTCGGGCCGGGCGTCCCTGGGGGCGTCGAGCGCGAGCGCGAGTGCGCAGTGAGCGGCGTAGGAGGCGCCGACGGCGACCAGCCGCCCGTCGCTCCATGGCTGTCGGCGGATCCAGCGGGCTGTCGCCGCTCCGTCGGCGGCCTCGTTCTCGTACGGGTGCCACTCCCCCGGCGACGCGTGCCGGCCCCGTACGTCCTGGAACAGTGCGGCGAACCCGCGGCGGGCCCAGCCGCGCAGCTCGGCGCGGTGCCGTGTCCGGTCGTAGGGCGTGCGGATGAGGACGGCCGGGAAGGGGCCGTCGCCGTCCGGGAGGTGGATGTCGGTGGCGAGCCCTTCGACGGCCGTCGTGGACGGCGTCATCCGGCCTGCTTCGGTAGGCGGGCGACGTCGGGAACGGGCAGCACGGGATGCTCGGTGACGGTCAGCGTGCGCAGGTCCACGCGCCGGAGCCGGCGCCGGGCGGGGAGGCCGTCCGTGTCGGTCGCGCCGGTGATCCACCGGCTGAGGTCGTCGGCGAGCAGGGCGGCCACCAGCCCCGCGGCGGGCGCGGTGAGGTGAACGGGCGCACCGGACGTGCGAGGCCCGCTCCAGTAGGCGGCCAGCTCCCGGTGCGCGGGGGTGGCGGCGAGCCGGCGGGCCCGGACGTGTGCCGAGGTGACGTCCCCGGCAACGGCCGCGAGAGGCTCGATGTATGCCTGCCAGCCCTCGCGGTGGCAGCGCAGCCAGGCGATGCCGCGCTCGGGCAGCCGGTCGGCTTCGTCCCACAGCCCTTCGGGCACGGGCCCGTCGAGACACCACACGACGGCGGCGGGATCTCCGGCGGACATGTCGTCAGGTGACATGCTGCCGTGCACGGCCGTTCGCGGCTCGGCGCCCAGCGAGCGCAGGAGCTCGGCCAGTGGTTCGGTCAGGACGGCGTCGCCCAGCAGCCGGATGCCCCGGCGATCGGCGGGCCATCGCGGGCGCTGCGCTTCACCCGTGAGGTACCCCGTACCCTCGAAGGCTTGGACGATGCGGTCGATTTCGTCGTCCGGCTCACCTGCGGCCGTACCGGAGAGGCGGGACAGCAGGGCGTCCTCGTCCGCGTCCCCCGTCCTGACACTGAGGAACTCCCCCTCCACCGTGCGGACGGCGAGACCCCGCCCGGGTACGGTGACGACCTCGACACCGGGTGCGAGCTGGCTGCGGGACACGTAAGTCCTCCTGTGAGAAGGGGCCTTGGAAGGGCGTGTGCCCGCCCGCGAGGTGACGGACGGGCCCACGGTCGAGGGTGCTGAACCCTCGTTTACTCCTCGGTGTCCTCGAAGGGGTTCTCGACGAGGGCGTTGGAGTGCGTGGCCGAGGCGTGAGCCAGCTGACCGGGGTCGGCGATCGGCGCGAAGACCTTCTCGGTGTCCATGAACTCTCCTTCTGCGTAAGGGAGATACGGCGTTCTGGTGAGCGCCACACCAGAAACCCTAGTGAATACGATTTTCATATTCTAGAGCTGGGAGAGGGTGATCTGGGTAACACACGGGCCAGCCCCCTTGGGGATCCCGGCCGACCCGGCCGGCCACCCGGAGGACCTCTGCGAGCAGCCCCGGCGTGACGACCTCCTTCGGCGTGCCGTCGGCCACCACCCGGCCGTCGCGCAGCGCGACGATCCGCTCGGCGAACCGGGCGGCGTGGGCCAGGTCGTGCAGCACCATCACCACGGTGAGGCAGCGTTCCTCACGCAGCCGGACCACCGTCTGCAGCACGTCGAGCTGGTGGTGCAGGTCCAGGTAGGTGGTCGGCTCGTCCAGCAGCAGGACCCGGGTGTCCTGGGCGAGCGCCATCGCGAGCCGCACCCGCTGCCGCTCGCCCCCGGACAACGCGTCGACATCACGTTCGGCCCACTGCTCCACACCGACGTCGCGCAGTGCGCGGCGTACGACGGGGTCGTCGCCCTCGCGCAGCATGCCGAGCGGGCCGCGCGCCGCGTACCGCCCCTGCCGGACGAGTTGCCGTACGGTCATGCCCGGGACGGCAGGAGCCGACTGGTGCAGCAGCGCGACCCGTCGGGCGGTGGCGCGCCGGGACAGCCGGGCGAGGTCGTCCCCGGCGAGCAGCACACGCCCCTCGTCCGGCCGCAGCAGCCCGGCGGCGAGCCGCAGGAGGGTCGATTTCCCACAGCCGTTGAGGCCGATGAGGGCGGTCAACTCACCCGGTTCGACGGTCATGTCGACGCCCCGCAACACGGGTTGGCCGGGGTAACCGAAGTGGACCCCCTCGGCGCGGATCCCCACGGACTCGGTCATGCTCTGTCCTTCAGTCGACATCAGAACGTACGGCTCGGCGCGCGGCGCACGACGAGCAGCAGCAGGGCTGCCCCGAGGCAGGCGGTGAGGGCCCCGACCGGCAGCGTGAGCCGCCCGGAGTCCAGCGCGACCGCCAGAAGCCCTGAGGACAGCTGCGCCGCCGCGTCCGCCCCGCACACCACGGCCGCACCCACAAGGGCGGCGCCGGGCAGGGTCACCCGCAGGTCGGCGCCGAAGACCGCCAGGGCGAGGTGCGGTACGAGCAGCCCGACGAACCCCAGCGCCCCCACGGCGGCCACCGCACCCGCTGTCAGCGCCACCGCGCACAGCAGGGCGAGCGACCGGGCGCGGGCGGCGGACAGCCCGGCGGCGAGGGCGATGTCGTCCCCGCAGCGCAGCAGGGTCAGCGGCCCGGACAGCAGCCAGGCCGCGGCACCCCAGGCCAGCGCCCACGGCCACAGCAGGTGCCAGTGCTGCCACACCCGGCCCTCCGTCGTGCCGACGAGCCACTGCACGACGCTGCCGAGTTCGCCCGGTGCGACGAGCAGCACCATGGCGGTGAGCCCGCCGAGCACCGCCGACACCAGCACCCCGTGCACTGCGGTCTGCGCGGGGTCGCCGCTGCCGCGTCCGGCGAGCAGCCACAGCAGCGCGGCCCCGGCGCAGCCGCCCACGCACGCGGCGACGACCACGGCGAGGGGCGATTCCCACCCCGCGAGTCCGAGGCCGGTCGCGCCGACGGCACCGAGCACGGCGCCCGGCGTCACACCCGTCACCTCGGGTCCGGCGAGGGGGTTGCGCAGCGCCGACTGCAGGACCAGGCCCGCCACACCGAGGCACGCCCCCGCGCCGAGGGCCACGAGGAGGCGGGGCAGTCGGAGTTGGAACAGGATGTGTCGTTCCGTCGTGTCGCCGCCCCCGCCGAGGACGTCCCAGACCACGGCCGGGGACATGCCGCGCCCGACCACCAGTTCCACACCGGCGCATACGACGGTGAGTGCGGCGAGTACCGCGAAACGCCGGCTCACTGGGCCTCCTCCGCTCCGGTCGCCTCACCGCGTGAAGCGGAGACACCGGAAGGACCGTCGCTCCCGGAAGCCCCTCGACGGACGTAGTCTTGGGCCCGCGTGGAAGGCTCCTCCTTCTCCGAAGGACCGGCGGGCACGGTGTGGGCCCCCTGCGTCGCCGAGGCCGCGGCAGCGGTGCCCGCCGCTCGGCGCCGGGCCGTCGGCCTGCGGCTGCCCGACCGGAGCAGGGCGACCCCGGCGGGCACACCGACCAGAGCCGTCCACGCGCCGACCGGCGTCTCCACGGGCGCCAGCGCAAGGCGGGCCGGGACGTCGGCGACGGCCACGACGACGGCGCCCCACGCGGCAGACCAGGGCAGCCAGCGCACCGCGTCCGCCGCGGGATTGAACCACCGCGCCAGGTGCGGAGCGAGGAAACCGACCCACGCCACCGGCCCGCACACGGCCGTCACGGGCGCGATCAGCACGACGGCGATGGCCAGCGCGGCCAGCCGGGCCCGCTGGGCGCTCACACCCAGCGCCTCGGCTTCCTCGTCCCCGAGCCGCAACACCGAGAGCACAGGCGCGCACAGCACGAGCGCGGGGACCGCGACGAGCAGCCACGGCCACAGCCCGGTGACGTCGTCCCAGGTGCGGGCAGAGAGGGAGCCGAGCAGGTAGCGGTAGATCAGCTGGAGGTCGAGCTGGTCGGCCATCACCATCAGCACGAGCAGCGCGGCCTGCAACGCGGCGGCGACCGCGGCGCCGGTGAGCAGCACGGCGGAGGGACTGCGCCCCAGCCCCGCGGCGAGCAGCGTGAGCCCGCCGCCGAGCGCGGCCCCGCCGATGGCCAGCAGGGGCTGAACAGCGGCAGGAAGGGACACCGACAGCACCAGCGGGGCGGCCACCCCGAGCGCGGCACCGGACGACACACCCAGCATCTCGGGGACGGCCAAGGGGTTGCGCAGCGCCTCCTGCAGCACGAGCCCGGCCGCACCCAGACAGGCCCCGGCGACAAGCGCCAACACCAGCCGGGGCACGCGCAGCTCGGTGACGACGATCCCGGCGAGCGTGGTGTCCGAGTCCATCAGCGCACCGGGCAGCCGGTGCAGCGGGACATAGGGCGTGCCCAGGCTCAGCGCGCAGGCCGACGCGGCAACCAACAGCGTTACCACGACGGGAAGTTGCCATCCTCCAGCGGATTGCACCGACCGCTGAGCGCCCGATGTGGCGTCACCTTCCGCGGTGCGCGTCGCGAGGGGCGCGCTCACCGCAGTGCGGCCGTGGCCTCATCGAGGATGATGCCCAGCGAACGAGTACCGCGCCCCTTGGCCCACACCTCGGAGTTCACCTCGTGGACGTCGCCGTTCCTCACCGCCGGAATCTTGCCCCACAGGGGGTTCTTCGCCAGCTTCTCCGACAGCTTGCCGTCCGCCTCGCCGAAGCTCAGTGTCTCGACGAACAGCACGTCCACGTCCGCCGCGAGGATCTCCTCGAGGCTGTAAGTGCCCTCCACTCCGCGGGACTTCCAGGGGTAGTCGGCTAGCTTCGGGAAGAGGCTGGCGCCCACGTCGGTCTCCGGAGTGGCGACGCCGAAGTTCTCGTCGCTGCCGTAGATGATGAGCGCGGTCTTGTCGCTCCTGGTCTTCTCGGCCTCGGCGAGCTTGGTGCGGAAGGCCTTCTCGGCCTTCTCGCCCTCCGTGGTACGGCCGGTGAGTGCGGCGACATCACGCAGGTAGCCCACGCTGTCCTCCCACGTCTCGGGCTGCATGGGCCAGAAGGTGGTGGCGTCCTCCAGGGCCGGGGCGAGCTTGCCGTGGGTGTCCTTCAGGCCGATCACGAGGTCGGGCTTGTGGGAGAGGATCACCTCCACCTCGGGCGCGATGAACCCGCCGGGGATGACGTCGACCTTCTTCGCCTTCTCCTCCCCCAGGAAGTCGGGATGGGCGAGGAGTGCGCTGTTGGTGGCCGTGGGGACGATGCCCAGCTCGGTCAAGATGTCGTCGCAGAGCGCGAACAGGCAGACAATGCGCTCGGGTTCCTCCTCGAGGGAGATCTTGACCCCGCCCGCGTCGGTCAACGCCCGTGCCACCTTGATGGGTTCGACGGTTACATCGGTCTTCGGACCGGGCGCGGCGGCCTTCTCGCCCGCCGGTTCGGTGGATGAGCCGCACCCGACCAGCACCGAGCCCACTAGCGCTGCGGTGATCCAGCCTCGGACGAATCTCGACGGTGAGCGCAGCATCGATGCCCTCGCTTCTTCTCAGGGACCCGGAACGCACCGAAGATACATGATAATCGTTTTCAATCGGACCAGTTTTTCCTGGAGGCATCGATGACAGCCGCCCTTGCTTTGCTGCTCGTCTCCGACCACGTGGAGGGAACCATCCACGTGCTGACCGTGCCGGACGGCACCGAGACGGGCCGCCTCACCGGCCGTCACCTCTCGGAACATGCCGGGTTCCTGGCATTGCCGGGCGGGCGAGCGGCCTGCGTGGACGACCGAAGGGGCGAGTTGCTGGTGCTCGACCCCTTCGGCGATGAGCTGGTGGAGACCGCGATCCCGGTCGCCGTGCCGGCCGAACACCTGGCCTGCGCCCCGTCCGGTCGGTGGGTCGCCGTGACAACGGGCCTGGGCGAGAACGGCGAGCCGTGGTCGGACCTGCTGACGGTCGTCGACCTCACGACGGGAGACGCGGCCCGGGTACGCACGCGCGTCGGCGAACCGGGTGTGACGGTTCTGGGCAACGGTGATCCGCTGGTCGTACTGCGGCACCGGGAGCCCGGCACGGTGGCCGTCCACCGGTTCGCCGACCTGCTCGCGGCACCGCCCGGCTGCCCTCAGGTCACGCCCCACGCACACCTTCCACTGCCGGACGACGGACACGGGGACGCTCAGGACCCGTACGTCGGCCACGTGTTCGCTGCCACGGGTGAAGGGGTGCACCGGGCACGCCGCGAGGGTGATGTACTCGTCCCGGAGCAGATGATCCCCTGGGATGCACCTGCCCGGGGCTGGTACCTGCGGCTCGATCCTCGGCGACGGGCACTGTGGTCGACGCTGCGGGGCGGCCCCGCAGACCCGCTGCGGTGGCCGGAATGGACCAACCAGGCTTGGCGCCACGACCTGGAGACGAACCGCACCACTCTGACCGAGCTTGGCCCCGGCCTGGTCTTCCGGCTGGCCCTCACCCAACACCACACCGCGTTCACCCGCGTTCACCCGGACGGCGACGAACTGATCCTCCTGGACGCCGACGACACCGCCCGCCGCGTCTCGCTTCCCGCCATGAAGGGCGCCCCCCGCCGCGGCGGCACCCCTTGGGAGGGCGTCCAACGCCGTGCGGTGGCCGCCTCACCGGGCTCCGACTGGGTCGCCGTCACCCGCGGCGGTCACGGTGAGGTCCACGTCTTCGACGCCCGAACCGGCAGCGAAGCAGCCCGGTGGAAGCTGGACACCCCCCTGGGCCACGGCGGCCACACGATGCTGCGCACGCAGGCCGACGGCGCCGAAGGCGATCCCGTGGGCCGCTGACAGCCGGGCCGCGCCCCGGCGTCACAGGCTCCAACGGGAGAGGGAGGCAGTCACGGCAGAGCGCACGGTGCGCCTGGGCACGGTCCGTCACTCGACCGCGTCTTCACTCGCTTCGACAACTGGCCCAGCCTGATGGGCACCGTCCTGCGTACGGGCTTGTGCGACCGATGGGTGGCGGACTTCCTCGCCACCCGTCCCACCGGCACCGTGGTGGAGATCGGCACGGACTCAACACCCCGGCACGAGCCGGCGCTCCACCCGGGCGGTGCGCGTGCGCGTCTCCGCCGTACTGGTGGCCGCGACCGTGCCGGCCGTACTCCTTGTCCCCCCCCGCTGGTCCGCGACGCGACTACGACGTCACGGCTGGAGCAGCGGGCTGTCGCCGCGCTCCTTGGCGGTGGTGCAGCGCCGGGCTGCCAGTTGACGACGGCCCACATGGCGTCGATGAACGCCTCAGCGGCGCCCGCGCATGCCGCTGCAACCGTGACACACACTCAGTCGACTCCGGCCGTGACCGGCTGGGTGAGCATCAGTCGTTCACTCCAGGTCGTCGATCGCGGCCCGGATGAGGTCGCGGGCGGCGTGGCCGTGCCCGTGGTGCTCGCAGTGCGCGGGGCAGGGCTGGCCGGCCGGGGCAGAGAGGATTGCGCCGTCCACCTCGCTGCCGCGTCACCGCATGATCGGGTCGCGCCCGTGGTCGGGTTCCTGCCACCGCAGGGACGGAGCCGCTTGGGGCGGGTCAGCGGCGTGGCCAGCCGGTCAGGTTTTTCCAGACGGCACTGCGTATCGAGTTGACCGGCACTTGCTCGGGCACGTACTGGTCACAGTGCGGGTTGTGACAGGGCCCTGCGGTCCAGATGGGAACGTAGAGGCCCATGGACTTGTGCCGTTCGACCACGGTCTTCACCGGCTGCTTGCACGAGCGGCAGGCATGTCCGGACGACCGGACTGTTCTGGTCTTGCGCTCACCGTTCATACCAGGCATTTTACGACTGCTTTGCCCTATTTTGATAGATGCGAGATATTGACCCCTACGCGCAGAACGCGGCTTGCAAGGCGTCTGCCCTCAGGTAGCCGGGCGGTGGGGTGGGGGATCGGTTGGTTCCTCCGGCCCGCTGCCACCGGGAGGGTCACTGGCTGTCGGCGGGTCGGCGGTTGTGGCGGCGTCCGCGACGGATGGGGCTTCGGGGCGGTCGGGCGGGGGCCGCAGCATGCTGACCGCGATGGAAACGGTCAGGACGCCGGCGATGACTGCCAGGCTCAGCGGTGAGGGGACTTCGGGGATCGCGGGGCTGATCAGTTTGTGGGATGCCTGCAGGATGAGTTTGACGCCGATGAAGGCCAGGATGATCGCCAGTCCGGTGCTGAGGTAGTGGAAGCGGTCGAGCAGGCCGGCGAGCATGAAGTAGAGAGCGCGCAGGCCCAGGATGGCGAAGGCGTTGCTGGTGTAGACGATGAAGGCGTCGCTGCTGACGGCCAGGACGGCGGGCACGCTGTCGACGGCGAAGACGAGGTCGGCCGCCTCGATCGCGGCGACCACGGCGAGCAGCGGGGTGCCGACGCGTTTGCCGGCTTCCTTTATGAAGAAGTGCGGTCCGGCGTACTCGTCGCGCACGGGGATGACCTTGCGCAGCAGCCGGACGGCGATGCTCTTGCCCGGGTCGAAGCTCTCGTCCTCTCCTTTGAGGATCTTGTAGGTGCTCCAGAAGAGGATGGCGGCGAAGACGTACAGGACGGCGGTGAAGCGGCTGACCACGGCCACGCCGGCGGCGAGGAAGATGCCGCGGAAGACCAGGGCGCCCAGGACGCCGAGGAACAGGACACGGTGCTGGTAGGCGCGCGGCACCTTGAAGTAGCCGAAGATCAGCGCGAAGACGAAGAGGTTGTCGACCGACAGGCTCTTCTCCAGCAGCCACGCGGTGGTGTACTCCACGCCAGCGGTCGAGCCGACCACCAGGAAGACGGCGACACCGAAGACGATCGCCAGTCCGACCCACACCGCGCTCCAGGCTGCGGCCTCGCGAAAGCCGATGACGTGTGCCTGCCGGTGCGCCAGCAGATCGATCGCCAGCGACACCAGCACGGTGATGGCGAACACCATCCACAGCCACAGTGGCACGTCATGCACAGGTCCGACCCCCAAGCGATCGCCGGGCAGCCCCTCCTTCGAGTCTGGGGCATCCCACGGTGCTTGTCTTCCTCGCCAGGCCCAGGGCCCGCCCGCGCCCTGCTGGCACGGAGGTGGGCGGGTCTGCCGCCTCGCGCGAGAGGAACCCGGCCAGAAAGGCGGGGCCCGGCTTCGGCCTTGCACCTCCCGCCCCATCCACAGATCGACAGCGGACCACTGCTCGGAGGCGAGGATCATGCAGGACGAGGCCCAGGGCAGCTCGCACCGGCTGGCTGAGGAGCTCCCTGATCGGCGCGGCGGCGGCCGAATGGCTGTTCATCACCGGCTGGGTCATCGGGTGTCCGCGGGTGAAGACGCTACGCCGGGCGCTTGAGCCTGATCATGGCCGTCGCCGGTCGTTGGTGTACCTAGGATTTGCCAGGGTGACGGCAAGAGTCGGTGATGCTGAGAAAGCGGCCGGTGTGCTGCGCGCCGGCGGGCTGGTGGCCCTTCCGACCGAGACCGTCTACGGTCTGGGTGCCAACGCCGAGGACCCCGCCGCCGTCTCACGCATCTTCCAGGTCAAGGGGCGTCCACCCTCTCACCCGCTGATCGTTCACCTCGCCAGCGCGGAGCGCCTGGACGACTGGGTCGAGGACGTACCCCACGCGGCCCGCCTGCTGGCCGAACATTTCTGGCCCGGGCCCCTCACGCTGGTCCTGCGCCGCGGCCACCGGGTGCCACTGGAATCCTGCGGCCCGGACGGCTGCCCGTTGGGGCAGCCGCCTCTCTCTGGTGTCTTTCCGGTCCTGATCAGCCCCGGGTGATGTTCTGGGCCTGCGGGCCCTTCTGGCCCTGGCCGACGTCGAAAGTGACGTGCTCACCCTCGGTCCTCGCGGTATCCGCTGCCCTTGATCTCGGAGTAGTGCGCGAAGACGTCCGGTCCGCCGACGTCCTGCTCGATGAAGCCGAAGCTTCGAGGCAGGTCACCAGTAGTGTCGGCGGCCAGCGACCGCGTGTCCCATCGAGCCCATGATCCACAGGACTGCGCCGATGACCGCGAGGATGATCCCGATCGTCCACAGGATCGCAATGCCGGTGATGAATCCGACGACAAGCAGGATGATGCCTAGGAGGAGCATGACGGCCTCCGGTGTGCAGTAGTGCTGCTTTCACTGTGCACCCCAGCGCCGTGGTGGGGAAGTGCCGGTGTCCACGCGTTCAGCGGTGATCGCACGGCGGGAACTTCCTGGGGAGACGGCATAGCCGCTGTTTCCCGCAAGGCGACCCGCATTGCACTCGTACGCGGCGGCTTCGTGCGTACATCAGCTGGTGGTGAGCATGCCTTCCCATAGGCGCTTCAGGGCGCGGGCCAGGAGGCGGGAGACGTGCATTTTGGGAGCAGCCGAGGTGTTCGGCGATCTGGGCCTGGGTGAGTTCGCCGACGAATCGCCAGTGGATGATCTTCCGGGACCGTTCGTCCAGGTCCGGATCAGTGGGGCCAGCATGGAAGTCTTCGACCAGTAGCAGGGCGGTGTCGTCGGTGCCGATGAAGTCCTGGTGATACTGCTCACCGCCCCGGCTGGCACCGGCGCCAGAACCAGGCTTTCCGCTTCGTGTCCGCACGCCGGTGCAACTTTCGTGATGCCGCCGCGCGCAGGGGTGCGCACCTGGGTCGCGACCGCAGGTCGGTCCCAGTCGAGAAAGCCGCCCATGCCCAGTCGACGATGGCTTGGACCTCGCTGCTCGTTGTCGTCCATGACAAGCGGGATATGGGGTATTCGGCCGGGACGCCTAGGGCCACACGCAATGATCCATATCGGCGAGAAGGGCAGGTCGTACCGGTGACGAGCGCGGACGCGGTTTTCGCGTGGCTGGGAGTCGGAGCGTTGCTCGCGGCCGTGCTGCCTCGGGTCCTGTCGGGACGACCGCTGTCGCTGCCGCTGGTTTTCCTGCTGTGCGGCATCGGCGTGTATCTGCTGCCTCTGTCACTGCCCGTGATCGACCCGGTGGGTGACCGGGTGGTGGCCGAGCATGTCACCGAAGTCGTGGTGATCATCTCGTTGATGGGTGCGGGGCTGGCGCTGAACCGGCCCGTCGGGTGGCATCGATGGGGCGTGACCTGGCGGTTGCTGGGTGTCACCATGCCGTTGGCGTTTCTGATCACCGGGCTGGTGGCCTGGTGGTTGCTGGACTGGCCACCGGCCGCTGCGTTCCTGTTGGGGGCCGTCTTGGCTCCGACCGATCCGGTGCTCGCTGCGGAGGTGCGGGTGGGCGAGCCCACGGATGACGAACACGACGAGGACGAGGTGCGGTTCGCTCTCACCAGTGAGGCGGGTCTGAACGACGGACTCGCGTTTCCGCTGACCTATGCGGCCGTGGGGTTGGCCGCCGCCGCGGGCAGCGGCTGGTCGGCCGAGTGGATCGGTCCGTGGGCCGCGCAGGACCTCGCGTCCAAGTGCGCTGTCGGTGTGCTGGGCGGGCTGCTGATGGGGCGGGTGCTCGGCTGGCTGTTCTTCCGGGCACGATCAAGGGCTCTGCGGCTGTCCCAGCACCGGGAGGGCTTCGTCGCACTGGGCGCGACCTTCCTGGCCTACGGAGTGACGGAGCTCGCCGGGGGTTACGGCTTCCTGGCAGTGTTCGTCACCGCGTGCGCCATCCGGTCCGCTGAGCGAGCCCACGGCTATCACAACGTCCTGCACGACTTCATCGAGCAGGTGGAGCGCCTGCTGACCGCGGTCGTGCTGTTCCTGCTGGGCGCCTTCATCGCGCTGGGCGGCCTGTCTGCTCTTACGTGGCGGGGCGCGGTCACCGCATGCGTAGTGTTGCTGGTGATCCGGCCGCTGTCGGGGCGGGCCGGCCTGCTGCGGAGCTCCCTGGGGAGCCGGGAACGCTGGGTCGTCGCGGCGTACGGCGTCCGGGGGATCGGCTCGTTGTACTACCTTGCCTACGCCTTGGGCCAACAGGGCTTTGCTGTCCCAGAGCGGGAGCTGTGGGCGGTGGTGACCTTCACCGTGCTGGCCTCGGTCGTCCTGCACGGCGTCACGGCAGGCCCGGTCATCGCACGCCTCGACCGGCTCCGAGACACCCGATCCATGTAGCAGCCGCGCTCTGTGCTGCAACCGCGACAGCGTCCTTGTGAAGAAGGTGGACGCCGCCAGCCCCGTAAAGAAGCCATGCACATCAACCGGGTGTTCTTGCATTCGCCGGGAACGAGGAGCCTCCCCCTGAGTAATTAGGTCTCCAGTTCCAGAACATAGCGGGATGCGGCCATCGAGCGTTTGACGGAAATCTACAAGGCGAAGAAGGCGGCCCCGCGGGGGCGGGCGAAGGCGGAGCGGATCGCCCGGTACGGGGCGATGCGGTTCGAGGAGTACGCCACCGAGTGGAAGGCCGGCCAGCGGGATCTGGGACCGGCGTCGGTGGTGCACCTGGAGTCGCTGCTGAACATCCATCTGCTGCCGCTGCTGGGCATCCGGCGGATGAACACCTTCGACCGGCGGCGCATTCGAGATCGGAGCTCGGTGGACCGGTTCATGAACTGCCGCGGTTTCTGCTCGTTGCCGTCCGGCAGCGGCGAGGCCACGGCCGGACTTCCGCTGCCCGTCACGGCTGCAACTTTCGGATGACCGGAGCCCGGCCGGTCGGCGGGGGCAGCCCCACTGGTCGGCGGAGTGAATGCCTCGTGGTGCCGAGATGGGATGGCGGTGCAGGTCACCACGATGAGGAGTACGTGAATGAACGCAGTGAGGGCCAGGACCGCGACAGCGTTGGCGGTCGCCCTGGCGGTCGTCTCCGGCACTGTGTCGGCGGCCACGGCTGCCGGCAGGGGGGCCGTACGGGCGGACATTCGTGCCGATGTGGACCGGGACGGCACGGTCGATGTCACCGGGGATTCCGATGTCGCGGGCAAGACGACGTGGAACAGCGGGCGGGGCGCGATCTTCCTGCCGAACCTCGGTGACAGGCAGCGGCGTTGCAAGACGAGGACTGCGGATGGCCGCTGGCTGTCCAACGCCCGGCTCCAGGCTTGCAACGACGCCGAGGGCACTGTCGTACGGGCGCCGGAGTACCTGGCGCCGCTGCGCACTGTGCCGGTCGCGGACGTCTCGGACTCCGCCACCGGCAGCCTGCAGTTGGTCGGTGCGGGCAGGTCAAAGGTCCGGCTGTTCCTCAAGCGCGGCGACACCTGGACCTACGTCACCGCCGGGACCCGCGTCACCGCCGCCGAACTGCGCGCCGGACTCCGGCTCGGGCTGGACGGACGGGACGTCATACGGGAGGACTGGGACGGCGGGATCACCGTCCGGTTCGCCGTCACCGACGGCGACCGCACCTCCACCGACGAGGTCCTGCTGCGCGCCGCCCCGGTCCTGATCCACCACCACCTTCAGCGCGTCGAGCAGGCACTGGTCGTGGACGGCAACCGCGATGACCCCAACCAGCGGAAGTTCGCGCGAGAGTTCGCCCAGAAAGTGCGCGAGTCCGGTATCACCAAGCCGACGTACAAGTTCAAGGACGGCTCGGACATCTGGGCGCAGGACTTCATCGAGCCCGGCTACGTCAGTATGCCCGGCCCCGGCGGCAAGCCGCGCGTCCTGCGGATGATGATCCGCTCCGCGCAGATGGACCGCGACGCCGGCAAGCAGGTCTTCGAGCTGCGCGGCCCCGGAGTCGGCGCCGTGCAGATCAACCAGGGGCTGTTTGACGGCCAGATCAACTCCACGGGCAACCTGGAGACCATCCCGCCGTACACCCACAACGGCAAGTCATACCCGGCGGGCCGGATCATCACCGGCCGGCACGGCTCGCGACTGCCCGCGCACACGGCCTTCCTGAAGGCCCAGCAGGCGCAGGACCCGCTGGTGCTCGACACCGGTTGGCTCGGTGTCGGCCACGTGGACGAGTTCGTGCAGTTCCTGCCCGCCGACACCCCGCGCGGCTGGAAGATCGGCATCGCCGACCCGGAGGGCACGCTCGCCCTGCTGCGCAAGGCACAGCGCGAAGGGCACGGCCACACGAAGGTGTTCTCCATTCCGCGCTCCTACGCCGACGGCCGCATCCCCACGATCGACCAGGCTCTGTCCGACCGGCAGTTGCTCAAGGACAACGCCTTCGCGGCCCGGAAGATCAAGGAGAACCTGGCGCTGCTGAAGCGCGAGACCGGCGTCACGGACGCCGAGATCGTGAAGATCCCGGCGATGTTCGAGAGTGGCTTCGGTGGCTCCCCCGGAGCGCAGGGCCGCCCGGTCATCGCCTACCACCCCGGTGCCGTCAACGGCGTCGCGCTGACCCCCACCACCTACCTCGCCCCCAAGCAGTGGGGCCCGGTCATCGGCGGCAAGGACATCCTCGCCGAGGCGGTGACCCGGGCGTACGCCAAGGCCGGCATGCGGGTGCGCTACTTGGACGACTGGCGTACCCACCACGTCTCCGCCGGCGAGGTGCACTGCGGCACCAACACGATCCGCGCCACCGGCACCGCCTGGTGGAGCTCCCCCAAGTAAGACCGAACTGACCGCACACAGGAGACTCAAGTGAGATACCGCAAGACCCTGCCCTGGCTCGCTGCCGTGGCCTGCTTCGCGACCGCCTGCAGCAGCACGTCCGGCACCGATCCGGCTACCACCCCGTCGACGACGTCCGCCGCGGCCCGCACGGCGTCGGCCTCCGAGGAGCGGAACGAGGAGCTCGTTCTGCGCCTGTACTCGGAGGCGTTCAACAAGGACAAGACCGACGTGGTGAAGGAGCTCGTCGCGACCGACTACGTGCAGCACGACAAGTCGGTTCCCGGCGGCGCCGCCGGGCAGGTCAAGCAGTTCGAGGACGTCAAGGCGAAGATTCCCGGTGCGGTGGCGACCGTCAAGCACGTGGCCGCCGACGGTGACCTGGTGGCCGTGCACTGGCACGCCTCGGCCACCCCGAAGAACGAGGCGACCGGCCAGGCCAAGGCCGACCTGTTCCGGGTCGACAACGGCAAGCTGGTAGAGCACTGGAGCATCACGCAGACCGTGCCGAAGAAGACGGCCAGCGGGAACTCGCTGTTCAGTGACGTGTACCGGTACCCGAACCGGGAACCGGACCTGTCCGAGGGACAAGAGGAGAAGAACCGGAAGTTCGCGGTCGACGCATATCGCAGGCTGTCCGACGGGGACGCGAGCGTGATCGACAAGAGCTGGGATCCGCGGTACCACCAGCACAACCCGGCGGCCGCGAGCGGAACGGCTCCGCTGAAGCAGTTCTTCCAGCAGAACACGCAGGGCGCCCCCTCGCCCAGCAGTACCGGGGGCGGCGGGACCCGGTTCGGCAACACCCTCGCCGACCGGGACCTGGTGTGGGTCTTCAGCTCCGACTACGTCGTCGTGGACCTCTTCCGCGTCGTCGACGGAAAGATCATCGAGCACTGGGACGTCGTCGCCGACGGCGCTCAATAGTCCCCTTGGGTCACGCGGAGGGAGCAGCCGCCCGGCGCTGATCAGGTCGATCGTCGTCAACGACCATGCCATGGCCCGGATCGCGGGACGATTCGTACGAGTTGAGCCCCGGGCGACTGCCCGCGCCTACCTGCTCGGGCTGCTGCCGAAGACCGAGCGGAAGAACTGCTGGCGGCTGGCCGAACGGGCCGGTCACGCCCGGCCCGGGCCGATGCAGCGCCTGGTGCGCTACGCCCGCTGGGACGCCGACGCCGTCCGCGACAATCTGCGCCTGTCATGGACCTGGTCAGGAGTGCACCAGGAAAACTTTGTGTGACGGGAGTGTTGACTGGGACAGGCTCAGAACCTACCTTCTGGTCGAGTTTGCGAACGATGTTCGATATCTCGGCAATGTGGGGGTGGGTGCTACCTCCGCCCCGCCAGCACCAAGGGAGCAACCCGTGAGGCCTGAACTCACCCGTCGGACCATCCTCGGCCTGATGGCCGGCTCCGCAGCCGCCGCCTTCACCGGCATATCGGCCGGTACCGCCCGAGCCGCCGTGCCCGCGTCGCCCGGCGTGACGTACACGAACACCATCGCCGAGAGGCGGGCCGACCCGCACATCTTCAAGCACACCGACGGGTTCTACTACTTCACCGCCACGGTGCCGGCGTACGACCGGATCGTGCTGCGCCGGGCCACCACGATCCAGGGGCTCACTTCGGCCGTCGAGACGACGATCTGGACCAAGCACACCACCGGCGAGATGGGCGGTTACATCTGGGCCCCGGAGATCCACTTCATCGACGGCAAGTGGTACATCTACTTCTCCGCCGGCGCCGCGAACGACAAATGGAGGATCCGGCCCTACGTCCTGGAGTGCGCGGACGCGAACCCGATCACGGGCACCTGGACGGAGAAGGGCCGCATCGCGCTGCCGCTGGACACCTTCTCCCTGGACCCGACGACCTTCGCCGTCAACGGCACCCGCTACCTCGCCTGGGCGCAGGACAACCCGCCCGTGTTCGGCCTCGGCACCAACATCTACATCGCCCAGATGTCCAGCCCGTGGACCATCACCGGCACACCGGTCCTGCTTAGCCGGCCGACCGCCTCGTGGGAGAAGGCTGGCGCGACGGTCAACGAGGGCCCGGCTGTGCTCCAGCGCAACGGCAAGGTCTTCATGACCTTCTCGGCCAGCGCCACCGACGCCAACTACTGCATGGGCATGCTGACCGCGTCCGCCTCGGATGACCTGCTCAGCGCCTCGTCCTGGACCAAGAACGACGGCCCGGTCTTCGCCAGCTTCGCCGCCACCAGCCAGTACGGCCCCGGGCACAACCAGTTCACGGTCTCCGAGGACGGCAAGTCCGACATCCTCG
>NZ_JBVICQ010000011.1:0-7191 GCF_055572815.1 Streptomyces sp. NPDC030296
AGGTCATCCAGACCGACAACGGCGCCGAGTTCCAGTCCGCCTTCCACTGGCACGTCCTCGACAAGGGCATCGCGCACACCTACATCAAGCCCCGCACCCCACGGCTGAATGGCAAGGTCGAACGCTCCCACCGCATCGACGCCGAGGAGTTCTACCGGCTCCTGGACGGCGTCATCATCGACGATGCCGAGGTCTTCAACGACAAACTGCGCGAGTGGGAGGACTACTACAACTACCATCGCCCCCACGGCGGCCTCGGCGACCAGACCCCCTACGAACGCCTCAAGCAGAAGACCACTACCCAGGCGTAATCGATGATCTTCAGCGGCACAGTGGCACGACTCGGGGTACGTCTTCACAACCCGTACCGGTCGCCAGGTCGAGCCTCGGAACGTCTACCGCTCCTTCACCCGCGTCGCCGAGTCCGCCGGCCTTCGCGTGATCCGGTTGCATGACGCCCGGCACGGTACGGCGACTCTCCTCACGGCTGCTGGAGTCGCGCCCCGCGTCGTGA
The DNA here is from genome assembly GCF_055572815.1 of Streptomyces sp. NPDC030296. Taxonomy (NCBI): domain Bacteria; kingdom Bacillati; phylum Actinomycetota; class Actinomycetes; order Kitasatosporales; family Streptomycetaceae; genus Streptomyces; species Streptomyces sp. NPDC030296. Next base: position 515 of record NZ_JBVICQ010000011.1, read on the forward strand.
TGGAGATCCTCGGGCACAGTCAGATCAGCATCACCATGGACGTGTACACGCACGTCGTGCAGGACACCCAGCGCGAGGCGATCAGCCACACGGATCGGCTGCTCAAGCGGCGGCCGGTTGTGAGTGACCGTCCTCGTTGATGTCAGACGTGGATGTCAAAGGCCCCGGACCATGATCGGTCCGGGGCCTTTGCGCTGGTGCCCCCGGCAGGATTCGAACCTGCGACACCCGCTTTAGGAGAGCGGTGCTCTATCCCCTGAGCTACGAAGGCGGGGTGGCGTGGTGTGGTGCTTCGCCGCCGTCAGTGTAGCGGGTGGTGGTGGGGCGGTCGGATCTGTTTGGGGTTGGTAATTCGGTTCTCCGGGTCGGGGGGAGGGGCCTAGCATCGGCGCCGTTGTGTCGGATGGTGTTCGGGATTTCGGACGGGGTCTCGGGTGGGCGTCCGGATGGTTGTCGGAGCGCGGTTCTGTCCGGCGGGCGCCGCCCGTGTGGCAGGGCGCCGAGCAGAACGGATGTGATGCCGTTGAACGCGGTGATCGAGGCGCGCGGGTTGTCCAAGGTGTTTCATACGACCGTGCGCCGGCCAGGGCTCGGCGGGGCGCTCCGGTCGCTCGTCAGCCCGGAGCGCGTGGCCAAGGTCGCGGTGCGGGACGTCGACTTCCGTGTCGGGAAAGGGGAGTTGCTCGCACTCCTCGGGCCCAACGGGGCCGGCAAGTCCACCACGATCAAGATGCTCACCGGCATCCTCACCCCCACCTCCGGTGAGGCTCTCGTCGCCGGCGTCGTGCCGCACCGGGACCGGGAGCGCAACGCCCACAACATCGGCGCCGTCTTCGGGCAGCGGACCCAGCTGTGGTGGGACCTGCCCGCCCGGGAGTCGTTCGCGATCCTCCGCGACATCTACGGCGTCCCCGAAGACCGGTACCGGGAGCGCATCGACGAGTTCGACGGGCTGCTCGAACTCTCCGAGTTCTGGGACACCCGCGTCCGGCATCTGTCCCTCGGGCAGCGCGTCCGGTGCGATCTCGCCGCCTCGCTGCTGCACGACCCTCCCGTCGTCTTCCTCGACGAACCCACCATCGGCATGGACGTGGTCGTGAAGGAGCAGGTCCGGCGGTTCCTGCGGCACCAGGTCGAGGAACGGGAGCGGACCGTCCTGCTCACCACGCACGACATGACCGAGGTCGCCCGGCTCGCCGAGCGGGTCGTCCTCATCAACCACGGTCGCATCGTCCTCGACGGGCCGCTCCAGGAGATCCGGCGCCGCTTCGGCGGCACCTGGCAGATCCGCGCGACCCTCGCCGACCCCGCCGACGTCCAGGAGATCGAGCGCCAGGAGCGGTTCGGCAGCGGCGACGGCCCCGATGGTGGCGACGGTCAGCGCGACCTCTCCTCCCTGCCCGGCTTCGCCGGCATCGGCGTCCTGCGCCGCGAAGGGCCCCGCGTCGTGTTCGGGCCCGTCGGGGACGGCGCCCCCTCCGTGCACGAGGCCCTGAAGGTCGTCATCGGGCGCTTCCAGGTCACCGACCTGGCCCTGGAGGAGAACGACCTCGAGGACGTCATGCGCTCCGCCTACCTCAGTGAGGTCCCGGCGCAGGGCCTCCGGGAGGAAGAGGGACCGGCCCTTTCGGCCGCCTCCGCCTCCACCTCCGCCTCTACAGATACCTCTACCTCTACCTCTACCTCTGCCTCCACCTCCAGCTCCGTCTCCCGGGACGGCTGACTATGGTCCCCACGCCCTCTGCGGCTCCCGCACCCTCCCCGTCCCCAGCCCCCACCCCACCTCAAGCCCCGCCCGTCTCCAACCCGACGTCCACCGTCTCCCGTATCCGCCGTGTCGCCTCCATCACCCCCCGCGGTGAGTTCCTCGCCCCGCCTCGGATGACCGCCACCGCCGTACGGCTTCTCGTGCAGGTGTGTCTCGTCGTCTACCTGTGGCGCGGGCTCTACGCGAACACCCAGTCCAGCGCCGGGCTCGACGAGACCCAGGCCGTCGGGTACGCCGTACTCGCCGTGCTGGCGGGCCGGATCCGTGGGCTGGACCGGCGTGCCGGGCGCGACACCGTCATCCAGCATCTTCACTTCGGCACGATCGTCTACTGGTACCTGCGACCCATGCGGCCCCAGCGCTACTACGCGCTCCGCGCCCTCGGCGACCAGGTGTACGGCTTCGGCTGGGTGCTCGGCGGTTACGTGCTCTGCCTCGCCGCCGGGGTCGTCGCCCCGCCCGCCTCCGCCGAGGTCGCCGCGGTCTTCGTCGTGAGCATGCTGCTCGGTCAACTCGTCCTGTACTACGTGATGATGCTCGTCGACCTGCTGTGCTTCTGGACGCTGCGCAACGAGGCGGCCCTCCTCATCCTCGTCTTCGCCCAGAACCTGCTGTCCGGCGTGTACGCGCCGCTCTGGTACTTCCCGGACTGGTTCATCACCCTCAGCGCGTTCCTGCCGTTCCAGGCGACTCTCGGCGTGCCCCTCTCCATCTACGTCGGCCGTATCGGGGTCGGTGACGCGTTCGGGCAGATGGCGATCCAAGGGGTGTGGATCGTGCTGCTCGCCCTGCTCACCCGCCGGCTGTGGGACATGGCCGGCCGCCGTGTCGTGGCCCAAGGAGGATGACGAGGATGACCATGACCGCACCGTCCACCAGCGCGGGTCCCGCCGCGTCCGTGAGGGGGGTCCGTGCCGCCCGTGTCGTCTGGCGGATCACCAAGCTCAACTTCAAGGCGCGGCTGGAGTACCGGGGCGAGTTCCTGATGGGGGTCGCCATCGGGGCGATCTGGCAGGTCTCGATCATCGTCTTCGCCTCGGTGCTGCTCACCCGGTTCCCCGGGCTCGGCGGCTGGTCCAGCTCCGACGTCCTGCTGATCGCGAGCATGCGGATGCTCGCCCACGGGCTGTACGTGCTGTTCCTCGGCCGGATCCAGTACATGAACGTCCTCGTCCAGGAGGGGATCGTCGACCCCTGCCTGATCCGGCCCATGCCGGTGTACCGGCAGGTCCAGCTCGCCTTCTTCCCCGTCAACGCCATCGGTGACCTGGTCGTCGCGGTCGGGCTGTTCGCCGCCGCGCTCCAGCGGAGCTCGCTGGACTGGACGGCGGGGCGGATCACGTACGTCGTGGCGGGGGTTCTCGGCGGGATGCTCGTCGAGGCCGCGCTGTTCACGGCGCTGGCCGCGGCCGCGTTCCACTTCCCGGCGACCTCGTACTGGGGCCAGTGGCTGGAGGAGCTGATGGGCACCTTCGGCAGCTACCCGCTGAGCATCCTGCCGAAGGTCGCCTCCGCCGCGTTCACCTTCGTCGTGCCCCTCGCCTTCATCGCCTACTTCCCGGCCGGGGTACTGACCGGCCACGGCGGTGACATGGGCGTACCACGGGCGCTCGCGGTGGCCGCGCCGTTCGTCGGCCTCGTCGCCTTCGTCCTGTCCCGGCTGCTGTGGAACTGGAGCCTCAGCCGCTACACGGGCGTCAACGGGTAGGACGTTCGTCAGGCGGTGGGCGGCAAGGCGGTGGGGTTAGGGGTGGGCGGCCAGGGGATGGGCGGCGCGGCTACGGCAGTCGCGTCGCCAACCCGTCCAGTACGCGCTCCAACCCGTACTGGAACCCCTCCTCCCGCGCGGTCCGCGGGTCCGCGCCGCGCTGTTCGGCGTAGCCCTCCCTCAGCAGCGGATAGTCCTGGGCGGCCTCCTCGGCGGCCGGCCACAGGCGTTCGACCAGGGTCTGCTCGTCCTGGCCGCTGCGGGCGAGGACGGTGAGCCAGGCGGCCTCGCTCGTGGCCATTCCGGTGACGTACGCGACGAGCGTGCCGAGGGCACGGTCCGCCTCGTCGGCCGGGAAACCGGCGGTGGTCAGCAGTTTCAGCATGGCCTCGGAGACGCGCATCCAGTTGGGGCCGAGGTACGACATGCCCATCTCGCCGAGCACGGAGGCGAGCCAGGGGTGGCGCAGGATCGTCGCGCGCAGACTGTGGGCGCACCGGGCCGTATCCGTGCGCCAGGTGGCGGGGTCGGGGGAGGCGGTGACCTCGATCTCGCCGTAGACCTCGTCGACGGCCAGCTCGATCAGCTCGTCCTTGTTGGCGACGTGGCGGTAGAGCGAGGTGGCGCCCGCGCTCAGCCGGCCGCCGAGCTTGCGCATGCTGAGGGCGTCGATGCCCTCCTCGTCGAGCAGCCGCAGCGCCTCGGACACGATGTGCTCCCTGCTCAGCGCGGGCTGCTCCCGGCCGGTCCTGGGGCGGGTCCACACCGACTGGAAGCCCTGCTGCTCGGCTGGCATCGCCGGTTCCTCTCGTGTCGACGGCTGGTGGCGGCCACCGTAGCGCACGGCATTCGCAGGGTGCGTACGGGTGAGGGGGCGGGCGCACGGTGTTCGCACACCCCTCGCGCGGGCGGCGCCGCGTGCCGTCCTACGTACGCGGTACGTACGCGCGCACGACGGACCGCCGGTGCGCGCCGGGCGCCCGCCCGCCGGGGAGACGCCCGTACGTCGGAGACCCGCCCGTGCGCGTCAGACGCCGGGCACCCGGCGGAACATGCCTGCCACCCTTAGCTCGCTCTCGATCCGGTGCACCGTCGCCCGCAGTTCCGGCAGGATCTCATCCACGCACTGCTCCACCGACCGTCGGCTGCTGTGCATCGCGACGTTGACGGCGGCCGTGACGCGGCCGTCGCGGTCGTGGACGGGGACGGCGATGGAGCGCAGGCCCTCCTCCAGTTCGCCGTCGACGAGGGCGTAGCCGTCGGTGCGGACGCGTTCGAGGACGGCGAGGAGCTCCCGGGGGTCCGTGACGGAACGCGGGGTCAGCGGGATGAGGCGTTCGGGGAGGGACACCTCCGGGAGCAGCCCGGCGAGCATCACGCGGCCCAGGGACGTGGCGTACGCGGGGAACCGTGTGCCGAGGGTGATGTTGACGCTCATGATCCGGCTGGTGGCGACCCGCGCCGTGTACTGCACCTCGTCCCCGCCCGCGGTGAGGATCGCGAGGGACGCCGATTCGTGCACCCTCGCGGAGAGTTCCGCCAGGTGCGGGGCGGCGATCCGGGGGAGCGGCAGCATCGACAGGGGCGGGAAGCCGAGGCCCAGGACGCGCGGGGTCAGGCGGAAGACACGGTCGGACGACTCGACGTACCCGAGGTGTTCGAGGGTGATCAGTGCCCGGCGGGCCGTCGCGCGGGCGAGGCCGGTGGCCCGGGCGACGTCGGTGAGGGTGAGGTCGGCGCGGCCTTCGCCGAACGAGGTCACGACCGTCAGACCACGCGCCAGCGACTCGATGAACTCCCGGCCCAGTTCCTGCTTGGACGCGCCCGTCCACGCGGCGAGACCGAGACCGAGACCGGACGGGGCCGGGGTCGAGGACGGGGCCGGGGCCGGGGAGGCGGCGTCCGGGGCGGCGGGCTCGTGCGGGGCACCTGCCAGCTCCTCCTCCATGCGCGCCACGGTCGCCCGCAGCCGCGGCAGCAGCGTCGAGCGCAGGGAGTCGGTGGTGTGCCGGCTGGTGTGGCTGACGACGCTGGCCACGCACGCGACACGGCCCGTACGGGGGTCCCGTACGGGTACGGACACCGCGACCAGCCCCGGCTCGATCAACTGGTCGTCCAACGCCCAGCCCTGGGCCGCCGCCGACTCCGTACGGGCCTCGAAGTCGTCGTACGCGCCCTCGCGCGGCGGCACGGCCGGGAAGCCGCGGCCCTCCGGGTCGGCCTCGCGGCGGGCGCGCCAGCGGGCCCAGTCCGCGGGCCCCCACTCCGTGGCGAACAGGGGGCCGGGGGCGGTGCGTTCTGCGGGGAGGAGGTCGCCGATGCGGAAGCTGAGGGACATCGCGCGGCGGCGGGTCGCCTGGTGGATGAAACGGACGCCGTCCCGGTCGGCGACCGCGAGCGACACGGACTCGTCCAACTCGTCGGCGAGGGCGTCCGCGTGGGCGTCGAGGAGACGGGGGAGGCGGATCGAGGCGAGGTAGGCGTTGCCCAGTTCCATCAGCCGGGGGGCGAGGACCGCGTCGCGGCCGTCCAGGCGTACGTAGCCCATCCGGGCCAGGGTCGCGGTGATGCGGTCGACCGTGGAGCGCGCGAGGCCGGTCGCCTTCTCCAGGGCGCTGAGGCTCAACACGCCGTCCGCCTCGGTGAGCCGCCGCAGCACGCTGATGCCCCGCATGAGGGGGGCGACGGCCTCGGGGGGTGTGGGGCGAGCGGGGGGCGCGGGGGGTGTGGGGCCGACGGGAGAGACGGAGCGGCGGCGGCCTCCGTTTCCGCCTCCGCCTCCGTCTCCGTCTCGGTCTCCGGGGAGGGGGCCGACTCCGTCTCGGGTGACGGGGCCGTGGCCGGAGTCGAAGCCGGGGCCGTGGCCGGGACCTGGGGCGAGGCCGGGGCCGGGATCGGCATCACTCGGGACGTTCGGGCGCATGGGGCCACGGTAATGCGGGGTGGCTGCGCCGCTCGGCAGGGTGCCCGGTCGTTGGGGCCGGGCGCCTATGAGCTCGGGGGTGCGCGTACTCGGGCGCCTGCGGGAGCGTCGGGGCCGTTCGCACATTTCCCCGCGCCCCTGAAAGCCAGGGGCTACGCCCCGGCTTTCCCCGCCCGCAGTCGCCCGCCCGCAGTCGCCCGCCCGCAGTCGCCCGCCCGCAGTCGCCCGCCCGCAGTCGCCCGCCCGCAGTCGCCCGCCCGCAGTCGCCCGCCCGCAGT